>JBFFBS010000295.1:0-4000 GCA_041560295.1 Syntrophobacteria bacterium | reverse complement strand
GGTGCTGGCGTGCCCAACACCAAAGGCATCGTATGGGCTCTCGCTCCGTTTGGGAAAGCCGCTGATGCCCCCATGCGTTCTGATTGTGTGAAACCGGCCCCTTCTCCCCGTTATCAGTTTGTGAGCATACGCCTGATGGCCCACATCCCAAACAATCAGGTCCTGCGGGGCATCAAATACGTAGTGCAGGGCCAGGGTCAGTTCCACCGCTCCCAGGTTAGGTGCCAGATGGCCGCCGTTACTGGAAACAGTACAAATAATTTCATCTCGGATCTCTTCAGCCAACTGGTAAAGTTCTTCGATGGACAAAGACTTGAGATCCTGCGGCCCGTCTATACCAGGCAGAAGAGGCTGTCGCTCCTGCTCTGACTGGGAGCTTTCTTTACTGGTTTCCCTACTCAACCTCGTACTCCTTTCCAAAAACGCAGAGCGCAAAGCGTCTCTGGATCTTTATGTTTAAGTCGTTCAATCGATAGCTACGTTACTTCTGAAGCCCGAGAGCAGAGATTTCCCTGCTTACTGCGCCATGCTACTTCTTCCTCATTATTATATACTGTGCCAGCGAACGCAAAGGGTCAGCGCTATCATCGAATCCCTCTAACGCTGCCAAGGCATCATTTATCATTTCGTTAGCTGCTTGCCGCGAGCGTTCCAGGCCAACGGCCGCAGGATAGGTCACCTTACCCCTGGCCTCGTCTGCGCCTGTGGTCTTGCCGAGAAGCTCGGTATCCCCCTCGATATCAAGAATATCGTCTGCTATTTGAAAAGCAAGGCCAATAGCCCTGCCATATCGGGCCAGAGCAGTAACCTGGGCTTCGGAGCCGTTCCCTGCCAGTGCTCCCGATTCCGTGGCCGCGGCAATAAGCGCCGCGGTTTTACGACTGTGCATTTGCTGTACAGTTTCCAGATCGGCTGGCTTATTTTGTGAAAGCATATCCACCACCTGGCCACCCACCATGCCACGGTAGCTTGCCGCCTCGGCAATGACCCCTATGACCTGCACCGCTCTTTCAGGTAGCAGAGAATTGTAGTCGCTAAGTAACACAAAGGCCTCGGTGAGTAAACCATCACCTGCAAGAATGGCGATGGCTTCTCCAAAAACCTTGTGGTTGGTTGGCTTGCCGCGCCGCAGATCGTCGTCATCCATGGCAGGGAGATCGTCGTGGATGAGAGAATACGTATGTATCATTTCCAGAGCGCAACCAGCTGGCATGGCAAACTGAGTTTCGCCACCCACCGCTTCGGATGCAGCCAGGCAAAGGATTGGGCGCAGCCTCTTGCCTCCAGCAAAGAGGCTGTAACGCATGGCTTCAACAACTCTGGATTCAGGCCCATCTTGCTGTGGCAAGGCAACCTCAAGAGCCTCTTCTACCATGAGGCGACGAGCCTCCAAATACTGCTTGAGGTCTAAGTCAGGAGTCATCTTCCTCCTCACTGAATGAAGTGGTTTGCAGTTTGCCGGCTTGATCCCGCATCAGCTTCTCCACTTTACGCTCAGCCTCGTCTAGTTTACTGGCGCAGAACCTGGCGAGCCTCACCCCCTCCTCAAATGCTTTCAGCGTCTCTTCCAGGGGGAGGTCTCCCTCTTCCATCTGGGTAACGATGGCCTCCAGCTTCTGCAAGGCCTCCTCAAATTTTTCTTTCTTTCTAGCCACTTCTTTCCCTCATCCGCTTGTCGCCCTCAACAGGGCGAATGGATCCACCCGGGCGCCTCCAAGCCGTACACCCCAGTGGAGGTGCGGCCCGGTGGCTCGCCCGGTGGAGCCAGCAAGCCCAATGACTGCATTTTTTCCGACAAAATCTCCCTTGGCAACATTCAGTTGGGATAGATGAAAATACATGGAGTATAATCCCCAACCGTGATCAATAACCACGGCCTTGCCGTGAAAATAGAAGTCACCCACCAGAACGATCTTGCCATGATTGACCGCTCTTATTGGCTCTCCCTCCGCGGCACGCAGATCCACTCCCGAGTGTGGACTTCTCGGTTCTCCATTCAGAATTCGCCTGAGCCCGAATGGTGTGTTGAGCTTGCCTGAAATCGGGCGAACAAAATTGCCCCTCCAGTAGCGTCTAGGGTTTTGTTTGTACCATAGTCTGCTGAATTTCGCGCCTTCTTTTTTTACCCGCTCGAGCGTGGCAGGGTCCAAGGTAACCATCTTTTTTGGCAGGGTCAGCCGCTGTACCCCGTAGTCCTTATCCACCACCTTCATGGTTGTCCGCCTAGTCAGAGGGCTGTTCCCTGGAGAGCTAACCTCCACTTTCAAAGGGTACGTTCCAGGAGCGAGTCTCAGATCAATACCCACCAGAGAGCCATAATTGTTCCCATCAATCCTAAAGAACTCAAGGGGTTGCCCCCGCCAGAAGCCTATCACTTCTGAGCCGTCTGTCGCCCCTTTGAGTACTATTTGCACAACTTCACCCTGGGCCACGGGCTGTTCCGGTCCAATCAGTTCTATGGTATCTGCCATTGTTTTCGCTGTTAGACTAAGAATCAATAGTGTACATACTATCAGAAATACTCTTCTCAAAATCACTACTCCTGGCCAGAAGCGCATCAAATCTCTCTTAGCCCGGATAATTCATGAATTATCCGGGCTAGATCCGGCGAACGTCCAGATGATCAGTTAGTCTCCTCTATGTCGATCACATCACATTTCAGCGCTCCCTGGTGAAGGCGCACTCGCACCGTAGCACCTTTTTTCACCTGACTAACCGAGCGAACCACCTTCCCCTTCGGCCAGGTGGCTGTAATGCTGTAACCACGTGCCAGTATCCCAAGGGGACTCAAGCCATCCAGCTGGGTCAGGCTGCGTTCCAGGCTCTGGCGTTTTCTCTGCAAACTCTGCCTGGCGAAGAGTCCAAGATCTCGCCTACACTGGTCCAGAAGACTTCGTGACTCGGAAATCCTGCGGCCTGGGCTGAGATGGAATAAATGATCTCTGAGCCGAAAAAATGTTTGCCTTTCGGAATTCAGCCTTTGACCACGAGCGAAATCCAGGCGTTGCGTATGTTCATCGAGACGCAGCCGAAGATCAGCCAGCCGGGCGGCAGGATGCCGCAATCGCTGTTTGCGGCTGCTCAAACGCTCTCCGGCAAGACTCAGTATTTGACGGACGCGGCCTTGCAACCGCTGAAGTAGATCGGCCACGTATGCTTCGAGAGCTTCTTTGTGCTGGGCCACAATTTCAGCAGCCGCCGAGGGTGTAGGTGCCCGTACGTCTGCGGCCAGATCGGCCAAGGTGGTGTCTATTTCATGGCCTACCGCAGAAATAATCGGGATTTGTGACCTGAAAATTGCCCGAACTACGGCTTCTTCGTTGAAAGCCCACAGATCCTCCCAAGACCCTCCACCTCGGCCGACGATCAGAGCATCCACAGGAAACTCAGCGTTAAAGGTATCAATCCCGGCGGCTATCTCCTCTGCCGCCCCTTCACCTTGAACCCTGACCGGGTAAAGGTAGATCTCCAGGTTGCTGTAGCGCTCCCTGACCACCCTAATGATGTCCCTGATGGCAGCACCTGTCGCGGAAGTAACCACGCCGAGGCGCTGGGTAAGGAACGGGATGGGTTTTTTGTGCTCGGGTTCGAAGAGTCCCTCTGCTTCCAGCCCTTTTTTCAGCTGTTCATAGGCAAGCTGCAGCGCCCCCAGACCCCGGGGTTCCATCACATCCACCAGCAGTTGGTATTCACCACGAGGCTCGAAAACACTGACCCTGGCTTGACATAGCACGTGCAGGCCATCTTCCGGCTGAAAGCGCATCCACCGCTGCTGCGAGCGGAACATAACACAGCGCACTTGGCTTTCGAGGTCTTTGAGGACGAAGTAGTAGTGGCCGGATGCTGGCACTCTGAAATTGGAAATCTCGCCTTCCACCCAAATGAAGGGGAAGTGATCCTCCAGCAGCCCGCGGATTTCCCTGGTGAGCTCGCTAACCGAAAAAATACGGCGTTGGCCTGGCTCCTCTGATGTAAATGAGGTCGGGTCGTTGAGATCCAT
>JBFFBS010000294.1:0-4040 GCA_041560295.1 Syntrophobacteria bacterium | reverse complement strand
CAATTCGATGAAATCCCGGCCCAAGAGCGAGGAAGGCTGGGGATAGTGAAACATGGTGGCCATTTCGTTGTTGCAATACCGAATGACACCTTGATTATCTATGATGCTGATCGGATACAGGTTGCCCTCTACCAAAGAGCGATACTTGTCTTCGGAGCGAATGAGCGCCTCCTGCAGCTCGCGTCGTTCTTCTTCGATCTCCAGCGCTTTGGCGAGCATGGAGAAAACCGCGAGCTCGTGGGGGAGCACTTTGTGGCCTTCAGTGAAGGCGACGCAGAAAGAGCCGCAACAACGCTCATTGACCAATAGTGGCCTGCAAATGCTTGTTTGCAGCGTATGGTGCATTACCAGATAGTCCCTTTGCAGCTCTGCATCTTGACTGAGGTTTTCATACACCTCCGGATGTTCGCTGGTACTTTGCATAACCTTGCTGAGCAGAGGGCCTCTCTGCGCTTCGCTGCCTTCTTTTACCTCCACTTGGCCGTCGGCATGAGCCAGGGTAAGCGACGGTTCTTCTCCATCCCTTTCAGCTCTGTAGTAAAGAGAACAAGAGGCGGTCAGCAGGTTGCTGGCTTCGAGAATAACTTTTCGGATATTGGCGTTGTGATCAGTATCGAAGTTAAAGAAGAGCTGATTCAATGAGCTGGTTCGTTTTTCCAGTCGCTTTTGAGTGGTAATATCGAGAAGGATGCCGCTGATGTGATCGATGTTGTTGTCCTCATCAAAAATCGCCTGACCTCTCACTTGGAGCCACCTGTTCTTGCCATCGCGATTCCGGATGAGGTATTCCCGAACCAGACTGCTTCCCTGCTCCGAGGCAGAATGGAGTAGATCCGCTGCGAGGGATCCGGTCTCGTCACCGCAGAGTGACGACCACAGGTCGGGCTCCGCCTCAAAAGCTTCAGGGGCGTACCCGGTTAGATCTTTGATTTTATCATCCACAAATTCGGTAGTCCCATCGGCAAGGACGGTGAACACAACTCCTGGGATATTTTCGAGCAGACTTCTGAAGCGTTGCTCAGAACGCTGAATTGTCTGTAACTGCTGGCGTTCCCGCCAGGCCCGTTTTAATTTGGCCTCAAACTCATCGTTGCTGAAGGGTTTCTGGATAAAGTCTATGGCACCGGCAGCCAGCACATCATCATAGGAGTAGTGCATGTTGAAAGCGGTCATCAGGATGACGTCAGTTTTGGGATAGTGTTCTTTGATGAATTTGGTGAGCTGGAGTCCATCCATCCCCGGCATTGCAATGTCACTGATTACCAGGGAGAAGACCTCCTTTGCCAAGAGATCTTTGGCCTCGGAGGGCTTGGAGGCAGTGGCTGCCTCGAGGCCAATATGCTGGATGATGTCAGCGCAGAGACTGCGCACTTCATCAACATCATCCACCACCAGAATTTTACCCGCTGGTAGATCGGGCTTTATCCAGGGTACCGGTTCGGTGTCATTCATGGGTGCCCCCGAACTTTTCGGGAAATGGCAGTAGAAAAACCTCTAAACAGCCATATACTGTAGCATCTCTGAGAAAAGATTTCAATTGGGATTCTGAAGGGATGCGGCTGTTCAACTCTCTCAGCCCGGATGTTTCATGAATCACCTGCTGCGACCGCGGATATGTTCGTCCTTCCGGGTGTCCTCGGGTCTCGAAGCCTGCGACGTACTGTTCAAGTACGCCTCGGGTTCGAGCCCCTGCGGTTACCCGGTGGCCCGCCCGCCTCGCCTGAGCGAGCAGGCTCGCGATGGCGGGCAGGCACGTCCATCTAATTCGCGCTCGCTACGCTTCCGTCTTCGCTAAAGCTTCGCCGAGACAAGCCGCTCAGTCCCGCAAGCGGGTTCCCAGTTTCACGGTCTCGCGACTGCAATTCATGAAACATCCGGGCTAGTCCTTCCCACTGTTCTGCCGCTGATGAGGTTCATCTTTTTTCCGAGGAAAAGCTCTTATAAGCAGTAACAGGAAAAAAGCAGCCACAAAGGTCTTTAGCGTGAGAGCCAAGAGATTGTCGGCGGTCCAAATGAAGAGTACGGGAACTGCGATCACTCCAACTAATATAAGGAGGATGATTGTGATATCATCTTTGAGATTGGACATTTATATCAACTCAGGTACAAGGTACAAGGTACAAGGTACAAGGTGTGACGGACAAAGGTGAAGATCGTATGCTTACAAAGCAATTCTACTTCGAGCGGGATTGTATTAGTCGAGTCAACATGCCGGAGATACCACGGCATTCCTTCTGCACGTGTTGGAAATCCTTGTCACCAAGATATCCTATCTCATGGGCAATAATTGCTTGCGTTAGCACTTCGGCAGTGGACCCCTTGGCAGTATAGAAGAAGTGAATGGCTTGTTTGTTTGTTCCCAGCTCGTCTCCTTCTGCAATATTACTGGGTATTGAGACTGCAGCCCTCCGGATCTGATCTCTGAGCCCCCAGTCCTTAGAAAAGATTCCGTGGCCGGTTAGTTTATATATAGATACAGCAAGGTCTTTTCCTTTTATCCAGACTTTCAGTTCCTGAAACTTGCCCATCGGTGCCCCCTTTCTTTTCTTGCCCTGCACCCTGCACCCTGTACCCTGTACCCTGCACCCTCAATGCGCCATGAAGTAGAGATTACCAGGATGGGACTTACATTGACAACCATCCTTTGCTATGTTAGATAAAACCGCTGCCTTTATGGGCGACTAGCTCAGTGGATAGAGCGTTGGTCTCCGGAACCAAAGGTCCCGGGTTCGATCCCCGGGTCGCCCTCCACCAAGTACCTAAAATCATTAGAATTGTAATATTGAAAAACCGTGTCCCAACCGTGTCCGAGGCCCCTCTTGAGGGGCCTTTTCTTTTTGCTCGTTAGATGACTTTTGAGCCTCCGGTTGAGCTGCTTGCTTGTCCATTTTATCTCTCACCCAACCGTTTCGTCATAGAAATACAGTTTCTACGAGATATCGCGTTTGAATTTATTGACGCCATGAATTAACTCAGCGGGAAGGGGGGAAGTGTAGGGTCGGACTACCCACTTTGCGTCACTGACAAGCAGAACTCACCTGTCTATTTACACCCCGAAACAGCACTGTTAACTCGTACATCCACGTGTTAGAAACTGTTACTTATCATGTTATTCTAGTAAGTTATAGACTTAACAGTCGTGTTAACTCAGTGTTACGTGGGCTTGATGATATTTATATGACAATTTCCGTGGGAAAACATCTGATCTTCCCTATGTGAATATCGGGTAGAGTACTACTCCTGTAGCTTTGTACTAGATGACTTTATTGTTTGCTTCACTCTCCAGGTTCTCCAGCTGCGGCGGCTTAGGTAGGCTGCTCACCCAGACTTTTCTTAATTTTCTAATCTTTAAAGTCCGCATTGATCTCCTGAAAACTTGCCGTATGCACATCATACCTTTAGTTTTTGAAAAGTTAAGATGTTGGCAAGATATGCTTAACCCACATCCGGAAGTTCTTACCTCAGCATTTTGTGCCGTATTTTCAAAAACTAAAAGTGTGTGTTAAGGGATCTAAACTATCGCCAATGATCCATGCGGGTTAATTCTTCATGTCTTTAATGTGTACAGATCCTGAGTTTCTCATGGTACTCAGGACACTCTTCATTGGGGCAGCCGTGATGGTGATAACCGTCTTTAGAGACACCACATCCCTGGCAACGGAACACATAGCGGACGCAATTCAAGAAATGTCGGTAGGCAGGGTCATCATAGAAGTCATGTTATTTTCCGAAGGGAATTTGCTCGGAGAAAGATTTATCACACGTGGCAACCCTCCCTATCTGTTGATGGCAGATAGGACATTCCCCTAGGATTACCATTCAGATCACCTCCTCGCTCTCTATTTCTTTTTTGCTCCTTCTTTAATTAGTCTTTCTATTTCCTCCTTATCCTCTGTGAAGGCTTTTCTAATCTTCGCATCCCAACTTTCGCTATCTATGTACTTCTCAAGCGCCTTGATGACGAGTGCTTTGAAAGAGATTCCCTCAAGCGCAGCCTGGACCTTAGCCATCCGGTCTAGATGAACCGGAAACCCCTTAAT
>JBFFBS010000293.1:0-4066 GCA_041560295.1 Syntrophobacteria bacterium | reverse complement strand
GCTCAGGACAGGCTGACAGATAGCAGCTGGCAGCAAAGAATGTCAGCTTTACGATTTGAACGACTTCAACGATTTGAACGACTTTAACGACTTTCCTTGCGCCTCCCTTTATTCCGTCTTGACTGAGTCTATAAAACAGCCACCACCACCTCCACTTGTTTCAGAGTTTGCACTTTGCGTGCCACCACTCGCTTCCTGGGATTGGGCGCTCTCGTCACCGTCAGCATCCACAGAGGCCACCACGTAGTAATAGGTAGTGCCGGCTGCAACCGAGGTGTCGTCATATTGATTGCCGGTGATGAGGGAGGTGTTTACCTGTGTATAGGTTCCTCCCGGTGTGGTGCTGCGGTAGAGGTTGTAGCCTGCAACCCCGCCGCCATTACAGTCTGTGGCCTCATCCCAGTTTAAGTCAACAGCATTGCCATTCCCTTGAGCCCTGAGCCCCTCAGGTCTTTGAGGAAGAGGTACCTTGAGAGTCATTGCCGGATCCCCGAATAGGAGGAAGGTTTCATTCACCTCTTCATACAAGGAGCCGCCATTGGCCAGCAGGGTCTGCTTGGCACTGGATACTGCCTGGCCGAGGATCCGGACGTCTTGGTTGAAGATGGCATCAACGAGAGCAGTATCCAAAATATGCTGGCCTTCGGTGGTGGTAAGCCCTGTGGACATGAGGGCTGCTACTGCCCCTTTGTCCTCAGCCCGCATCAGGGTTTCGGCCAGGGAGGGGTGATCCCAGTCTTCCGGGTAGACAAAGTGACCGCTGAGACAGCCCATGCCGACAAAGAGAGGATACATACCGCTATTGGTCAAGGTATCCACATCTCCAGCATTAAATATATTTGGATTAGCCAATTTCTGGATGGAGCTGTGGCCGCTGTAATTCACCATGAGGGTGCCGCTATTTATCTGGGCTATTATTTCAGCCTTCAGATTATCTGCGTCAAAATAGTCGTTTAGATACCCCGTAACCGGATCATTCATTGCTTCAGGCAGCAAGGCTGCGACATCATTGCTCATGATTTCAAAATTGGCCTCATATTCGTATTCCGAGCCATCTCTCTGATCATCTGCCAGGAGGAGCACATTTTTCTCCCAACTCTTGGTGTTCAAAGAACCCTCATAGGCAAGAATCTTATTTACCATGTCCTCGGCTTCATCGGCACTTTTTGCCGGCAGCCTGCCAAGATAAAGATCAGAGATGGCATCGGCTCCGCTCACTCTTACAAACCACTCATCTGTTGCGGTCTCACCCATATGCTCGGTATAGGTCAAATACGTGGGAATATACGTAGTTACCGTGTCTATACCGAGGGAAGGATCAGGGTTATTCTTGGGATTTCTGGTGCTGTCTCCCACCAAAAGCACATATTGCGGTGCAGGCGGAGTCCAGCTGGTGTAGGCATAGGCCAGAAAGTCCAAAATGGCCTCGGGTGCAAAGATGCCGTAACTGAACTCGTCAAAAACATCTTCCACATCCACCACCTTGACACGCAGACCCTGAGCTTGGCGAAGGGCCGTAAGATCATTGAGCCATGGATTGGGATCTCCATTTATATCCCAGCCCACGTCTCTGTGGGTGATCAGGATGTAGTCGGCGCCAGTTGCCGGATCCGCCAGGTTGCCGTGCTCGTCTTCGATGATGGCAACCGGGTCGAGCACTTGATCCGCGGTGAGAACCACATAGGTTCTCTCTCCTGATCCAGTTGGCGGCTCAAAATCCAGGGTGTAGGGGTCGGGGCCTCCGGTGTCTATGGTGTCAAAATTAATCATCCGGTCCACATTTGCCGGTGAGGTAATATCAAAGGCCAAAAGGTTGTCTCCACTGAACTCGGAGATCTGAAAGCGGTATCCTGTCTCGTGGCTAAATGTTAACAGGTCACCGCTTGCTTCAAAGCGCCTTGGATATGTCACTTCAAACCAGTCAACCGCGATGGCATCCACCCCGGTCAAACACTCGAGGGTAACGGTGTTTATCCCTTCCACAAGGTCGACATCTTCGATTGTTGCCTGATAAAAGGCGATATCGCTCCAGCTAAAGGTCCCAACTGGGATGCCATTTAAAGAGACAGCCACTTGGTGATAGGGGGCGTAGGTGCCGGCCATCATTATCTTGAGAGTGCCCTGGTCGGCAACACCCGGCAGGGAAAGATCGAAAGAGACCGGATCTCCTATATCTTCTCCGTAGACATAGGGATCAAAGAAATAGCGGTCCAAAGAGTCACCGCCAGGAGCTCCGGCCCAATACTTTCTGTCCTCCTCATGATGAACGGTAAAGGAATGGCTTGAAGGAACAGCGCCACTTCCTGGAGTGCCATCAATTGCTGCCATTCTCTTCGGTGCACCAGAGCCACCTTCCAGGGTGAGCCAGTAGACATTATCTGTAGTGTATTTGGTGTAGCTTTCCTCCACCGCCCTGCCGTAGAAGTAAATGTAGTCTTCCGGATCGAGTCGGTAGTTCTCGTTTTCATCATAGACAAAAATAGCTATCTCTTGACCCAGGTTGTAGATCCGTACTTCACTGAGATCAAAGGTGCTCACATCCACACTGTGAGCTTCGAGCCAGGTTTTCGACAGGCGGTAGATCCCATCTTCCACTACCAGGATCTTGTAGGCGGGGGTTGCTGCCGCAGGTGGTGCCCAAATCGCCCGAACCAGTATCGCTGCCGATGATAAAACTGATGCTATAGGATTGACGATCATTGACGGTGTCAAAAAGGCCATTTTCACGAAGGAGGAAAATGCCTTAGAATCCTCATTAGCCACAGACGGAGACCAGAGTGTGGGCTCGGGCCCGGCTGCCTTGGCCCACTCCCCAACTTCATAGTCCACCCGAATCCGGATGCGGCGGTAGTGGCGAATCTCTCCGGTGGCAGGGTTGAAGGTAAGCGGGGAGAAGACAATCTGCTGCTTTTGCTGGCCGCGGAAGATGTACTGCTCTCCCAGGTGAGCTACCGTTTCAGGATAAAAACTATCCACATTGTAGGCGGCTTCATCCATTGTAAATATCTCGCCCACATGCGCTAATTGCGCCTGCTCGTCCACGGCCTTTTCAGGAACAGGGTAGACCTGGTAGCCGGTATGGAGCTCATCTTCTGTCTGGAGGACTTTCAGGGTTGCTGAGTATCCTTCGGGAATATCTACAAGGATGCCCTTGAGTGGAAGTTCAGGTTTTCCCACCTCAGGGGTGAAGCCGTGGATATATTCTGGGATCTTCAGCCGCTCATATTCTTGCCCTTCAGCCTCGACAACAGTAAAGTCAAATGAGTCGGTGCGAAGCTCCAGGGTAGTGCCGGTCTCATCGGCTGCCAGAATGTAAATGCCGGGACTCAGGGTCCGCACCCCGCCTTGGCCATCGGTGTCTCTTTCGCTGTCCTCACCATCCAAAATACCGTCGCCATCAGTATCGGGGTTCAAGGGATCAGTACCCCGAAGGTATTCCTCCCAATTGGTAAGACCGTCACCGTCCGAATCGAGGTTGGCATCATTGAAACCGGGATTTAACCCGTGGGCTATCTCCCAATCATCGGGCAGGCCGTCATTGTCCCAGTCAACACAGATGGGGCCGTGTACGGTTTTCTTACCGTAGATGTCAAGGTCTTCCAGCTGATAGTAGTAGATCTCTCCCGGGGTGACGTCTTTGTCCTCAAAGGAGTACTCTCGACCCACAACAGAAAAGCTCAGAGCGGATATCATTTTGTCGGTGAGTCGGGTGAAGGGACCCCAAGGGCTTCTGGCCCGATAGAGGTGAAAGCCCATGTTGTTGAGCTCCTGGGCCGTTTCCCAAGCAACCAGGACCGAGTTACCTTGACCCTTGGCGGTAAAGGAGACAAGGTCGATCGCTGTGGCCGGGCTCACATCATCTATGCCGATGGAGTAAAAAGCGGAAGGATTACTCTGATTGTTGTACTCGGTCCTGATCCAGTCAGTGTCGCGGGCTATATCGGAAACGCGAAATTCATCCATTATACCGTTCCAGCTTTCACCTCTCGTAGCTGGATTTCCATTGTTTCCTATGTCTGCGGACGTGTGTATGCTGCTCAGTCCTGAATACGATCCATTTGCCTTT
>JBFFBS010000292.1:0-4127 GCA_041560295.1 Syntrophobacteria bacterium | reverse complement strand
GGCTGTTTTATAGACTCAGTCAAGACGGAATAAAGGGAGGCGCAAGGAAAGTCGTTAAAGTCGTTCAAATCGTTGAAGTCGTTCAAATCGTAAAGCTGACATTCTTTGCTGCCAGCTGCTATCTGTCAGCCTGTCCTGAGCCTGTCGAAGGGCTGCCTGCTAAATACAACTGGCTAAACTAAATATTGTTAAGGAAAAGCTTTGGAGAAAAGTAGAAAAAAAGAATATAAGAAGCCCGAAGTGAAGCGGGTGAGTTTAGACGCCAAGTGTGCCGTCCTGGCCTTTTGCAAAGACACCGGGAGTCTTGGCCCTGACGGCGCTGACTGCGGTCAGCCTGTACCACCCTGCGCTGGACCAGGTTCATAAGGGGTTGATACTATCGACACCATGAAGACAGCGCATCTTAAAATGAACACCCAGGCTTCATCCCTGGGTTTTCGTCATTTTGGCGACCTCAGTGGAGAGTTGCTGAGCCGTGGCCTCGGAGTGCGGTTTCGAGCCCCCGGAACAAGCATGCATCCCACCATTCGCCATGGGGACCTGATCACGGTTGAACCTGTAGCACCTTCCAACCTCAGAAGGGGAGACATTATCCTCTATCGCTTGCAGAACGGGTTTATTGCCCATCGCATAATAAATATAGAGGAAAGAAACGGCTGTGGGCTCACCTTTATCTTGCGGGGCGACGCCTGCACCACCTGTGATGCTCCAGTGAAGCCAGCGCAGGTCCTGGGCAAGGTTGTTTGCCTTGAGCGGGGTCATCGGAGCATCGACCCTTGCAGCCTGAAAGTCAGACTGTGTAGCATGCTTTACCTGTGGGCTGTTGGTTTGAAAAGGAGCGTTTGCGAACGGTTTTCACCACAACGTGCATAAACCACGCATAGCGCATAGCGCATAGCGTAATAGTGTAGTAGTCAGTAGTCAGTGAGGAAAGATATCCTTTAGGTTTTTGCCTTTTGGATTCTGGATTCTGACTCCTTAATCCTCTTTTTTTCGCTCTGCGCTTGGCGCCGTGCGCTCTGCGTTAGTATCTTTGTGCTCTTCGTGCTCTTCGTGGTTTAATTAATTTTAATGCTTATGTCTAAAAAGAATGTGATAATCCGGATTGGAGATGTGGCTATTTCCATTGAAGGACACGTCTCTGGGGAAATAGCGCCAGCCTATCTTCCTTTTGTAGCCCAAGAAAAACCTGAGATCAGTCTTCGACTGCACCATGGCATTCCTGACCTCGTGGTTGAGGAAAAGGTTTTTGAATCCCCACCGATCTGGACCCTGTATCGCGAAAACGGTACCTCCATAGTAAAACTTTTCCCGGAAATGGGTGAACTCCAGAGAACCCTCTATTTACCGCACCATCTCAAACACGCCGACCTTTATTTTGGTGACGACTCCATCCACTTCATCGATCCTTATTTTGGTCCGATCATAGAACTTCTACTCATACATTACCTGGCACAGGCAAGGGGAATAATCCTTCACGCCTGCGGGATTGTAATTGAGGACAAAGGGATCCTTTTTTTGGGGGAATCCGGGGCTGGTAAAAGCACGCTGGCGAGATTGTGGGATAAAGAAAATGGTGTTGACATCCTGAGCGACGACAGAGTCATTGTGAGAAAACAAGGTCGCGAGTTCAGAGTTTACGGTACGCCCTGGCATGGCGAGGCCGCATTCGGCTCGTCTCGGGAAGCGAGGTTGGAGAGAATCTTTTTCCTGAGCCATGGAAAAGAAAATTCCACCAAAGACATGACAGGGCTCGATCCGGTAGCGCGCCTCCTCACCTGTTCCTTCCCCCCTCTGTGGGACCCCGAGGCCATGGAATGTGCTCTGGAGTTCTTCAGCCAGATAGCAACTCACGTTTCATGTCAAGAACTCAGCTTCAGACCAGAAAAGAGCGCCCTCACACTGGTAAAAAAGATCATCACATGCTAATGAAGACCTGAGTGATCTTTGTTCCATCTATCATTTTATTAACCACTGAGACACGGAGAGCACAGAGAAAATCTAAGTTGGAACCACGAAGCACACGAAGAGCACGAAGACAAAGATCGCTTAGGCAGCCCGCCACTTGGCGGGCGTCCCGATAGCTTCCTATCGGGACAAAATGGGAGCCCTTGTTGGCGAAAATAAGCTGATTTATTTTCGCCAACATGTGCTTCCCATTGAAGCCTTAAGCGATCCTTGCATCTACTCAGCTATGCTTCTTACTCTCGTCTTCTGTCCGCGCTCGTCTGCGTGGGTCTGCGGTTCAATATTTTTCTCAGTGAGCTCTGTGCCTCTCTGGTGAATCTTCAATCAGGCCTCCTCAGGCCGTCATAATATTGTCCAATGGGTCAACACTCGGTACATTCAGAAAATAGATTTCCCTACACGGCCAAGGCACTTTTGCTGGGCCTTCTGGTAGCCCAGATCATAGCTGCCATACAGGTTTACCTGTCCAACATCCACCTCCATCGTAGCCTCTCGGCCATACAAGCTGCCGGCTACCTCACCATACCGAACCAACGCATCATGCCAAGCCTCCAGGATTTCGGGCCCGCCTTTTTAGGAGCTCTTTTTTTCACCTTCAGTTTGGGGGCAGGGTTATCCTTACTCTCTCTTGCAGCGGCCTGGGTGTGGCATCGGTTGTTCTGCCGCAGCCGACCTGTCTTGATTGTTCTCTTGCTGTTCTGGGTGGGTTCTGTTGCGGTGCTGAATAGTAGGGGCTTGTCCTTAGGAGCCACCTGCTATTTTCTAGCCATACCCCCCGTGGTGTTCCTCGCCACCCTCAGATGGATGCCACCTCCTCCTGGTCAAAAGGTGTGGGTGCACCGCATGGTGCACACCATCCCGGTTGCAGTTTTGGCGCTGTTGTGGACATCTCAAATTGACAACCACTTGTTTGTTGACTTCAGAGACGTTCTCCTCCTTTCCAATCCTGTTGGAACAAAAATCAATGATTTTTACTATGACTATACCCTCTTCCCGGCGGAGGTCTTCAAATCTCTGGAGCAGAAGCTTCTTAAGACATGCAATCTCCAAGATTTTGAAAAAGGATCTTTACCCGCGAGAGTGGAGCGGGAATTGCTGAGTTACGACTATCTCAATGTGGGAACAGATGATGCAGTTGACCTGAAGGTGGTCCAGGATGGTAACATGCTGGTTTTCAGCCATGGGAAGAGAACAATTCTCCAGATCACGCCCGCAGATTTTCTCTCTCACCCGGGAGCTGCATTGCATGAATTCTCTGCCAAGAGTGACAAAAACAGTATTTTCCGGCAGTTAACCTTCCGCTCGCTGGTCATAGGATTGCCCCTTGCTCTCTACCTGCTCCTCCATGCACTGATCCGTCTTGTCTGTTGCTTTTTTCTGGATGTGAGGACCTCTGCGCTGATTGCTTCAATCCTTTGTCTAATCGTTGGCCTTAGCATCCTGGTCCCATTCCTGTATATGAGAGGGAAAAGCTCTGAGTTCGAGAATGTCCCACAGGCTCTGGCATCAGGGTCCTGGCAAGAGAGAGTTTCCGCCCTGAGAATCATAGAACAAAAAGGGCTGGAGGTAAGCAGCTTTCAGGCCTATCCGCGCCTGCTGACAAGCCCTCACATAGCAGTCCGTTACTGGTTGGTGAGGGCACTGGCTGTGAGCCGCCGACCTCAAACCTATAGAGATCTGTTGGCCTTTCTCGATGATCCCCATCCCAATGTGGTTTCCATGGCCTTTTATGGACTCGGGCAGAGGGGGGATTGGAGGGCGGTCAGCGAAATTTTAATAAGGATCAAAACATCCGATCACTGGTACAACCAATGGTATGCTTACAAGGCCTTGCGAGCCCTCGGATGGAAGCAAAAGAAATCCCAATAAGAACCCTGTTCCTGTGTTTTGCGGCAGTCCTTGCCGTTGAGTTGGGCACGAGGGTAGTAACTGCAAAGTCCGGCTACCAGCCGATGCTTATCCTGGGTGGAGCACGCCTGCTTGAAATACTCCTGATTATCCTGATTGTTTTGACCTGGGGGAAGGGATTACCTTCCATTGGCTTGGCTTGGTCTGAGCTGGTCTCCGGTTTGAAAAAGGGGCTGCTCTGGTCGGCCGGCTTTGGAGCGGTTACCTCCATTGTCTGTGTTGGATTGTTCGCTGCTTCCATTGATCCTCTC
>JBFFBS010000291.1:0-4264 GCA_041560295.1 Syntrophobacteria bacterium | reverse complement strand
TATCCCAGGTGATCTCCAAAAGGCCCTTCCGGCAGTTGGCGGTCCGGGTCGATGTACCCGGAAATACAAAAGTCGGCCTCTGCCAGGATGGGCAGGCCGTTGGGCCGTTCAATCATGCTTATTCTATGCCCGGCAAGAACCCCGGCAAAAGATATTTCGGGCAACTCTTCAGGCAGAGGCATGATTGCGGCAATTGTCATGGCCGGAGGTCCGCCAACGAAGACATTCACCTTGAGGGGAACATCCGCTTGAATGGCCTGGGCGTGGTGGTAACCAATGCCGCGATGGATTTGGTAGTGCAGCCCCACTTCCTCATCGGGTTTGTAGTTACCTCCAGAAAGCTGCACCCTGTACATACCCAGATTGGACAGAGCAAATCCCGGCTTTTCGATGCTTTCGGTGTAGACCTGGGGCAAGGTAATATAGCCGCCCCCGTCCTGAGGCCATGACTTGAGCTGGGGAAGACTGAGAATACTAGTCTCTCTTGCCAGTACCGGACCTGTGCTCACTTTCCTGGGCATAACATTCCATAGAGCCTTCGGCATCCCGGTAAACTTCCAGGGCCGTTTGAGCACTTCAACGGGGTCCACTTTCAGCTTTACCAGGTGCTCGATGGTTTTAAGGGTGTCACGAAAGATGAATCGAGCCCTCTCCAGGGTGCCGAAGATATTAGCGGCCATGGGGAAAGCGCAGCTCTTCACATTGGTAAAGAGGAGGGCAGGGCCCTGGGCCTGGTAGACGCGGCGCTGTATAGCCCCAATCTCCAGGTTCGGATCAATCTCTTGGGAGATACGAACAAGTTTTCCGCGAGATTCCAACGCTGTTAGACATTGAGACAGATTTTTGTAACCCATACTTTGGCTCTCCGGTACACTTGCTGAGCTGGCTCAATCTGGTGGTAACATCTATCTAATTTTTGTTATCTGAGGCGGAAAAGATTTGGTTCGGATAGGGACAATTGATCTTTGCTTAAAGTCTCATTCATACTGCCAGTGCGATATCCTTCTAGATCGAGAGTCACGTATTTGTAACCCAGAGACTTACAGTGCTGGACAATTTCATCCCGCCGACCGGCTTCAAAAAATAGTGATGACTCTCTTTATCCCAACGCTCAGATATTTTGCTCATTGCCTACTACTCCCAACTACATTTTTCATCCTGCCCGCTGCCGGCTTTCTCCTGCCTGCTGCCAGCGGGTGTCCAGTTCATGTCCGGCCAGGTGATTTCTTTAGCATTCTTGTAGTAACCACCGTGAGCGCAGGGGTGGCAAAGAGGAGAACCATCAATGATCACCTCTCGATGGTCGCGAACCACCTGGCCACAGCGAGCACAGGCTACTTTGCGCCTGGTGGGGCCAGGCAGGTCAAATTCGCTGAGCGTTACCTCCACTTTTTGCACCCTAAAGAGCACGCTGTCCGGCATTTTTTTGTAAGCTTCCAGCTGCTGCTGATATTTTCCTGCAACTTCTGGAGCATACTGAGCCGCAAGATCGCGTGCTTCCTCAGTGGAAATCACCCGAAAAGCCTTGCCGGTTTCCAGATTGATAAAAGTAGAGGCCATGATTCCGTAGTCCATGAACTTCAGTGATCGCCGGCCCAGTTTGGCGCCGGTAACATGAGCAACCGCATCTCCGGCGCACCGATCCATCTCCACATAGACGATGAGCTTTTTGATCTGATCGTGGCTGGTGGGTTCATCCAGGTCGATGAGGCGACAGCCCAACATGGCCATGCGCACACCCACCACCTGGCCTGGGCAGAGGTGACCGTGGACTTCAGCAGAGGAAGTTAACAGTTCTTCAAAAGATTTCATGGGGTTTTTCCATTAAGCTGTCAGTCAGCACTCAAATTCTTGGGGTCATTATGCTAAATCTAACATAGCCAGGTACAGAAAAAAAAGGTTCTAGGCGACAGACATTGGATTATTCATTGTTATCACCTCATATCTGTAAATCTGGTAAATGCAAACGCAGCCCTTAGTTCCAGCAATCTAAGACAGACCCTTCTCCTGAGAAAGATTTTGACCATTTATGCTCGGCCGGGTAAGCTGTGGGACAGCTTCTGAGCATCCGTGCCGATATTTTGCCTCCCGAATACATTGAGGAGCTGGGAAAGCTTCAAGATCAGGTTCCTCCCATTGCTTTTTCCGAAATCCAGGAAGTTATTGAAAGAGAGCTCCAGCGGCCCATCAATGAAATCTTTCCCGATTTCAATCCGGAAGCTTTCGCCGCCGCTTCGGTGGCGCAAGTTCACCATGCCACGCTTCCCGGAGGTGAGAAGGTTGTGGTTAAGGTCGTCCGCCCGGCCATCGAGGAGAAGATTCGGGAAGATATACGCTTGATGTACTACTTTGTCGACAAGATTGAGAAAGCCTTTGAGGTGGCGCGCTTACTGACTCTCACCAACGTGGTGCGAGAATTTGAACGCACGATTTTCAGGGAACTGGACATGCTCATCGAGGCGGGCAGCATAGAAAGGTTTAATGCAAACTTCAGAGACATGGATGAACTTTACATACCCAAGGTTTACTGGGAATACACCACCAGATCTGTCTTGGTAATGGAGCGGATTGAGGGAATCAAGGTGGATCGGGTGGAGGAACTAGGAGCCCGTGGCATTGATTCCAAGGAGATTGCCTTAGTGGGTTTGCGCTGCTTTGCCAGACGGTTGATGGAGTTTGGTTTCTTTCACGCTGACCCGCACCCTGGTAATGTCATTGTCACGTATGACGGCCGCGTCAGCCTGGTAGATTTCGGCATCACTGGATACCTGGATGAAGAGATTATGCGGCAGATAGCCAATGTATTCCTCGGTTATGCAGAACATGATTACGATATGATAATGGAGGCTTTCCTGGATGCAGGCTTACTCAATGAAGAGACAATGAACCTGGTGACTTTTCGGATAGATCTCAAAGATATGAGCGAGACCTTTTACGGGCGTTCACTGCAGTCCATCTCCGTAAAAGATGTTTATGAGCAGATTACCCAGATGATCCTCAAGTATCGTATTCAGCTACCGCGGAATCTCTTGCTGCTCCTGAAGACATTTATCCAGACCGAGGCCCTCGGGAAAATACAGGGAAGTGACGCAAATATTCTGGAGTTCGTAAAACCCTATGCAAAAAAACTGCTTCAGCGCGGCTACGATGGGAAAAGGATGTTCAGGAATGTGGGCAGAGACACCCGGTACGCATTGAAGCACGCGAAAGGAATGCCCAGGTTTGTTCACGGTATGCTCCAACAGGTGGCCCGTGGGAACCAGCTGATTAAGATCCGGCATGAGGGTTTTCAGCAGCTTGATATCAGCCTCGAAAAAAGTCTCAATCGGCTGGTCGTGGGCCTACTGATCTCTACCTCAATTATTGCTGCAGCCGTCGTGCTCAATTCTGCACAAGAAGTTGTGGCCTTTGAGATAGAATTTTTTGGACTGCAGGCAGTTTCCTTTACAGGCGTCTTAGGTTTTTTTGGTTACGTAATCGCCACAGTTCTGGGGATCTGGCTTGTCGTCTCAATTTATTGCTCCAGAAAATTGTGAGACCTCAGGCGCCACTCTCCTCTTTCCCGGCTCCATTTTTGAGCTGGGAAAGAGCTTTGGTCAATTCCAGCACCACGCCCATGCCCTGCTTGACCTCACTGTTACCCAAGGCAAACAGCATGCCGAAGGGGCCCACCGCTTTGGCCTGAGAAAGGTCCACCCTGGCCGGCACTTCCGCAGCTTTGTCCAAAAGGTTCAAAGCCTCCGGAGCAGTCAGTTTCTTGGCCACTCCCACCAGGGGAACCAGCCCATTGCCGATCTGCTCAATATCCTCAGGAGTGTAGGTTTCAGCAATCTTTTCCAGAACCCCCAGCATGTGGGCAAGAACTTGGAAGACCCCCTGTCGCTCCAACTGATCCAGGTAAAATATGGCCTGGGGCACGGCAGACTTGAGCAAGGGCTCGACGGTTCGAATAAAATCAATGAGGTTCTTCAGTTGGTCGACTGACCAGGTCAAGTTCCTGACATTTCTCAACAGGTTCTTCAGGAGGGCTACCAGATCGTCAAACTGAACATCGGCTTCGATTTCCGCCAATTGCTCGATGAGGATTTTAACCGTTTCATTGACCCTGGGCGACAGATCATCCCGGAGTTCTCGCAATGACCTGGCCGAATCGGTCAATGTGGCGATTTCCTGACCCAGGTGCTCGAGTTGCTCCATAATCACTTGTTCGTTATTCATGACCGCCTCCTCCAGGCTATGCTGTCTGCCTCAACTTGCCCGCTAT
>JBFFBS010000290.1:0-4333 GCA_041560295.1 Syntrophobacteria bacterium | reverse complement strand
GTCAATGTGAGCCATGATGCCGATATTGCGAACCATTTCTATGGGTACTTGCCGGGCCATTCAACACCTGATGTTCAAATCCGAATAGCGAAATGCAGAGATTAAGGAATTTAGGGATTTTGGAATTAGGGCAAAAGGCCTTGGCAATCCCCAAACTTTTATTGTTCTTTAATTCCTCAATTCCCCCAATTCCTTAATTCCTCAATTGGTTTTGTGTTTACCACCGATAGTGAGCAAACGCCTTATTGGCTTCTGCCATGCGATGGGTGTCTTCTTTCTTCTTCACCGATGCGCCGCGGTTGTTGGCGGCATCAAGCAATTCGCCCGCCAGCTTCTGCATCATGCTCTTCTCCGAGCGTTGCTGGGAATGGTTGATAATCCAGCGGATAGCCAGCGCCACCCTCCGACTGCTCCGCACTTCAACGGGTACCTGATAGGTTGACCCTCCTACCCGTCTGGATTTGACTTCTAAAGTAGGCTTAACGTTATCCAGGGCCTTTTTGAAGACTTCCAGCGGGTCTTCCTTGGAGCGTTCGGCGATAATATCAAAGGATTGGTACAGTATGTGTTCGGCGACACTCCTCTTGCCCATCCTCATGATGTTGTTAATAAACTTGGCAACCAGTTTGCTGCCGTACTTAGGATCTGGCAATATGATCCTCTTAGGGACCTCTCTTCTTCTCGGCATTAGCCTGCTCCTCAGATAGCGGAATTGATCCTGCCAGCCCTTTCCCCGAGTCGGAGGTTTTTCGGGCCGATACATGACATGGGCCACGGCAAGATGTGTCCGTGGCCCATGCTCTGGTGACCGTTCACCTATTTAGCTACTTGGGTTTCTTTGCTCCATACTTCGAGCGACCTTGGCGTCGATCTTGGACCCCTGTGGCGTCAAGGGTACCCCGGATTATATGGTAACGCACCCCGGGCAGATCTTTGACCCTGCCACCCCGAATCAAGACCACAGAGTGCTCCTGGAGGTTGTGTCCTACACCTGGAATATAGGAGGTCACTTCTATACCATTGGTTAGCCGCACCCTGGCAATTTTGCGGAGCGCCGAATTAGGTTTTTTGGGGGTTGTAGTGTAGACTCGCACACAAACCCCACGTTTCTGTGGACACCCCTGCAACGCCGGAGTAGTCTTTTTCCGCTTAACCTGTCTTCTTCCCTTGCGAACTAACTGATTAATAGTGGGCATAATACCTACGTCTCACTCGCTCGTAAAATCCGTTTCTGCGGTGCTGCAACGCACCGGCACCAAAAACATCTAAAACTACTTGCCTGTTGTCAATTTGTCAAGATCTTTTTATCGTAAAAGCCTTCACCTTTCAGCTCGCAGGTTTGCTTGTTGATTCCTGACTGCTGACCGCTCATTTTTTATGAAGATCCCGCTGCTTCCTCTTTTTCACCTGAAACCATATCCCGGTACTGCTTCAGGCCGGTTCCTGCAGGGATCAGTCTCCCCATGATCACGTTCTCTTTCAGACCTCTCAGAAAATCCACCCTGCCGCCCACTGCCGCATCGGTGAGCACCTTAGTGGTCTCTTGGAAAGAGGCGGCAGAGATGAAGCTCTCAGTGCTGAGAGATGCCTTGGTGATTCCCAGCAACAATGGCTCGCCCACTGCAGGCTTCTTACCTTCGTCGAGCAATTTCTGGTTAATTTCCTCAAAACGGTGCTTCTCCACCTGTTCACCCATGAGAAGGTCTGAATCACCTGGGTCGCTAATCCTGACCCGTTTGAGCATCTGGCGCACAATAACTTCTATGTGTTTGTCGTTTATCTTTACCCCCTGCAGCCTGTAAACTTGCTGGACTTCGTCCACCAGGTATTTGGCCAACTCCTTTTCACCAAGGATGTTGAGAATGTCGTGGGGGTTGGCAGCGCCATCCATAAGGGACTCACCGGCCCGTACCAGATCTCCCTCATGGACACTGATGTGCTTGCCTTTGGGGATCAAGTACTCCTTGGTATCTCCAACTTCGGGAGTGATAATCACCTTGCGCTTACCCTTGGTATCCTTGCCAAAGGAGACCATACCGCTGATCTCGCTGATCACTGCCTGCTCTTTGGGTTTTCGGACTTCAAAGAGCTCCGCCACCCGGGGCAGACCACCGGTGATGTCTTTGGTCTTGGTGGTCTCACGCGGGATCTTGGCGAGGACATCGCCAGCGGCAACCGGATCACCCTCGGCTACCATGATGATGGCACCCACAGGCATAAAGTAACGGGCTGCAGCCTTGCCTATTTTGGCCGTCTTGCCTGACTTATCTTTCATGGAGATCCGCGGCCTTACATCAGTATCCCTGTACTCCACAACAACTTTGCTGGCCTTACCGGTAACCGGGTCAACCTTCTCCTGCATGGTGAGGCCTTCGACGATGTCGCCAAACTTCACTGTGCCATTCACCTCAGTGAGGATGGGAGTAGTAAAGGGGTCCCACTCCGCCAGCAAGGTGTCACCCTCTACGTCCTGGCCATCCGTGACCTTCAGTTTGGCACCATAGATGATCTGGTAGCGTTCACGCTCACGTCCCCCCTCGCCGGTAATGGTGATTTCCCCATTGCGGTTCATCACCACCAGATCCCCTTCCACATTCAGGACCGTGTTCAGATTTACATATCTCACTGTGCCAGGATTGCGGTTACTGATTGAGGTCTGCTCAATACGTTTGCTGGCCGTGCCACCAATGTGAAAGGTGCGCATTGTCAGCTGGGTTCCAGGCTCACCGATGGATTGGGCAGCGATGATACCAATCGCTTCACCGATCTCCACCATGCGCCCATGAGCCAGATCGCGCCCATAGCACTTCATACAGGCGCCACGCTTGCTCCGGCAGGTGAGGACAGAGCGGATATGAATTCCCTCCAGGCCGGCCTCCTCGACCCGAGTTACCGCTTGCTCGTCGATTTCCTCGTTCTTCTTGACCAACACTTCATCAGTGATTGGATCCTTTATGGTTTCAAGGGTTACCCGGCCCAAAATACGTTCGCCCAGACGTTGGATAATCTCTCCAGCCTCAGTGAGTGCCTCCACCCAGATGCCGTCAATGGTGCCGCAGTCTTTCTCGTAAACAATGGAATCCTGGGCCACATCAACCAACCGCCGAGTCAGATATCCAGAGTTGGCGGTCTTCAAGGCGGTGTCTGCCAGCCCTTTTCGCGCTCCGTGGGTGGAAACGAAATACTGCAACACCGTAAGACCCTCGCGAAAGTTAGCGGTAATGGGGGTTTCGATAATCTCACCCGACGGTTTGGCCATAAGACCACGCATTCCAGAAAGCTGGCGCATCTGATCCTTGCTTCCTCGAGAGCCTGAGTCGGCCATCATAAAGATGGGGTTGAAAGAGGATATCTCCACCTGCTTACCATCAGGGTCGGTGATTTTTTCCGTAGCAATTTCAAACATCATCTCAGCAGCAATATCCTCGGTAGCCTTGGCCCAGATATCCACAACTTTGTTGTACTTCTCACCGTCGGTTATGAGACCTTCATTGTACTGTCTTTCGATCTCTTTGATGTTGTCTGAAGCCTCCTGAATGATGTCTTGTTTGCGTGATGGGATGACCATGTCGGAAACCGCAATGGAAACACCGGAGCGGGTAGCAAACTTGTAGCCGATATCTTTAATACGGTCGGCCAGTATCACCGTATTTTTAACCCCGGCCTTGCGATAACTATGATCGAAAAGCTCGGCTAGAGCTCTCTTGTTCATAACTTTGTTTATGAGTTCGAAGGGAACTTCAGATGGTACCACCTCCGACAGCAACACCCGGCCAGTGGTGGTTTCCACCCGCGTGCCGTTCATGCGCACCGAAATTTGAGCATGGAGATCCAGTTCACCAGCATCATAAGCACAGCGCACTTCTTCCGCATTGGAAAAAATCTTGTTCTCACCCCTGGCAAAGGGTTTCCCCCTGGTCATGTAATAGATGCCGAGCACGATATCCTGACTCGGCACGATAATGGGCTCTCCATGAGCCGGACTCAAAATATTATTGGTGCTCATCATCAGCACCCGCGCCTCGATCTGCGCTTCGATGGAAAGCGGTATGTGCACCGCCATCTGGTCGCCGTCGAAATCAGCATTGAAGGCAGCACAAACCAGTGGATGGATCTGAATAGCCTTCCCTTCGATGAGAATGGGTTCGAATGCCTGAATGCCTAAGCGGTGCAAGGTCGGGGCGCGATTCAAAAGCACCGGATACTCTTTGACCACCTCATCCAGGCAGTCCCATACCTCGGGAGTCTCCTTTTCCACCATTTTCTTGGCACTCTTGATGGTGGTCACATAGCCGCGCTCTTCCAGTTTGTTGTAAATGAACGGTTTGAACAG
>JBFFBS010000289.1:0-4346 GCA_041560295.1 Syntrophobacteria bacterium | reverse complement strand
TCTCCACCGGCGCTCAGTACATAGGGAGGGTCATGGCCGCCACTGCTGTATTCGATCTCTCCGGTGCGAACGTTGAGAATTCCCAAGAAAAGTGTGACGAACATGAGTGATGGATTGTCCCGGGCAAGCTGTCGATTAACCCTGCTCAGTACTTCAGCAGTTGGTAAGCCCTTGGAGGCTTCCATCTTAATGAGGGTTTTGGACACAGCCATAAAGAGGGCTGCAGGCACTCCCTTGCCCGATACATCGCCAATGGCAAAACAGAGATGGTCGTCATCTACAAAAAAGAAATCGTAAAGATCCCCCCCCACCTCCTTTGCCGGCTCTACGGTAGCGTATATTTCGAACTCGTGCCTGTCTGGAAATGGTGGAAATTCCTTGGGCAAGATACCCATTTGAATGTCACGGGCAATTTGCAGCTCACTTTCGATTCTTTCTTTTGTGGCGGTCGTTTCCATGAGTTCCTTGACGTTCTTTTTCAGTTCCGTTCTCATAAACACGAAGGATTCTGCCAACCGACCCACCTCGTCCCTGAATTTTGCAGATAGATCATCGATGGGGCTACTCTCTTCCTCCTCAGCAGTGAAATCACTCGTGGGCAGTTCCCTGGCATATGAAGCCAGCAGATTGAGCGGGTGGGAGATACGCGTTACCAGGAGATACGCTACTATCAAGCTGCCGAGAAAAATCAGGGAAATGATCAAACTCTGTCTGGTGACGAGGGTCTTGGCTGGAAGCTGAATTTCCTCAACCGGAACCGCTACAGCTATATACCAGTCCAGTGCCTTAAAGTAGCGGACATAGGCCTCCATGACCCGGTTGCCGCCGCTCCCCGAGACTACAAAGGACATGGAGTAATCTTCGGATTTAGCAGCGGTCATAAGATCATCTAAAAGGGGATTACCCGTGCGGGGATTGATAGTAGATCGATAATCTAACTCTTCTTGAGCGTGGGGAGGGATGAGCATGTCCCTCTTGCCGTTGAACATGAAGACACTACCGGTTTTGGCAATTTGGATGTTGGCAAAGGTTTTTTTCAAGACGCCTACTATCTCTTCCAATTTCCGCTCGGCCTCGGCCTGGATGTCGCTGATATCGACCACAGCTGCTACTGTCCATTTCCAAACCTGCACAGGAATGAAGTATCCGAGTTTCTTACTGCCGACCTCTTCTCCTGGCTTCTTCCAATCAAATACGGCGAAATCTCCGCCGGGATCCAAAACGTCCGCGGACATCACCGCGGCAATCTTTCTGCCTTTCATGTCACGCAGCGGATCGATTGACCTGGATTGCATGACGGAGTCTGGGTGGGCAATGACCACTCCATTTTCATCGAAGACGAACACGTCCTCTTGTTCCACTGATGAAACTGATCTGAGCCAACTCAGTCCCGTCTGTTGAGCATACTTTTTGGAAACCAGTTTATTTGTAGCAAGAAGGTTGAACTGGTTCAGGACGGATGCAGCAGAGCTGGCCTGGGTTTTCAACCGAGCCTCTCGTTGTTTGATCGCGCCGATCCTGTCGGAGAGGAGTTTCTGATATCCTCCCAGAATGTTCAATTCTACGAGCCGAAGCACATTTTCTGCGGAAGCCTCTTCAGCCTGCGACATGGCGTGCCCCACATCTCTATGGGTGAAGTACATAACGGTCACGGCTGTGGCTACCATCACCAGTGCAATGAAAAAGATGATTTTTGTCTTAAGAGAGGAAAACATGGTCGATTCTTCCTTCAGCTGAGTATGGTTTCTGGTGAAAGCCAATTACGCTGAGCGAAAAAACTATTTGCATCGCATAGTGGTAAAAAGAATTGGTTTCCGGGGAGTCTTGAACGTGCCTGAACAAAGGTTTCTGCGCCCCGGGATGTGTAGAGACTACAATACCAGCGGCAAATTGACACGTCAAATTACTTATTCGCCGTCAGCTTACCAGCAGAGGAAGCTTTGGGATTGGATTCTTACCGCATCTCGCTGCTCCAATCAGCTTACAGGTGAAGCCAACAGTTTAAAGTGTTCTTTTACCACTAAACTCATTTCATCATCTCTCCTGCCTGTGCTATGATTACAGTCCATCGTGAAAAGCAATTATCTGGAGGACGCCGTGGAGATAATAGAAGCCGGAAAGGAAAAGGAGACGAAAATAATCTCCTTGAATGGAAGAATGGATGCTATTTCAGCACCCGATTTTGAGGAGAAAATGGGGCAGTGGCTGAACGAAGGTGAGACAAGCTTTATCATTGATCTGGTGGAGCTTGGTTATATAAGCAGTGCTGGCCTTCGCAGTATTCTGGTGATCGCCAAGGAGTTGAAATCGAAGGGCGGGAAGTTAATATGTGCTGCCCCCCGAGATGAAGTGGAAAAGATATTTAAGATTTCAGGCTTTAGTTCTATGATCCCAACGTACGAATCACTGCAAGTTGCCCTTGAGCACATTTAAGTCGATGCGTCTCCTATCAGAACTAACATTACCCGCCGATATAAATAATCTCAGGGACTTTGTCGAATTTGTCTCACGTTGCGCGGCAGAGCAAGGCATAAATCCGGGAAGGATTACCGAGATAGGCGTGGCAACGGAAGAGGTCCTGGTTAACATCTGCAATTATGCCTACCAGGACCAGGCTGGAGAGGTCAAGGTCAGTTGCATGCTGGATGATGAGAGTCGGTTTATCATCGAAATTGAAGATACCGGGATCCCCTTTGACGTGCATGGATTGGATGCCCCTGATCTTACCGACGATATTTCTGAACGGCAGGTCGGTGGCCTCGGCGTGTTTATCATCAAAGAATTGATGAAGGAGGTCCAATATCGGCGGGAGGATAATAAGAATATCTTAAAGCTTGTCACCTAGCCCGGATGTTTCATGAATTGCTGTCGCGAGACCACGAAGATGGGTGTGCCACCTGGCAACCGCAGGATGTTGGTTTCCGTACCTTAACGGTACGTCGCAGGGGCCGACACCCGAGGACGCCAGGAAGGATGGCCATATAATTCGCGCTCGCTACGCTCCGCTCAGTCCCGCAAGCGGGTTCCCAGTTTCGTGGTCGCAGCAAGTGATTCATGAAACATCCGGGCTAGACCACCATGCGGCCCTACCCTGCCCCCCTATTCTACCCTGGCGATGAAATCAAGGCTTTATTTTTTATCCAGGATCTTACGAACCAGTTGCAGCAACTGACTGGTATCGTAGGGTTTGCTGACAAAACCTTTGGCGCCGGCGTCAAGCGCTCCTTTGGTAGGACCATCCGGTGAGTAGCCACTGGCTATCAATACTCGTGTGTCTGGATCCATCTTGAGAAGTTCTTCGAGACACTTGCTGCCACCCATGCCAGGCATGATTAAATCCAGAATCACCAAATCAATCCGAGCCCGCTCCTGCTGGTATAGTTCCAAGGCTATCTCCCCATTGCGAGCAGTGAGAACAGTGTAACCGGCACCTCCGAGTACATCCACCCCCAATTCCCTAATGAACTCCTCGTCATCCACCAGCAAAATGGTTTCGTTTCCTCCTCTGGAGAGACCCTCAGGCTCCGGTGCCATCAGGACGTCCACAGGCACGGTTTCCGGCTCTATTGTCGGCAGGTATATTCTAAAGGTGGATCCAACCTCGGGGCGGCTATAGCAAGTGATGTAGCCTTCGTGATTCTTTATAATTCCGTAAACTATTGCCAGGCCGAGGCCTGTGCCCTTGCCAACCTCCTTGGTGGTATAGAAAGGATCGAAGATGTGCTCCAGCGTCTCTTTACCCATGCCATGCCCGGTATCTGAAATGGAGAACAGTACGTAATCCCCTGGCTTTACTTCAGCATATCTCCTGCAAAACTCCTGATCTAACATCACGCTTTGCGTCTCAATAAGCAGTTTGCCGCCTTCAGGCATTGCATCTTTGGCGTTGACAGCCAGGTTCATGAGCACTTGCTTCAGTTGGGCGGGGTCAGCATTGACCATTTTGAGATTGTCAGCCAGTTTAAATTCGACATCTATCATTTTGGGAATGGTGCGCTCGAGCAGTTCTCGTAATTCTCCCACCTCCTGGTTGAGATCGAGGGGTCTTCTCTTGCTCTCAACCTTGCGACTGAAGGTGAGCAGCTGCTGAGTCAGCTCCGCTCCTCTTTTGGAGGCACGGATGACTTCCTGCAGTTCTCGCCAATCAGACTCTCCCTCCTTCTTGCGCATCAGCAAGAGTTCCGTATAGCCTTGTATGGCTTGGAGCAGGTTATTGAAATCGTGAGCGATTCCCCCCGCCAGAGTGCCGACGGCCTCCATTTTTTGAGCTTGCTGCAGCTGGCCCTCCAGATTTTTCTGTTCGCTGATGTCTCGTAAATTGATGACACTCCCCACAGGGTTGCCGT
>JBFFBS010000288.1:0-4387 GCA_041560295.1 Syntrophobacteria bacterium | reverse complement strand
TGCCTTCAACTCCGCCACCGTGGCCCCCCAGCCGCCAGATTTCCGAGAAGCATCGTAAAAGGAAATCACACGGGGGTCTCGTGCCAGAAAACTCCGTACATGACGGCGGAGGGTGCCGGTACCTTTCCCGTGGATGATATTGACGAGCTTAATGTTAGCCTTCTGAGACAGGTGGATGAACTCATCCAGAAGCGAGGAGACATCCTTGGGTGAAAAGGTGTGTAGATCAAGGGTGTCGCCTGGCTCTATGATCTCCGGCTCACTTTGGAAAGCGCTTTCCCCATCCCCGTTGCCAATTCTCGGATCTGGATGGGAGACGGTTTCCTCACATGCTGGGCAGTGAAAGCTGGTTCGACGACGACCTTGTATCGTATGACCACAATATGGACAGAGGCCCTCCAGATTCTCAAAACTCTCCAAAGGATTGTCCAAAACAAACCAAAGTCCAATCAACAGCAGCAAAACCCCAAAACCTTTACTTTTGCCCCCCAATAAGAGGAATCCTCCTGCACTGAGGCAGACTAGCAGCAGGAACCATCGACAGACCTGCAAAATGCGCCGATTCGTAATCTGCATTACTTCACTCTCATTTTGGTTTCCGTCGATTAGTTGATTAGAGAATGAGGGAATTAGTTGATTCGTTGAAGGCGTTAAAGGTTATGAAATTGCAAGATCGCGGCTGGAAAGCCGCTCCCACAGAAGAATATTTGTCCTCTGTCCTCTGTCCTCTGACTATCTCACATCCCACATCTCATATCCCACATCTTCAATCCCCAATCCGCAATCCTAAATCCGCAATGTAAATGCATTACTTGTAATTATTAGACCTGAAACGTAGAATGGATCTTGAGAAGCTGGCTGGCGTAGGGCCCAGCAATGCTGAAGCATTGCTACATCAGCGTGCTAATATAACGTACCAACAGTCGACTCAGGACGAGAGCGTCACCAGCTGGTTCGAGCTTTTTACCGTCAGAAGTTGATTCGGTCCGCCTGAGATCTCTGGGTAACTCTAGCTGCATTCCTTGAGCCGGTGGGAGATTGACTATATTTTTGGGATTTTGGCCCCTTATTTCCGGGGGAATGCTCTCCGGGTCAAAAATCCACTCATATTCGCCAAGAGCTGCCTGGGCGATTTTGACGAATTGGTGCACCATGGCTTGGTGCAGCCCGCCCACATAGGCACATCTCTCGTTGCGACCATGACCATGGATCGAAATGGCCATATTCACATGATCGAGGAATTTCATGACGAGAGGACGGTCTTGAAGTTTCGTGCGGTGGCTTGGTCGGTGCAGGGAAAGATTGCCAGTTGCCCGCCGACCAGCGTAGACGTAGAGGCTGGCCCCGCTGTGATAGGCTACAAAACGCGCTATCTCCTCAGTACCTGGTTCTATGCCTCCCCCGTGTATGGCCACCAGACCCAAGGAGCCACCCAGGTGAAGATGTTCACTGGCGTCGCCTTTTCCAGCCATAAGGATATGCTCCTGGCAGTGTTTTCAGCTCATGAGCAAAGAATCCGGACCCACAGGATCCGGCTTTGGACTGCCCCTTTGATGCAAAGCGCTAAGCGCAGAGCGCAAAGCGTGACATAAACAGTAAACGATAAACCGATGATGCGCTGACTCCGCGATTGTTCACCGTTTACCATTTACCGCTCACTTTCTTTTTCGCTATGCGCCATGCGCTATGCTCTATGCGATCGAAATCCTGGCCCTAAGGACCAGGTTTTCGATGTTGAATAATCGGTCTCAGCACTATAGCAGAGAACAAAAAGCGATCAAACTGGAATCCGTTTGTGGCTCTCAATGAGGGATCATGTTGCGTTTACATTTACTGTCGGATAATCCCACTCTTCGGTTCACCGACACGGTCTACAATGACCGCAAAATATATTAATGTATAATATAAATGTAAATATTTTATTTACTGTAATATCAATTAGATAAAAATAAATGAAAAAGAAGACATATCGATCCAGATCAGTCCAGTATAGCCGAAAACGCGGCCGACCGAAACGGGGTAGAAAGCAGCAGCATCCGCCCCGATTTAGACCTCAGGCCTCCCGACAGCTCAAGCCATTGCTGGAGCGAATCGGCGTCCCCAAAGCTGCGCCCTTTGTTCCCGACCCCTTCCAACGAGAGGCGGTACTGGCTATCGACAACAGTGATGTGCTCGTTACCGCCGCAACTGGATCGGGCAAGACCTGGATTGCTCTTCAGGCTATGGAAAAGTTGCTAGCCCATAAGGGGCGCAGCTGGTATGCCTCTCCCCTCAAAGCACTGTCCAATTCCAAGTATACCGAGTTCAGCCAGCACTTCGGGGCAGAAAATGTGGGGATTCTCACCGGAGATCGCAAGGAGAATCATCAGGCACCAATTATCGTCGGTACCACCGAAATCCTCCGCAATCAGCTCTACGATGCCATGCATCGGGGAGAGGACCTTGAGGTCGAACTAGTCATTCTCGATGAGGCCCATTACCTGGGAGACGAGGATCGTGGTGTGGTCTGGGAAGAAGTAATGATTTACCTCCCGGCTCGAACACGTTTGTTGCTTTTGTCGGCTACTATTTCCAATGCGGCTGAAGTTGCCGGTTGGCTGGAATGGCTTCGACAGGTGGATTGTCAAATCGTGGCCGCGCACAAACGTCCCGTCCCCATTCATCCGCTCTTCATGTTTCCCAGCGGCGAAGTGACTCCCCTCGTCCAGCGGCGAGAAATGGCCGGCAAGGTTCGACATTTCCTTCGCAGCAGCCCTCGAGCTGGTTTGACTCCAAGACGTGGTGTTGCCAATTTTTCCCAGATAATCGCGGCACTTCGTCACCTCAATCTGTTGCCTGCTGTTTTTTTTCTTAAATCAAGGGCAGACTGTAACCTGGCTTTGCTTGCCGCGCTACCCCGGTTGAATCCCACTGAGAGCGACGAGGAAGACCGCCACTTTAATGTGCGATTACGCCAACTTCTGGGCGCTCATCCATACCTCAATAACCATCGCCAGCTTTCTTCTCTCCGCAGCGGGCGGGTTGCCGCCCACCACGGCGGCCAATTACCCCAGTGGAAGGTGGTGGTGGAGACTCTGATGAAAGAGGGAGGGCTTGAAGCCATTTTTTCTACCTCAACGGTTGCTGCTGGTGTCAATTTCCCAGCCCGCAGTGTGGTACTTTCCCAGAGTGATCGCTTCAACGGACGCGAGTTCGTTCCGCTTAATGCCACTGATTTGCTTCAGATGACTGGGAGGGCCGGCCGTCGCGGCATGGACAAAGTGGGTTTCGTTATTGTTCTCCCCGGACCATATCAGGACCCACGACTCATCTTCGACCTCCTGCACTCTACACCTGAGAGTGTGGATAGCCAAATACAGATTACCTTCTCTATGGTCCTCAATTTGCTGCTTTCCCATCGATCTGAAGAAATAAGGGACCTACTCGCTCGCTCTTTTGCAACTTTTCAGAATCTGGAAAAATACCAAGAAGTTGTTGAGGATCTACGGGAACTCGAACAAGAGGTCGCCTCTGAGCTGGAGGAAGCAAGATGTGGTGATTTGAATACAGTTCTGCACACTCTATCCAGAAAGCGCCAGCTGGAGGAGGAGCTCAAGCAGGCGCAATTGGAGCAGCGCCGAAGTTGGAACGCTCTCTGCAAACAGGCCTACCTTACTCCTGGAAGGCTATTTCGCAGCAAGAAAAGAGAGCTTTTCGTGGTATTGACCCGGGAGAGTCGAAGCGGAGCAGAGGGCGTTACTGCCATTCGGGTATGGCCACAGCACCGGTTGCGCCGTGGTCGTTTGCGTAAGCGCTGGTTGCGGTTTACAAAAGTTGCCTCTGTTTTGGACGTTTGCTTTGATCTTGCTGGGCTGGACACTCCGGAGCAGTGGCTAGAGTCTGTCCTCAGCACTCCGCTCGACACCTATCCAAAACTTGAAATAAAAGAGCCCCTGCCCTACCCAGAGCAAGAAGTCTGGGAGACTCTGAAATCGCGAGTACAAGAGGCCACGGCAGCAATTGCTGCACTCCCATGCGGGGAGTGTCCTCATTTGAGGAAATGTGAGCCCAAAAAACGGAGCCGGTTCAAAGAAAAAATAAATAAAGTTCTCAGTCTTCGCCAACGCGTCGATGACGTAACCAATCGGCTTTACCACGAGTTCAATCGCCACTTTCATTTTCTCCAACAAGAGGGCTACGTGGACGAGTCAGGCCGACCGAGCACTGACGGGATCTGGGCATCACAGCTCCGGCTCGATCAACCTTTGCTGGTGGCCGAGTCTATCCGCCGAGACGTCTTCCCTCATAATGATTCGAAAATGCTGGCCGGCCTCATGGCCCCTTTTGTCACTGATCGGGAAAGTCAGGGTGAGCCCCTAGAGCAGCTGAGCCTGAAAAACCCAGAGCT
>JBFFBS010000287.1:0-4410 GCA_041560295.1 Syntrophobacteria bacterium | reverse complement strand
AGTCGACACAACGGGTTGTGGCGATGTCTTTCACGCCGGCTTTACCTACGGGTTGGTTCAAGGCTGGAAGGTGGACAAGTGTCTGGATTTTGCGGCCTGGGCTGCGGCAATGGTAAGCCTCGAACTCGGTGGACGAACCTCAATCCCGACCCTTGATCAGATAAAGAAAGAAGGTTGGTGAAAATCATATGATTACTATCCGCAAAGCCACTCAAAAAGATAGAGAATCGATTTGGAATGTACACATTCGAGCTATTCAGGAAGTATGCAAGAGTCATTACTCGCAAAAGGAAATAGAAAACTGGTCTGAGGCACTCAAACCTACTCGATATAATGAGCCCATCAAAAGAGGATCATTCTTTGTTGCAGTTGATGATAATGTAATCGTTGGCTTCGGAAATCTCAATCAAGACAGCGGGGAAATTGAGGCCGTTTATGTTGCTCCCGAATATCTAAGGCGAGGAGTTGGGAGAGAGATATTGCAGGCGCTGGAAAGTATGGCCAGAGACGTGGGCTTGACACTATTGCACCTCTCATCGTCTTTGAATGCGGTTCAGTTCTACGAGAATGCGGGGTACAGGCGACAAAAACAAAAAAGATATCTGCTACCATGCGAAATGGTTGCCTGCCTCCCTATGGTAAAAGAGCTTGCCTCGACGACACGCAGATAATTCTCGGTTCTCTGAGATTTTGGATTTGTAGGGTGAACGCTTACTCTTGCACTTATTCTCAGGAGAAGACATGCACCGGGAAATCAAAGCATTCCTTGAGGCGTGGAAAGGGAAATCTCAACAAATCAGAGAAAGTTTTGTGCGCCTCCAGGACCATCTCGCCGCCAAGGATTCCCTGCTCTACGCCTTTAAGGCCAGGCCGGGTGTGAGTTATTCCCTGCGGGTAAAACACACGCTCCAGCAATCAAGGGAGCTGTTTGTCATTATGGACGTTATCGACGACGATCCAGACAGCAGGTGGCTCTCAGTGTGTTTTTACCCCGACATGATTACCGACCCAGAAGAAAGAGGGAATATAATTCCATTGGGTTTGCTTGGTGAAGACGGCTACTGTTTTGATTATGATGAATGGGACGAAGACTTTCTTCAGTATCTTGAAGAAAGACTAAATGAGGCGCACGGAAATGCCTCGAAAAATCTCGCATGATGCAAGAACAGTCCTCGGCAGGCTCAAGGTAAGCGAAGGTCAGGGCAGGCAAACCCAGAACAGGCAGTGCAAGTAGCACATACTTTAGCTCTAGAGGAACAAAGTTCGGGCAAAGACGGTTTGAGTGGCAGGAGTATTCTAAAAATCGGCACTTTTTTTCTGTTTTTGAAACCTCACATATAGTTTCTAAGCAACGAAGCTTTTTACAGAAACCCTTCCTCTCGAGTCTTTTCGCGAGGCTCACTCGGCCCTCCAACGCCAAAAGTTCCCCTTGAAGGTGAATCGGGAAATACTGGTAAGATGGCTTTAACATCTCGATACTACTTATATTGTTCTTCGACCCCTTGCCGTGCATCATCGCCGTCAGCAGGAAGGCATGGCTGGGGTTCTGCTGAATGCGACTACCTGCGAGATAGCCAATTCACTTTTCGATTGAGTTCTGGCACGATTCTTGATATATAATTATATCAGATTCTTAACAACGCTTTTTACAAGTTATTAACAGAAATAATTCACAAGTAAAAACCGCACAGACCTAACGGTTTCCATATTTAGCCCTATCTCTCCCAGAAAGCGCATTTCATACTCACATTTGGTGTTCCCCGGGGGCTTAGAAAACCACTTGTCAGGGGGGGAGCATGCGAAAGGCGCACGAGGCAATTCCGGCCAGTTTCTCTTATCGGTTCATATGGAGCGGCGTCGGGTTTGGAGCGCTCTACTGGGTCCTTGAATCGTATATCCACGTTCTGATTTTTAGCGAAGGTTGTTTTTTCTGTCAGATTCTTACGCCAGATCTGCACGAAATCTGGAAGCGGTTGCTGGTTATAAGTCTTCTGATAGCCTTCAGCATGTATGCCCAGTTCAGCATCAACGCAAGGCGCCGGACCGAAGAAGCGCTCATGGAGAGTGAGAAAAAATATCGCACTCTCTTCGAAGACGCCCTGAACCCCATCCTGGTTTTCAATGAAAAAGGACAGATAATTGAGTACAACCAGGCCGCCTTATCTTTTCTGAACTGCACCCATAAAGAACTGCTGACAAAGACGGCCTGGGACCTCATCCCTCACGAAGGAGGGGAGCGCGAGGAGGGGCAGCCCTTCGTCTTCAAACATGTTGAAAATCTAGAAACCGACTACGTTGTAGACGGTAAAATGAAAACTCTCCTGCTCAACTTCGTTAATCTGAACATTCCGGGTCATACTCTAACCTACAGCATCGGGCAGGATATAACCGGGCGCAAGCAGATGGAAAGAAACCTCGAGTTGGCCCATGCCGAATTGGACCAGATCTTTCAAACTGCCTCGGTGGGAATGCGGGTCGTCGACAGTGATTTCAACATCGTGAGGATGAACGAAACGTTCGCGAAACTGGCAGCTACAAAAGCTGGAGACGCACTCGGGAGAAAGTGCTCCGAGGTGTTTGGGGGCCAGATGTGCGACACGCGCGAGTGTCCGCTGAGGCAGATTGTCAATGGGAAGGAGCGGGTCGAATACTCGGTTGACAAGCACCGAGCTGATGGGGTGACGATTCCCTGTATTTTGACTGCAACTCCTTTCATGGGGCCGGATGGCGAGTTTGTCGGAATCGTGGAGTCTTTCAGGGATATTACCGAGCTCAAAGAGGCAGAAGAGGTAATCAAACTAGAGCGCGATAAGTTGCACCGGATTCTTTCTAACCTGGTTGAGGGGGTAGCCATCGTTAACACTGATTTAATTATAGAATTTCAAAACGAGGTACTTTCGCTTCAGCTTGGTGATTGCACAGGCAGAAAATGTTACTCAGCTTTCAGAGAGTTATCGGAACCATGTGCACACTGCCTCATGGATCAAGTGGTCCAGACTGGGAAAGTCCAGCAGGTTGAATACCCCTACTCAACGGGGAGGATTTTCGAGCAGGCCTACACCCCATTCACTGATGCTGATGGCAAAGAGAAAGTGATAGTCCTGCAGCGAGATATCACCGAAAGGAAGGTTACAATGGCTTCAGTCATGCGCTCCGAGCAACTGGCCGCTCTGGGCGAACTCGCAGCGGGTGTGGCCCACGAGATCAATAACCCGATCAACGGTATCATCAATTACGCTCAAATCCTGCTCAACCAGAGCAGGGAAGGGAGCGAGGTCAATGATGTGGCGAAAAGGGTAATCAAAGAGGGCGATCGCATTGCCAGGATCGTGGAGGGGCTGCTTTCCTTTGCCCGACGCGAGGAGGAGCACAAGACACCGGTCGCGGTCAGTGAGATCATTTCGGAGTCCCTCACCCTCACCGAAGCCCAAATGCGCAAGGATGTAATCGTGCTGAAAAAGGATATACCGATTGATCTTCCTGAAGTTTTGGCCCAGGCCCAGGAGATCGAGCAGGTCTTCGTGAACATCATAAGCAACGCACGATACGCTCTCAACAAGAAATACCCAGAAGTAGACAAAAACAAAATTCTCGAGATTACGGCCAAGACGCTCAAGGAGGATGGCCGTGCCCTGGTAAGGGTCTCCTTTGATGACCGCGGTACAGGGATACCTGCAAACATTATCGACAAGGTGATGAATCCCTTTTTTTCCACCAAACCTGAGGGCAAGCGAACCGGCCTCGGTCTGAGCATCAGTCACGGCATCATGAGCGACCACGGAGGCAGTCTGGCAATCCATAGCGTCGAGGGCAAGTTCACCAGGGTTGATGTGGATCTGCCCGTGTGGGCACCCACCGGCAAGTAGGACGAAATTGTGGCAAAAAGAATACTCGTAGTAGACGATGAAGAGAGCATCAGGTTCACCTTTGAGAATTTTCTTTCCGACCAGGGGTACCTTGTCGATTGCGCAGAGAACTACGATGAGGCAGTGGCAAAAATCCAGGAAGTAGATTTTGACCTGATATTTGCGGATATCATTCTGGGCGGCAAGACCGGTATCGACCTGATACGCATTCTCCGGAAAACAAAACCCACCATCCCGGTCATCATGATCACGGGTGTTCCCAGCATCGACACGGCAGCGGAGGCTCTGCGTTTGGGGGCTCTTGACTACATCATCAAACCCGTTCGGCAGGACGGACTGCTGCGGGCCACAGAGGTTGCCTTGAAACACAAGCTCCTGACCGATGAAAAAGAGAGCTACCGTGCCAACCTCGAGGCCATATTCAGAAGCGTGAGGGACGCCATCATTACGGTGGATGAAGAGATGTCTGTGGTGGAAATGAATGATGCCGCAGAAAAAATGTGTGGAGTTCAGCGAGGTGATGTCATCGGGAAACCAATGTTCT
>JBFFBS010000286.1:0-4437 GCA_041560295.1 Syntrophobacteria bacterium | reverse complement strand
ATTTCGAATTGCGAAAATGCAGATGTGAGATGTGGGATGTGAGATGTGGGATTGGGGATTTTGCCTTGCGCCTTGGGCCCTGAGCCTTATGCCCTTTGGCTACTGACACCTGACACCTGAAACCTGACACCCAGAGATTTGGTGCCTACTGCCTAGTGTTTAGTCCCTAGTTGTTTTCTGCCCGCTGCCTGCTGTCCGCTGCCTGCTGTATTTCCCCATGCTCCGTATCCGATGCTGGAAATATCCGTGCTAGGCATCATATTTGCAGATTTCTGATGACGCTTGCATCACATCCTTTGGAGTCCGTCATAATGAATGATCGTCATGAACAAAAAAAGCAGCCAGAAGGTGGCCATCTCGGACTATGCCAACGTATTGCTGAACTGGAAGGTATAGCTGGTCAGCTTGAGATAGAAAGGGGGAAGCTTCCAGAAGAAGTACAGGACTGCACCCTGGCTGAGACTATAAACGACGGTCTGGCAATGATCGACGAAAACATGCAACTTATTTATGCGAACAGCCGTTTCTGCGAAATCATGGGCTACTCTCGAGATGAAGTTATTGGGCGTTCAGCCACTGACTTTCTTGCGGAGGCCGACAAGAAAATAGTTACAGAGCAAGTTGAGAGAAGAAAGGCCGGTAAGCAAGATCCTTATGAATTAGCGTGGATCCGAAAAGATGGACAGAAGGCATTCGTGCTAATGTCACCGAAACCCATTTTTTCCGCAGATGGCAGTTTTAAGGGCAGCATTGCAATTATCACCGACATCACCGATCGCATACGGGCCGAAGAAAAGCTACTGAGTGCGACCCAAGAGCTTGAAGTGCGGGTGCAGGAACGTACCGCTGACCTAGAAAGCGTAAACCAAGGCTTAGAGAGCGAGATCGCCGAACGCAAGCGAGTCGAGAAGGCGTTGCGCGAGAGTGAAGAACGCTATCGTAGCCTTTTCAAGAACAACCACTCAGTAATGCTCCTGGTTGATCCGGAGAGTGCAGACATAGTAGATGCCAATCCTGCAGCCTGCTCATTCTATGGCTGGAGCCAAGAAGAACTTACCAGCATGAAGATCACGGATATCAATATGCTGCCCAACGAGCAAGTTTTTCAGGAAATTGAGCGAGCCAAATCCGAAGCACGCAATCATTTTTTATTCCGCCACCGTTTGGCGAGTGAAGAAATCCGTGATGTTGAAGTATACAGTGGCCCGATCAGTCTACACGGCAAAGAGCTGCTCTATTCTATCATTCATGACATCAGCGAGCGCAAGCGAACCGAGCAGGAACTACGCGAGTCCAAGAACTTGTTTCAAAAAGTTTTTGAAAGTCAGTGGGATGCACTTTTCATTTTGGACGCCTCAAATCCAGCGAGAATTTCAGACTGCAACCCAGCTGCTACAAAAGTGTTCGGCTACAATCGCCAGGAGATGTTAGGCCGCACTACTAATTTCTTGCACGTTGATGAATCATCATTACGGAAATTCCAAGAGCAGCTCTACCCCGCCGTGACTAAGCAAGGTTTCTTCCATCTGGCCGAGTTCAACATGAAGCGAAAGAATGGGACGGTCTTTCCTACCGAAAACACTGTACTAGGGTTGGAGGACGAACAAGGCGAGCGTCTTGGTTGGGTAAGTGTAGTCCGGGATATTACTGAGCGTGAGCAAGCAGAGGAGGAAAAAAAGAAACTTGAGGGACAACTTCTTCAGACCAAAAAGTTGGAGGCCATTTCTACCCTATCGGGCGGGGTTGCTCAAGAACTTAGCAACTTGTTTCAGGCAGTTCATGGTTACGTTGAGCGTCTCATGTGGGGTAAAGAGCAGGACGATCCAAGATACCAGGAACTACTTGAGATTACCAATGCGGCCTTCCGGGGAGCGGTCCTGTCAAAGCGACTACTTGCTTTCAGCGGCATCATAGAGAGTAAAAAGCACCCGATTGACCTCAACCAAGAAATAAAAAAGGTTCACAAGTTGTTGAAGAGAACCATGCCAGCGACAATCAAGCTTGAGCTCAATTTAGCGAATGAGATTACCATTATTAATGGAGACCCGAACCAGATTGAACAAGCGTTACTAGCCTTAACAGTCAACGCCCGAGATGCCATGCCGGGTGGTGGGAAAATTATCATCGAAACAAAGAGAATGATGTTGGAGGAAGATTTTCTTAAGGCTCAAGCCGGAACTGCTATGCGAGAGTGTGCCCTTATCACTGTATCTGACACCGGGCCGGGCCTGGGCCAAAAAACCTTGGAACACGTTTTCGACCCCTTCTACTCCAAAGAAGACAATAGTGAGAAAACAGGTCTGGGGTTATCCATGGTCTATGGAATTGTAAAAAACCATGGTGGCTATATATCATGCTCCAGTGAACCTAAGGTTGGCACTTCCTTCATGATTTATTTGCCGGTAGCCGAAAAAGATGCATAAGCAAGGTATTCGAACCCGAGGGGTTTTAGCTGCCCGCTGAGAGCGCTTCGATGGTCTTTCCTTTCATGCGGTGGTCTGCTGGAGTGATGGAGTGGTGGAGTAATGGAGTAATGAAAGAAACAATTCAAACTGAATTCGGGCTTTTGCTTTTGCCAACACTCCAACACTCCAGTGCTCCAGTACTCCAAAACAAATCGCAATTTTTACCGGCAAAGCCTTGGTACTCTGACCTGACCCGGTGGACCAGGTTTTCGGTGTTGAATTAATTAACCTCGTTCAAACCAGCCAACAATACTCCACTCCCTTGTTATTTCGTGTTTGGTGGTTAGAATAATAGAATGTCTTGGAATCACATTTTACTGGTGGAAGATGACGACTCTCTGCGCCTCACCCAGGCCATGTACCTGGAACGTGAAGGTTTTCAGGTAACTGCTGTTGGCAGCGGTGCTGAGGCAGTAAACCGTATTGCCGTTGATCAATATCAAGCGGTGGTCACCGACCTTCGACTGGATGAAGTTGATGGGCTCGAGGTTCTGGCAGCAGTAAAAAGGCGGTCTCCAGAGACAGAAGTGATCCTCATCACCGGCTTCGGGTCAGTTGGCACCGCTGTTGAAGCCATGAAGTCCGGGGCCTACGACTACCTTACCAAACCGGTGGATCCTGACGATCTTGTACTCACCTTGAAAAAAGCAATTGAGCGGCGGCAGTTACGCCGTCAAGTTGCCTACCTCCAGAAAGAGGTAGCAGAGCAGGCTGGGCTGGGCCATATTGTCGCAGTCAGCTCTGAGATGCGGCAGATTATGACACTCATTCAACAGGTTTCCCAAAACGACTCCACCGTGCTCATCGAAGGAGAAAGCGGCACCGGAAAAGAACTAATTGCCAAGTATATTCATCACACCGGCCATAGGGCCGACGGCCCGTTTGTGGCAATCAACTGTGGTGCCCTTCCGGAAAATCTTCTTGAAAGCGAACTGTTTGGTCACGTCAAAGGCTCTTTCACCGGCGCCATCAAAGACAAAAAAGGTCTGTTTGAGGTTGCTGATGGTGGCACCCTTTTCCTTGACGAAATCGGTGAAACCAGCCCGGGCTTCCAGGTCAAACTCCTGCGTGTCCTGGAGGATGGTACCTTTCGAAGGGTTGGCGGCACCTCTGAGCACCAGGTAAATGTGCGGATTATCGCTGCCAGCAATAAGGATCTGGGCCGTTTAGTCCAGAAAGGACAATTTCGTCGGGACCTTTACTATCGCCTCAAAGTAATACCTATTTTCCTACCCCCACTCCGGGAAAGACCCGCGGACATTAAGCCGTTGGCAGAGCATTTTGTATCCCACTATACAGACCGCATGGGTAGGAGACAGAGCTCCCTCTCGCTGGAAGCAATGAAGAGGCTGGAGTCACACTCCTGGCACGGCAACGTACGAGAACTGGAGAATGCCATTGAACGAGCGCTGATCTTTTGCCAAGGTGAAGAGATCCAACCTGCTGATTTGCCACTAGAAGCTTGCACTCCCCCTGTCGAAGAATTTGTTCCCTCTGAGACGAGCAGCGATCTGAGCCTGGAATCCATGGAACAAACTCACATACGTAAGATATTGGAACACTGTCAGTGGAACCGAAGCCGTGCTGCTCGAGAACTGGGTATTGGCTATAATACCCTCTGGAGGAAGATGAAGAAGTATGGCATTGAACCACCAGATTAAAAGACTTGATGTGCGATGTGAGATGTGTGATGTGCAATATTGCGCGCGGCAGAGCGCCTGTCTAGTTTGCATCCCACATCCCATATCTCATATCTCACATCGACAGACGACTTACTACCTGCCCAGATTGAAATCGGAGAACGATGTCTGCCAAAGAAACCAACGACCGAATTCGTGACGAACGCGACCGCTTGCGCGATATTTTCGAAAACCTCATGGATGGAGTGTTTATAACCAACCGTGACTTTCGCATCGAGTTCATGAACCAGGACCTTCTCTACCAGTTTGGTGACGGAATCGGTAAGAGATGT
>JBFFBS010000285.1:0-4438 GCA_041560295.1 Syntrophobacteria bacterium | reverse complement strand
TGACCCGGCCCAGATTTCTCAAGTAGTTATCAACCTGGTAATCAATGCAATGCAAGCCATGCCCGATGGTGGCGATCTGACCGTTACCACCCAAACGGACTCAACCACTCGGCGGGTTGAATTGCTGGTTGGCGACACCGGGCTGGGAATACCCAATAAAAATCTCCCCAAAATCTTTGATCCCTTTTTTACCAACAAGCCAGAAGGAACCGGGCTGGGGTTGGCAATCGCTCGCCAAATACTGGAGAAAAACCAGGCCGCAATCCGGGTATCCAGCAAAGAGGGGCACGGAACCGTTTTCAGGATTCTGTTTAAGACCGTCGAGGAATAAGGGGAGAGAAAGACTGCAGTCTGAATCAGACATAATTCCCATAAAAACGCTAGCATAGAATCGCAAAAAGGTGTATAACTCCAGGGAATTTTTCCTGACAACCTTAAATTTTCGGTGAAACTCATGGACGAGCCTATTTATAAAATTCTCATCGTGGATGACGAAGCGTCCTTCAGGACTTCTTTAAAAGGAGCCCTTAAAAAGGATTATCAAGTTGCGGAAGCCCGCAATAGTGAGAAGGCCCTTCAGCAGGTGAAGGATAATCCACCGGATGTGGTCCTATTGGACATCTCCATGCCCGGAGTCAGTGGTCTCGAAACCCTTGAGAAAATAAGGGAAACTGACGATTATATCGCGGTAATCATGGTTACCGCTCATGGAGAAGTAAAAAATGTTGTTCAGGCTATCAATCAAGGGGCGGTTGACTACTTGACCAAGCCCATTGACATGGACGAGTTGCAAATTGCTATTGGCAAGGCCCTGGAACGGTTGCGCTATAAACAAGAGATCGCCGCCTTGCGCCAAGCCCTCGCCAAAGAATACAACATCGATAATCTGATCGGCAGGAGCCCCGAGTTCCTGCAGGCTCTTTCAATGGCCAAGCGGATTGCCAGAAGTCCGGATGCCAGCGTCTACATCGGTGGTGAGAGTGGGGTGGGGAAGGAACTTTTTGCCCGGGCCATCCATTTCAATAGCCCCCGGGTTGCCAGCCCTTTTGTGGCGGTCAACTGTGCCGCCATAAATAAAGAAGTTGTGGAAAGTGAGTTGTTCGGCTACAAGCGGGGTGCCTTCACCGGTGCCCATACCAAAGGGAAAAAGGGTTTTTTTGAAGAGGCCCACAGCGGAACCCTTCTTCTTGACGAGGTAGCTGACCTGCCTCTGGATGTTCAGGCCAAGCTTCTCAGGGTTCTGGAAGAAAAGGAATTCTACGCAGTGGGCGACTCACAGCCGAAGAAGGCGGACGTCCGTGTCATTGCAGCTACCAACCAACCGCTGGAGAAACTCATTGAAAGCGGAAAGTTCCGCCAAGACCTCTATTTCCGTCTTGCCACCATTGCCATTGACATCACTCCTCTGCGGGAGCGCCAGGAGGATATTCCGCTTTTGGTTAACTATTTTCTTGGAATCTTCAACAAAAAATATGGCAAGAAATTTGAGAAAGTGTCAAAACAAGCTGAAAAAATTCTGCTGAATCACCCGTGGAAAGGCAATGTCCGCGAGCTTAAGAATGCCATTGAGCGAGTAACCCTCCTGGAAGATTCCACCGAGGTAAAACCTGATCATCTTGATTTCCTCACACCAACAACCCCCTCCCCTTCCACAACCAAGCGTGATCCTGGAAAAGAGACCCAGGATTTTCCACCATCCGAGATTCCCTCATCTGGAATTTGCCTTGATGATGTGATCAAAAAAATTATTACCACCGCCTACAAGCAAACCAGTAAAAATCAGGTACAGACAGCCAAACTTCTGGGCATCACCAGAAACACCCTGCTCTATCGTCTCAAGAAGTATGGAATTAAGTAGTCAGGAGTCAGGAGACAGAAAGAATAATTTCGAATTGCGAATTGCGGATTGCGAATTTTGAAAAGCGAAATCTTCAACTGACATTTGCCTTTCTCAATCCCTCAATTCCTGAATTCCTTAATTCCTCAATCTTACTTCCCACATCCCACATCTCACATCTCACATCTGCAATTTACAATCTACAATCTAAAATTCTCCCTGTGAAACGCCTATCATCTTGAATAGTCTAATACATTTTTCGCCTGGTACTGAAAATGGTGTCTACTCCGCCGAAAAAATTCGCCTGCAAAATGGTGTAAAACGTTGCCAGCTGGGCGTTTGGCCATTTCGCCAATGATGTTTTTGGATCACTATCCAACACCTTTATTTTTTTTGTTTCGGTACCGGGACTTATGCGAATATGGCCCTCCAACAGTGCTGCAAAATTGACCGGTGGTCACAAGCGCTCGTATTCCTCTCAACCCCTATAAAGCACCCCAAATAGTGCGGTTAGGCGAATTCTGCCAACTCCCCGGGAGTTGGCACGGGTTGTGCTTTATGCTGTCCTGAGCGCAATCAGCCAACAGTTTGGCTCACTTCAAGAATAGCTTACAATCCCTTCGGATTTGAAGGATTACATTGATGAAAGTGTTATTGGTCGAAGATGAACAATCCATGCTCTTTACCCTGAGCAATCTTCTCAAACATCGAGGGTATGAAGTTATCGCCGCGGAATCTGCCGAGAAAGGGTTGGAAGAGCTGGGGGATGACCAGGTTGACCTGGTAATTTCTGACTTGAGGTTGCCTGGCATGGATGGGATTAGCCTCATTGCAGAAGTAAGAGAGCGCTGCGAGGATGTGGTTCCCATTATCATCTCAGCCTACGGTACTTTAGGAAATGCCATAGATGCGCTCAAACTGAGCGTCTGTGACTTCTTGAGAAAGCCATTCGACCTGAGCACCTTCGAAGAAACACTTTCCAGGGCCGAGCAGCGCCGTAATCAACTTCTGGCTTACAAGAAGTACGTTTGCGATCTCAAGGAGAACCTCCTGGGAGAAGAACGCAGACGCACAATGCTGTCGCGGTTTGTGTCCAAACGTGTAGTAGACCGAATTATGTCAAGTGGGGAACTCCCAGCCCGAGCCGGCCAAACTCAAAAGGTCTCCGTCCTTTTCGCCGATATTAGTGATTTTACCGGCCTTTCAGAAAAACTGGATCAGAAGAGTCTGGTCTTTATTGTCAACACCTTCTACACTGCCCTCGAAAACGTAATGGTTCAGTACGGTGGTAGCCTGGACAAGTTTATGGGCGATGGCATTATGATGGTCTTTGGCAATTCCACCACCACTCAAGAAAATGCCTGCCATGCCTTGGAAGCCGCCGTCCAAATCCAAGGGAAAATGGATGAAATTCGTCGAGAATTGCAACGCTTCGAGCTACCTGAGATAAGCATCCACATTGGGGTATGCACCGGGACGGCTACGGCTTGTAGTATAGGGACAGAAAAGCGCCTTGCCTATACGCACATCGGTGATGCCGTAAATCTGGCCAAGCGCTTGCAGGATCTGGCAGGTCCTGGAGAAATTCTGGTGAGCGAGGCCACAGTTACTGAGCTAGCAGATTCTGTGGACTCGATTCCTGGACTGGAGGGACTGCAGCCGCTCCAACCACTGGCTATAAAGGGAAAAAAAGGACAAGTGGTGGCTTACAAGGCAGAGTTCGCGATTCCCCATAACAATGGTAAGTAACCCGCCTCCTAGAGATTATCTCTGATCATACTGTATTGAAAGTCCGGAACCCCCAGTAGAAATCCCAAATATCAATCACCAAATCTCAAGGTTTCAGGTGTTGGGTGTCAGGTATTATGGAGGTGTCAGGTTTCAGGAAAAAAAAGGATAGAGCAAAGAGCATGTAGCATAGGGTTAAAAACTCAAGCTAAAAATTTTTTTCTCTATGCCCCATGCTCCATGCCCCATGCCACATCTTAGACTTCAAAATCCACTTGAATCTTGAAAAGACGCTCTGCGGGGAGGCTAATGACTTCTCCTACCTCGGTCAATTCGACTATCTCGCGCAGAATACGCTCGATTTTTTCCTCGGAAGGAGCAATGAGGGTGAACCAGATGTTGTAGTCGTGATCGCGGCGGTAGTTGTGGGTTACTCCCATGTAACTGTTTACCACCTCCACGAATCGCGCCATCAGGCGGGACGGGACTTTGGCCGCGCAAAGGGTGCTGGTGTATCCCAGTTTTCTGGAATTGCAATTGGCTCCGATTCTCCTAATAACTTCTCTGTCTTTCAAATCTTGTACCCGCTGCAAGACCTCCTCTTCAGAGCACCCCAGTTTCTTACCCAAGACCTGATAGGGTCTTGCCTCAATGGGGAAATGAGATTGAATTTCGTTGAGAATCATCCTATCCATCTCGTCCAGCAGCACGTTGTTATCGTTTCCATTACTCAGCTTGTCCTGCATCCATTCCCCCTTTTGATTTCAACCCTCTAAATCCGAAATCCGAAGCACGAAGCACGAAACAAATCCGAATCACCAAAATCTAAATGACCAAAACGCGATGCGCTCAGTCTTTGCTTTCGACAATATT
>JBFFBS010000284.1:0-4457 GCA_041560295.1 Syntrophobacteria bacterium | reverse complement strand
CCTGGCTGCGATGAGGGGGAGAGACTTTATTGTGCCAGATGATATCAAGGAGATGGCTCAGCCGGTCCTCAGACACCGGGTAATCCTCCGACCCGAGGCAGAACTGGAGGGGCTAACACCTGACCGGGTCCTTTCCCAGATTCTGGAGGGAATTCCTGTACCGAGGTAAGGAAGTGTCTAAAATGTCTAAAGTGCCTAAAATGCCTAAAATAAAGAAAAATTTCTAATGGTTAGCAGGCCGGATCAAGCCGGTCCCACTGAAAGCTGATGGCTGAGCGCTTACCCACAGATCCAGTAGGAAGTTTCTGGGGAAGAATCCCTTTTCCCACAACATTGACCCTGTGTCTCGTGGCGTTGGGGATTGGAGTCGCTGCTCTCTTGGGCTGGAAAGTGTTATTGACCTTAGATTTTATCATCCTGTTGCTGTGTTGCTTGGACTACAGCAAGGCATTAAATGATGGGACTATCGAAGCCGAGAGAGTCTGCCCTCAGCATTTTTCCTCCTCCATCGAACACGACATTGAGATTGTCCTCAGGAACACGGGCCCAGCCAACAGAAAAGTCCAGGTGCGGGATCAAACTCCCAAAGAATGGGAGCCGGCACCTGTTCTTAAGGGACTAGTTCCTGGAAGATCTTCTCTGAGTCTTGATTATCGCCTCACACCTTTCCAAAGAGGAGAATATGGTTTCGGAGATCTCTTTCTCAGAGTAGAGGGCCCTTTGGGGCTCATGCTAAAGCCGGTGCGACTTAAGGCTGCTCGGGAGGTAAAAGTGTACCCTCGTCTCCAGCCTTTGCGCTGCGCCGACCTGGCCACATACAGGCGAGTGGCCCACAAGTGGGGCCTCCGACCAACAAAGTGGAGGGGAGAAGGCCGCGAGTTCGAGTCTCTCAGGGAATACGTGGAAGGGGATGATCCTCGAAAGATCCATTGGAAAGCCACGGCCCGATTGGACCGACCTATTGTCCAGCAGTATCAAGCAGAAAAGAACCAGATTGTCATGATTTTATTGGACGTGGGACGGTTGATGAGCGCCGAGTCAGAAGGGAAAACAAAGCTGGATCACGCCCTGGAGGCGGCGGTTCATCTGGCCCACACCGCCATTTCAGGCGGGGATCAGGCGGGAATACTGGCATTTGCCGATCAAGTAATCTCCTTTATCCCGCCGAGAGGGACACCTGAGCAACTGCAACTCATTCTGGAGGGTACCCTATCCTTGCGGCCCGCGCTGGTTGAGCCCCAGTACGAACAGGCACTTCTCTGGCTGCGGTCACAGGTCCGGCGGCGAAGCCTGGTGGTGATTTACACGGACCTGCTGGACGAGGTGGCGTCAGAAAACCTCCTTTCTGCGGTATCACTTCTGAGACCCCTTCATCTGCCGCTATGTGTTGCCATCAGGGAATCGGAGTGGGATGAGTTATTGGCTCACCCACCTACCAAGGTTGAGGGCGTGTATGAACGGGCGGTGCTCCAGGAACTCCTTCGCCAACGCAGCAAAGCTCTTGGTGGTCTGGTGCAAAAGGGAGCTCTGGCTATGGATCTTCCTCCCTCAAAACTATCCATAGGAACCATGGAACGTTATTTGGAGGTGAAGCGACGAGGTCTATTGTGAGATGCTGGCAAGAGGAGGTAACAGAGCAAAAGTCCCAGGAGTAGGCCAGCTAAGAGAAACTTGCTCCATGGGGGCAGATGAGCCGGGGAGAAAAAGCCCTCAACAATCCCTGCAACGATAAGCAGGGGAACACAGCCGAGAATAAGTCGGACGGCCTTTCGACCTCTCTGAGTCAGTGCTTCTTTTCTGGAAAGATCTCCGGGAGAGATCAGAGCTGACCCGAGCAGAAGACCTCCTCCGCCCGCTATAAATATGGCGGTGAGTTCGATAACTCCGTGAGGGAGTACAAAGGACCAAAAATCCACATCCAGACCGTGAATATGGCACAAGGCGGCCAAGGTACCTAGGAGCAGTCCATTGAAGGCCATAATGTAAACGGTTCCGAGGCCACAGGTAATGCCAAGGGCAAAGGCCAGAAAAGTTACTGAGATGTTGTTTCTCATTATCATGCTGGAGGCGAGAGGACGGATAGCCAGGATTGAGTCGAACCAAACTTTTCCCCCTTCAACTTGTTCAATAAGGTGAGGAGGGGCAACAAGCGGGATGAAGCTGTCGTCAACAAGACCTGCTAGAAAGCCGTACCCGCAGCCGAGGAGAAAGATACCGAGGGCAGATAGGGTCCAGGGGGCTGTTTCCCTGAAGGTAGCAGGGAAAGTGGAGCGCAGGAACATCCACAAGGAACGCCATCCAGGGGAGGGGCTGCGGTAGATCTGGCTATGGGCCCGGGCCACCAGATGGTTTAAGTAATCAACCAACTCAGCCGGGAGAGCTCCATGTTGTTGGAAAGTCTGCAACCGGGCCAGATCGGCCGTGGCCTCCCGGTATAACCGGCCCATATCCGGGAGTTCTGACGGGCGCAGACGTTTCGCTTTTCCCTGTTCCAGGGATTGGATGAGCTTTTCCAGGCGCTCCCAGCGTGGTCTTCTGGACTCGATGAATTGCTCGATGGATTGACTCATGCCTGTAGAGTAGCAAAAGGTCATTGAGATGGAAACAGCAAAAGAGAGCCTGAGGATTCAAACTCCAGAACACGTGGGGTTCAGATACGTCCTTGCCGGTTTGGGAACGCGCTCTACAGCTTTCTTATTGGATACAGCTTTTCGGGCCTTGATTATCCTCTGCATCTTTTTGGCAGTATTTATGCTGGCTCGGTTGCTGCCGGATTTTAATCCAACCGGTGTTATGACAAATCTCCCTCGAACCTGGCTATTTGCCTTGGGGGTCCTTGCCTACGGCGTGGTGGATTTGGGGTACTTTCTTATTTTTGAAGCCCTGTGGAGCGGTCAGACTCCGGGAAAGAGAATGCAAAAGCTCCGGGTGATTCGGGTCAACGGCCAGCCCATTGGTTGGGTGGAGTCATCCATCCGCAACATTCTGAGGGCGGTGGATATTTTGCTGGGCTTCTACCCTTTAGGCTTATTCGTAATGTTTCTGAGTTCTCGCAGCCAGAGGATTGGGGACTATGCTGCTGGTACGGTTGTGATTGTGGAACGCAGGAGCAATGTTCCCATGGATAGGACTCGCCTTCGCTCAACTTCCAAGTTGAACGTGCCGGACCTTGAACTCCATATCTCTAACCTGGAACCGAAAGATTACCAGCTCGTACGGTCTTTTCTCCAGAGAAGGGAGGCATTGGACGGGAGGCACCGACGCGAGCTCGCAAACCTTATTGTATACCGGTTGATGAAGAGATGGGGGCTTAAACCGGGATCCAACATCTCTGACGAGTCTTTACTAGAAGAAATTGTTGGAGTCTACGAGCGAACCAGAAAAGCCATCTAAAGCCATTTCACATTTATTTACCCTGCTCCATGTTTTAGCGGCCTAAAAAAGCCTGATTGAAGATTTACCACAGAGGCACAGAGTACACAGAGGATGTTGTTTTTCCCTGGCCGGGAGAGGACGGCCAGGGAAAAGAGCCTCCGCCTTCGGCGAATGCTCTTGAGCCTGTCTCCAACCGTTGACATGAAACTACCAGGTTACTAGATCGTGCCCGCAGGGCTGCGATCTCTTGCCCGATCGCCGTCTCCCGATCGGGCAAGAATATAGTTCCCTCTGTGCTCTCCGTGCCTCCGTGGTTAGCAAATAAAAGTACATATCGAAATGTAGTACCCACAGTATGCGGAGCTAAAGGCATAGGCGTATGTTAAATGCCAAGTGATAAATCCTCAATCCGAAATCCGAAATTACCCTTACTCCATTACTCCACCATTCCATCACTCCAAGAGACTGGCGCAAGGGGGAAAGAGTACGGGATCCCCTCAGGAGGCAGTTCAAGGCCTGGTCCTTTCAGTCTGGACTCTATATTTCGGAATAGAAATTGCAAATCAATAGAGGGCTACTTTTCATACCAACCTGGGGGTATCCATGACTCAGAATACGGCTGCCGCAGATGCCAAAACATTCGCCATAAGTCTGACAGGTGTCAGGGCAGGATTTGCTCAAGAAGATTTGGTTAGCGCTCTCCAGCGTATCTTTCCACGCCAAACAGCTGAGCAAATCCGCGGGGCTTTAGCGAAACTTCCATTTCTGTTGACCCGCGCAGCAACGGAAGAGCAGGCCATAAAGATAAAGAATTTCCTGGAGTCCAAAGGAGCAATTCTAAAATTCATGACCTCTTCGGCGGCGGCAGTCACGGCCCCTCAGGCTGCAGCCGCACCAGCCCCTGCCAGGCCGGCAACAGCACAAGTAACTCCTGCTCCGCAGGAGGAAAAACCCTACACTGGCGCTGAACGCAGGACGAAACCCAGAGTCCACCCTGGCCTTGAGGTCTATCCCATGGGAGTTGGAGAGATTTTGGACCGCTCTTTTCGCCTTCTGCGCAAACACTTTCTGCTGTTTTTCAT
>JBFFBS010000283.1:0-4482 GCA_041560295.1 Syntrophobacteria bacterium | reverse complement strand
TCAGCCACCATGTTGGTTACCGAAGTGGTCACTGCGGTTGCAGCACAACCCCGACCTAGTTCCGTCAAGACTAAACTCAGAGCCACCGAGTTGCTATCGGTACCTCCGTATTTAGAGCGAATATTTATCCCCATAAAACCGAGCTCGGCCAGTTTCTTCAAGTGTGCGAGCAGGATATCTCGATTCTTGGTGCGATCCAACTCTGCTGCGGCAGGCTCAAGCTCTTGTTTGGCAAACCGCGCCGCCGCCAGTTGAATCAATTTTTCTTCTTCAGTCAGCTCAAAAAGCATGCCGCTCCTCACTCACGCTTGAAAACGTTATTTAAAAGCCGTTAAACAACCGATACTCTCAATAGGCGTTGTCATTAGGAATAGTTCGTCGCACTAGGCACTAGACACTAGGCACTAAGCACAAGAGGGTTATCAGTTATCTGTCAGGCGCGCCGCCCTCCACAATCTGTCTTCTGATCTTAAATCCCCGTCTCGCCCGACATCTCGTCTCGTTGCGCTGAGCGCTAAGCGCTATGCGCTCTGCGCAGTTACATATTGCGGCGGTATTGCCCCCCAACGTCGAAGAGTGCTTGGGTAATCTGTCCCAGGCTGCAGTATTTTACCGTGTTCATCAGTTCAGCGAAGATATTTTCCCCAGCCAGGGCCACTTGCTGCAACCTTTCCAGAGCAGCAGGAGCATCCTTTTCATGCCGTTGCTGGAACTCCTGCAACCGTTTGAGTTGCGATTGTTTCTCCTCTTCGGTGGCTCGGGCCAGTTCCATCGCACAACTCAACGATTCGGGTTCATCACCCGGCTGACGGAAAGTGTTGACCCCGATAATGGGTAACTCTCCGCTATGTTTCAAGTGCTCATAATACATTGACTCTTCTTGGATCTTACTGCGCTGGTAACCGGTCTCCATGGCACCCAAAACCCCGCCTCGTTCAGTGATCCGGTCAAATTCCATAAGCACCGCTTCTTCCACCAACCGAGTCAGCTCTTCGACAATGAAACTACCCTGATTGACGTTTTCATTCTTTGCCAAACCCCACTCTCGATTGACGATGAGCTGAATGGCCAAAGCCCTTCTCACCGACTCCGGCGTGGGGGTGGTGATGGCTTCATCATAGGCGTTGGTGTGCAGGCTGTTGCAGTTATCGTAGATGGCAACCAGAGCTTGCAGGGTGGTGCGAATATCGTTGAGCTGAATTTCCTGGCTGTGCAGGGATCGACCTGAGGTCTGGATGTGGTACTTAAGCATCTGCGAACGGAGGGAGCCCCCGTACATATCACGCATGGCCAGAGCCCAGATGCGTCGGGCTACCCGGCCGATCACAGAGTACTCTGGCTCCATGCCATTGGAGAAAAAGAACGACAGATTGGGTGCGAAGCTATCCAGATCCATCCCGCGCGACAGGTAATATTCCACATAGGTAAAACCGTTCGCCAGGGTGAATGCCAGCTGACTGATGGGATTTGCCCCAGCTTCAGCAATGTGATAGCCAGAGATAGAGACCGAGTAAAAATTGGCTACCTTGTTTTCAATAAAGAACTCCTGGATATCGCCCATCATTTTCAGGGCAAAGTCGATGGAAAAGATGCAGGTATTTTGTCCCTGGTCTTCCTTGAGAATGTCCGCTTGCACAGTGCCGCGTACTGTGTTGAATACATGAGCTCGGATCTGCTGGTATTCCTCCTCAGTGGGCTCGCGTCCCTGTTCCGCCTTGAATGTATCCGCCTGCTGGTCAATTGCACCATTTAAGAACATCGCCAGAATAATCGGGGCCGGACCGTTGATGGTCATGGACACCGAGGTATTTGGACCGCAGAGGTCGAAGCCGTCGTACAAAACTTTCATATCGTCCAAGCTACAAACACTGACACCAGAGGTACCCACCTTGCCGTAAATGTCCGGCCTCACGTCGGGATCATAGCCATACAGCGTTACCGAATCAAAGGCAGTGGAAAGCCGCTTGGCTTCATGGTGCTCGGAAAGTAGTTTGAAGCGGCGATTGGTCCTTGCCGGGTCACCCTCGCCCGCAAACATCCGCGTCGGTTCCTCGTCGGTACGCTTGAAGGGATATACCCCTGCGGTGAAAGGAAAACGGCCGGGTACATTTTCTTCCCTCAGCCAGCGGTATATTTCACCCGGATCTTTGAAGCGGGGCAACACTACCCGTGGAATTTTCTGCCGGGAGAGGGATTCGGTATGAAGGGGAACTTTGAACTCCCGTTCTCTTACCTTGTAGACAAATTCATCACCGCTGTAGGCCTCTTTGATCTCAGGCCATTCTTTCAGCAGTTGGCGTGCCTCCTCGTCCAGCTCCTGCTCAGCCTTAGCTGCCTCCTCTTTCAACCGTGCCAGGATGTCGGCAGGATCCTGGGGCTGTCCGGCTTCTTCTAGTGTTGCAGCCGCCTGCTGAAGATGCCAGTGACGCCGTATCATCTCGGCCTGCTCACCAGTGCAACGATGATGCGCGCGAACCGTCTCTGCAATTTCCGATAAGTACCGAGTGCGCTCGGGTGGAACGATGATGGTCTTGGACGTGGAGGTGTGGTTCTCCGGCCGTGGAAGCTTTGAATCAAAACGCACCCCTGTCTTTTCCTCAATCCCATCCAAGATAGCTTGATACAGTGCCGTTACTCCATCATCGTTGAACTTGGAGGCTATGGTCCCGAATACCGGCATATCTTCCGGCGGCCGCTCCCATTCACCACGGTTGCGCTGAACCTGTTTTCTCACCTCTCGAACAGCGTCGTCGCCGCCCCTCTTCTCAAATTTATTCACCACGATCAGGTCGGCAAAATCAAGCATCTCAATCTTTTCTAACTGAGACGGGGCACCGAACTCGGGTGTCATCACATAGGTGGACAGGTCAACCAACTCGATAATCTCGGCGTCTCCCTGGCCAATGCCTGCGGTCTCTACGATGACCAGGTCGAAACCGGCAGCCTTCAGCACTTCAATGGCATCCCCTATGGCCTCTGACAGCTCGGTGCGTGATTTGCGGGTGGCGAGGGAGCGCATATAAACCCTCGCGGTACTTATGGCATTCATCCTGATACGATCACCCAACAGGGCGCCGCCGGTCTTTCGGCGAGATGGGTCGGTGCTTAGGACGCCAATGTTGATCTCCTTGAAATCGTTCAGAAACCGAAGGATCAGCTCGTCGGTCAGGGAAGATTTTCCCGCCCCGCCTGTGCCGGTAATTCCCACCACCGGTATTAAACGCTCTTTGAGTCTCTGGCTGATGTGGGCCCTGAGCCTGGCCAGATGACCATTTTCCTCGGCTTTGGCCAACTCCATAGCGCTGATGAGCTTTGCCACCAGCGGCTTGTTTATTGGCTGTAGCTGATCAAGTTCAAAATCGCTACCACTTTCCACGGTGGGGAAATCAATCCTTTTGACAAGATCGTTGATAATGCCTTGCAAACCATGGTGGACGCCATCTTCTGGAGAGTAAATCTTCTCAATTCCGTAGGCTTCCAGCTCCTGGGCCTCAGCTGGCAGAATCACTCCACCACCGCCGCCAAAAACCTTGATATGAGGAGCACCCTTCTCTTTCAGCAGATCCACCATATATTTGAAAAACTCGATGTGCCCTCCCTGGTACGAAGAAACGGCAATTCCTTGGGCATCCTCCTCTATGGCGGCATCAACGATCTCGTGAACCGAACGATTATGCCCCAGATGGATTACCTCCGCTCCTGTGGCCTGGAGAATGCGCCGCATGATATTGATTGCAGCATCATGGCCATCGAAGAGGGAGGTGGCCGTTACCACCCGAACCGGCCACTCCGGCTTGTAAATCTTTGTTCTAGCCGTCATCACACTCTCCAATCCTATTTCGACCCAAACAGCTCACCGCAAATCAAGGCTGTTTGGATGGTTATGTACTCCTCAATGCTGTAGTGACGCCGGAGAAACCAGCGCCTAAAAGTCCACATATGACCCAAAACCGTGATATTGTGGGCCACTAAGTCGAGAGCCCGTTCCTCCAGAGCAGGCAACTCGCCAGCTGCTATTAATCTCTCCAACATCCCTTTGAACAACCCTGTAAATCTAACCTCGTTTTCCAAAACCTTCTTGCGCCAACGGTTGGGCAGCGACTGGGTTTCCTGGTAGACCAGCAATATGTGGTCACTCATGCGGTCGCACACCAGAAAATATTCCCGGATTACTTCCGCCAGCGTCTCGCGGCCCCCAGCGGTTCTTGCCAAGGCCTCGCTGATCTGCCGCTCCGCCTCGGCATGAATTACATCGCAGACCAGATACAGAACGTCCTCTTTGGTAGAGACGTACTCGTAGACTGAGCCGATGGACAGCCCAGCCTTTTGGGCTATCTCGCGAGTGGTGGTTTTGTGAAAGCCTTTCCTGATGAACAGCTCAACTGCGGCGTCCACTATCTGACGCCGTCTCCTCTTCACCAGTGCCGGGTCTTTGACCTGGGTGGGAACATCCTTTAGCAGGGAGAGATCTTTTTCCATAGC
>JBFFBS010000282.1:0-4581 GCA_041560295.1 Syntrophobacteria bacterium | reverse complement strand
CTGCCTCCTGCCCGCTGCCTCCTGCCAGCTGTCCTCCGCCTTTCTCGCTTTTCCCGCCTTTCTCGCCTTTCTCGCTTTGCGACGCTCTGCGCTCTGCGCTCTGCGTTTCAGACTTTCGGACAAAACCTGTTCACCTCGCAAAAAAGATGGAGCAGGGCAAAAGCAACCGCATGTTTTTTCTGTGTAGGAGTTCCCCACAACGGCCAGCGATGCATAGCCTCCAGGATCCTTTCCAGGTCTTCGTTAAAAAAATAGGCCCGCTCGAATTCATTGAAGCTTAGCCCACTTCTGAGGTCAGCGGTTGGGAACCAAATGGGCACCCAGCCCTCCACATTCTCCTCAAACATCTCCCAGGCGTCCCTGGGGTTAACCCCAAACGGCACGGTCTCCCAGTCGATTTCCGGCAAGGGAAGGCTGTCGTCCAGGAAGTCCTTCAGTAAGGGATTTGGTTTTCTTGACATTGTTTTCCTTGAAGTTTGGTTAAATAGTCAAATCGTTCAAGTCGTTCAAGTCGTTGAAATCGTTCAAATCGCAAGATCGCGGTTGACTGCCTCTCCCACAAGAGAATTTCTGTCATCTGCTTTGTTTTTAAATCCGCAATCCGAAATCCGCAATTTTATCTTCTGTCTTCTGCCTAGTTCCTAGTTCTTAGTGCCTAGTTGTTTTCTGCCTGCTTTCTTCTTTCGCCAACCTGCCAAGCGCACTTTGGACCCTAAACGTTCGCGTAAGGAGACCCTCGCCGCCCTCAACCTAGACTTTCTCTTCAGGTCACCATACTTCCCAAACCGTCCCTTGCGACTCAAAGGTATCTCCTCGTATTTAGTCAATTAGTTGATTAGAGAATTAGAAAATTGGTTTAAGTAAATGGTAAATGGCAAATGGTAAACGGTTAACAATTCATCTTCACGCTTTTCTCGCCTTTCCCGCTTTTCCCGCCTTTCTCGCCTAAAAACGCTATGCGCTCTGCGCTTTGCGCTTTGCGTCTTCAATCCTCCTCCGGCAACGGAACCTGGTACACCTTATAATCCTCTCCCATCTCGGTACTGTAAAAACGAGATTGAGCAGCCGCTGCCAGAAGAGGGAGCTCATCGCTGCCATAGCGAGGGCTGATGTGAACTAGCACTGCACGACATACCCCCGCCCTTTCGGCAACACGAGCAGCATCCACCACAGTAAGGTGTCCCTTGGCGTCTGCATGCTCACCATCTTCAGGTAAAAACATTCCTTCCATGAAGGCGATATCCGCGTCTTGGCACAGCCGGTAGACTCCCTTTGACGGCCTGGTGTCCACCACATAGGCCACATGACGACCACGTCTGGATTCACCTAGAACCTGCTCAGGAGTGATCTCCTTGCCATCCTCAAGGATAACCTTCTGTCCCTGCTGAAGTTGACCCCAATGGGGTCCTTTGGGGATGCCCAGGGATGCGGCCAGATGAGGCTTGAACTTGCCAGGTCGGTCAAGTTCTTCCAGGCGGTACCCCAGACAAAAGCGGCTGTGTTCCACGGGGTGCCAGATGATTCGAACCTGGTCATTCTGGTATGCTACTTCGCCTGCCTCTGAGGACCATTCCAAAAACGTAATCTGATAATTGAGAAAAAACTCCAGATTTTCGTGAGCGTGCTGAATGAATTTCTTTATGCCGGGGGGGCCGAGTATGGTGAGGGGTTCGGGGTCCTGCATTTGCGACCGCAACATCATGATGCCTGGAATACCAAGGCAATGATCAGCGTGAAGGTGACTGACGGCCAGGACGTCTAGCCCGCGAACACCAATCTTGGTTTGTTTCAAACCCAGTTGGGTACCTTCACCGGCGTCAAAGAGGTATATCTGGCCGTCGACTCTCACCGCCAGGGAGGTGAGAAGTCTATACGGCATGGGCATCATGCCGCCACTACCGAGAAGAATGCATTCCATTTGGCTTTGCCACGCAGAGCGCTAAGCGCATAGCGCATAGCGTCTGTAAGTCAAATAGTCGAATAGTTGATTAGAGAATTCGTTAAATTGTTAAATTCGTTCAAGTCGTAAAAGACGTAGAAATCGTAGAAAGCATTAAGAGCTCAACATGAGCCTTTTCCCGCTTTTCTCGCCTTTCTCGCCACGCGCAGCGCTCTGCGCTTAGCGCTCTGCGCTTTGCGAATGCACATACACATCCCTTTGAGGAAACGGGATGACAATACCGGCCTGGTCAAATGCTTTGTAGATGGCCCGATTCAACTGGTGCGTAATCCTGCCTTTGTCATGAGGCCTGTGAGCCCAGCACAGCAACTCGAAATCAAGGGACGAGTCCCCGAAGGTACGAAAGCGCACCCGGGGCTCGGGTTTGGTCACGACGAGCGGGTTATCGCCAGCCACGGAGAGAAGGACCTCCTCCACCTGATCCACGTCGGTCCCGTAGGCCACCCCCACCTTGATTCTTACGCGAAATCGAGGCTCAGGAGCGCTTTCATTTATCACCTTGGTATTGGTGATAACCGAATTGGGGATGGAAACCTGGACATCATCTCTGGTTACAATCCTGGTACTGCGCAAGCCAATCTCTGCTACCTCACCGCGTTCCCCCGAATCCAGAATGATGTAATCACCGACTCTGTACGGTTGATCAAGCAAAACCGTGACACCTCCAAAAAAGTTCGAAAGTGTCTCCTTTGCAGCCAAGGCAACTGCTACACCTGCGATACCAGCGGAGGCAAGCAAAGGAGTTATGTTGATTTGCCACACCGACAAAAGGAGAAAAGCCCCGCCGGCAAGAATTACTATCCTGGTAATGTTTCCAACCAGGCCGATGATTTCGCTACCCTCGCGACTCGCTTGGCGCCAGTGGGAGATCAAATCTTCCATTATGCGCAATATCACCCGATTGATCGCAAAAACCCAGATCAAAACCAGAAGGCTTTTCATTAATGCTGTCAAAATAAAAGGAAACGGCGGCTTAGGAGAAATCCACTGGACAGCCGTAATCGCCCCCACGAGCACGATGCTGACCCAGATAGGTCGATCTAATATCTTGAGGATCTTGTCATCCAAGTGGAACCTTGATTTGCGTGCCATAGTAGTCAACACGCGATCCACGATATAATTGACAACCCACGCCAAAATGGCGAAGGCCACCACAATAATAACTCCACCAATTACCTTTGATTCATTCATAAAGGCCCAAACTTGGGGCAGCCATTTCTCAATAAATTCCATGCCAACCTCTCTACCTCCAGTGCAATACGTGAAAAGCACCTGCCAGCTTTTAATAAGAAATTTCGATCGGATGTGTTTTAGCTATATTATGGGTACCTTTAGCCAGAATACAATCTCCAAGTGTTTAAAATAACGTCTCAAGCTTGAAACCGCAAGCTTCTACCATGTTGAACGCTATTTCTGAGCCCCAAACCTTATAGACTCACCTACCGCTCAACCGCGAATAACCACAGCAAACACTTACCCAAATCGCCCTTGAGGCGAAGTGGGTAAAATATGAGTGCGACCTTACAGCCAAAAAACCTTGAGATAGTTAACTAATCGAAAATGAGGATGCTGGCGGGAAAGTCAAATTCTCTTAAAGGTAAGAAAAAGGTGAAGGATCCAACAAAGCCGGAGAGGGGAAAAAGTAACGAATGAAACAGGAAGTAGAATATAAAAGCTTAATTACCCATTTCAGCTTTGAGGCGAAATGGGTAATTAAGCTCCTAGAAAAATTAGCCGGACGATTTAAGGATATTGTAAATAGTCTTTCTTGACACCCCAAGTCGTTGTGCGATTTCTTTTCGATTGAACCCGCGGGCGATCAGTTGTTCTATGAGGAATTTTTTGGCCTTTCGTGTTTCTGGCGTTCTTTCCATGCCCTTCTTTCTTATGTCTTCAACTCGTCTTTCTAATTCCTCAAGACCTAACACCTCTGTACCGAGCGCAGCGGCAACAAGCTTCTTCTTTTCAGCGCGTTTAAATATTCCAGCGAAAACCGAGGAAAGATTAGAGCAAAAGCGTTCTATTGCATCCTCTTCCTCCAACAGATTGCCAGCTCCCAAATCACATCCTTGCTTCACAAGAAGACGATAGTTCTTTTTGGATTCAAAATCATTTTCTGCCAATAATTTTAATACGAGAGAGTTATCTACAAAAGATTCCGGAGTATCATCGTTACAGTACAATTGACATGATGACCAACGATAATCTAAAGGGTCGGCAACCAATTCAGCTCTTACAGGATTTGAATGAATGTACACAGAGGCAGCCAGCAGATAGCTGTCGTCCATGCATACAGATTGTCGGTACGGGCCGCTGAACAAATGTCCTTTTCTTTCATACTTTTTATTGAACCTAACCGCATATCTTGAAAACAAGTCACGCATAGCGTCATATAGATTTGCATCTTTAGGGGATAGAAGTAAATGAATATGATTTGGCATAAGACAGAAGGCAAATATTATAAGTGAATACTTTGTGGCAATCTCCTTGAGGAGCCATATCATGAAAAGATAGTCGCTGTCCTCTATGAACAATAGTTCTTTGGCTACCGCCCTCTGGGTGATATGGCACACGAAGTTAGGGACATTCAGTTTGCGACTGGATCGAAAATATCGTTGGAT
>JBFFBS010000281.1:0-4593 GCA_041560295.1 Syntrophobacteria bacterium | reverse complement strand
GTGGCCTGGGTGAAGACAGCTCTTTCCGTCAGCACAGATACCGAGATTTACATGTATTATGGGGACAGTCTTGTCAACTGTGCCACCGAGAATCCAACTGGGGTTTGGGGTGATAACTATGTGGGAGTGTGGCATCTGCACGATGACTTTGTGAATTCTATAGACAACAATAGTGCGACAGAAAGCGGTTCAGTGAATGACACAGGACAAATCGCAGATGGGCAGAATTTTGATGATTCTAGTGATAACGCTTATGCAACTGTTTCCGGGCTCCCCTCAGGGAGTGCATCGAGAACGCTTTCTTCCTGGTTTAAACCATCATCCAGCACTGTTTGGGAGAATGGTGGATTTCTTGGATATCCTTATAACGGATACAGTGGAGGGACCAATAATTGGTTTGAACTATCGTACTCTAATAGTGATATTGGTGCGTCCCAAAAATTCGTACTCCATCTTTATGGTACCAACTATGCATCTACAAACACATTTGGTGCAAACAATTGGTACCATGTGGTCGCGACATATGACGGTTCAAGTGTGAAGATGTATGTGAATGACGTATTAGAGATTAATCAAACAGTTTCTTTGAACACTGCTGTGAATCCTAGTGGGTTCAACTTCAATATTGGCACTATTATTAATCAAGGGGTGGATACTCCTAGGGATGGTATCATCGACGAGGTGCGTATTTCCAACGTGGCCCGCTCCGCTGACTGGATAACCACTGAATACAACAACCAGAGTAATCCTAATTTCTACAGTGTGGGGTCATGTTTTGAGCAGACCATGACCCAGGAGTGGGTGGAGGAGGTGCAATAAGACGCATAGCGCAAAGCGCAGAGCGCAGAGCGAAAACAGAGGACAGAGGACGGAGGACGGAGAGCAGAATTGCGGATTGCGGATTGCGAATTTAAAAAGTAAAGTCTTGCGACTTGAACGGTTTCAATGATTTGAACGGCTTGAACTACGGACAACGGACAACATACAACGGACGCCGCCATATGCGGCGCAAGATGTGAGAATGTTTGAACAGAAAATTAACAACTTGATAGGAAAGAGAATGCTTCGGGCAGTTGGCGGCCAAAAGGGTTACACTCTCGTTGAAATCGTCATGGTGATCGTGATTCTGGGGGTTATTGGTGCCTTCACCTTCCAGTTTGTGGCTCATGGGGTGCTGGCTTTTAAGAAGTCCAGTGCCCGAAAAGACCTCTATGACCAGGGCAGACTGGCCCTGGAGCGCATGGTGCGGGAGCTGCGTGACGGCAAGGAGATCACAGACTGTTCGCCAAACAGCATCACCTTCAAAAAGGCCCATCCAGCTCAGGCCGCCGACAACATTGAAGAGGTCAAATTTGAGCTTGTCGGGACAGATCTGAAACGAGTGGGCGATCCTTCAGGCACGCCTCAAACGGCAATACTGGCCACCAATGTAACCAGCTTCCAGGTGGGCGAAGCTGGGGGTGGCAGTGTAACTGTTGACGCTTCATCCAGTGGCTCTGCAAACGGAGCCGCTGGTATAACGATTTCTCACACAACTGGTTCAGGCTCGGACCGCTTGATGCTGGTTGGAGTTTCTATCAACAATAACAACAATGAAACAGTCACCAGCGTTATCTACAACGGCACTAGCCTTACAAAAGTGGGCGAGATAAACAATTCAAACGATGCCAGGACGGAGATCTGGAGCCTCATTGCTCCTGACACAGGGACACACAATGTTGTCATTACCTTTAGCGCGACCCTCAATCAAGAAGCTGTTGCGGGAGTTGTGACTTTTAACGGCGTAGACCAGACAGCACCTCTAGGAACGTTTGCCTCTGTGCTGGCTGACGACTCGACAACAGCTGCCCTGAACATTCCCTCGGATTCGGGTGAACTCGTCTTTGGTGTAGTTTCTGTCGAATATGACGCAGTGACTGCAAGTTCAGGACAAACAGAGCACTGGAACATAGGCGTTCCCCAGACCTATGGAGCTGGCGGCACTTATGCTGGAGCATCACCAAATGTTACCATGTCGTGGGATTTGGTCGTGGATTCCCCCGTCTACAACCATTGGTCCATGGGCGGTGTCTCCATCAAACCATCGGACTCAGGTTCAGATCTTTGCACTGGCGGAGGAGGAGTTATAAGTTTTGACAATGCCAGCTCGAGCGCGGTGCAGTATACAAATACTCTGACCTTTAGCCACGTCATTGGCAGTGATTCGAGCCGCATGCTCATTGCAACCGTTTCTATTGAACATAGTGCCAGCACCCCTACTGTCACAGGGATTACGTACGATGGTCAAGCGCTCACACATGCTGTGTCTACGGATATAACGAGTGCTAACGACGTTCGCGGCAGATCGGAGCTTTGGTATCTACCTGAAGCGGGTTTGCCAAGTGCAGGGTCATATAATGTTGTAGTAACAGCTTCTGCATCGACTGACGAAATTATCGCAGGGGCGATTTCTTTGAATGATGTTGCCCAACAGGCCCCTGAAGCGATCAACACGAGTACCAATGAAACTATAGATGCCATATCGGTCAATGTTACCACGCTCACTGATGGGGCCTGGGTGGTGGATTCAGTTCATTGTGGTGAGCCAGGTTCATACACAGCCGATGCTGGCCAAACGGAACGATACGATCTTCAAGGTGTCGGCACCACCAGCACACATGCTGCAAGTACCAAGGAAGTTGCGACAGCTGGTTCAACCACAGTGGGTGAGACATATGCTACCGGTGCCAACCGACAGGCTTATGTCGCTGCAGCCTTTGCCCCCCTCACTGCCAGTTCCCCCTTGAAGACCTTATCCCTTACGCTTAGTTCGGAACAGGGTGGAACTGTGACAATGCGGACAAAGGTGTTTATGAGGAATATTCCGCCGACGTAAATCATAAAAAGGTCACAAGGCATAAGGAAAAGGAGCCAGAATTCAGCCCTTCGACAGGCTCAGGGCAAGGAGTCAGGAGACAGGAGAAAAAGCAGGCAGATTGCAGCTGGCAGCAGGAAGTTGGAACTAGGCACTAGGCACTAAAGAGAGAGCTGAATTGTAGAACTTTTTTGCCACGGACCACGGACTACTGACAACTGACAGCCCCGATAGGAGGCTTTGATAAATGAAACAAACCCATAAGCAAAAAACAAACTGGCTAATACGGCTACTGCGGGGCGAGAGCGGCTTTTCGGTAATGGTGGTGATTTTTGCGATGCTGGTGCTCACTGTCATCGGTTACTCAATGACCAGGATGATGGCCACCAAGCAGAAGTCGGTTCCGGTTAATGCTCAGTCCAGCAGCGCCTTCTATGTGGCCGAGGGCGGCATCAATTATGCCGGTAAATACCTCAGCGATCTCGTGTCCTGGAGCTCACTGTCTGACGAGTCTAAGAGCCTCGGCGGTGGGGGCTTTACCGTAAGCTTCTCTGACTACTGTGCCCATGGGAACTGTCCCGAAGGCGGCACCAACATGTGTGTCACCGCCACCTCCACCGGCACCTACAGTGACGGAACGCGGGTGCTCGCCTCGAGATATTGCCGTGAGTTTGGAGAAGGGTGTACGCCTTGATGGCCAACCGAAGGTGGGCGTCAGTTGTCCGTTGTGTAAAAGGCATAGAGCATAGGGAAAAGACAGAGGACGGAGGGTACTAGGCACTAGACACTAAGGGCTAGGAACTGAATAAGGCGGGGATAAACCCCGCCTTTTTTTGTTCCCGTCATTACGGAATCCGCCGAAGGTGGATATCCGGAATCCAGGCCCCCGCAGACAAGGGCAAAATCCCCCCTTACTCCCCCCTTTACAAAAGGGGGGAAATCCTTGGAATCAACAGAAAGTCCCCCTTTTTTAAAGGGGGATTTAGGGGGATTTTTTAGAATGATCTCCTCAACCGATTCAACCGGCAAAACCGGCTCAACCGACTCAACCAGCATAGGTAACTGGAAATTCAGAAAAAAACAGTTGACATATATTTTTTTCTTACGTAGGATAAGTTTAAACTTAAAATTGAACACAATTTTGCAAAAGCGAAAAAGGCAAAAGACGCAGTAGTTTACTGTAGTCAGGACAAACTTAAATTTGAACTTAACCCACATGTTGCGCGAATCCGCCCAAGGCGGACCGTAGATTATGTCCGCCCTTATCTCGGGGCTGTAGGCTAAGCTCTTCGGCCTGGAAGTGGAGTCGGTAGCCGGGAGTTCGGCGGCACGGCCATCTCTACAGTCTGGCGGCTTTGCTTCGGGAAACATGCGGATTAGACGGAAAAGGTAAATGGCCCCAAATCTTTCTCATGGTTGGATGTTTATTATGAAGACAACATCGGAAGTCGTAAGTGAGGTCGGGATCCCTCGCCAAAAGCTCTATTACCTGGAGCAGAAGGCCTTTGTAAAGCCGGAAACAGAGAGGCGAGGTGAAAAAACATTTCGATTTTACCCAGATCGGGAGGTGGAGAAGATTCGTGCCATCTGGAAATACCTGCGGCAGGGCTTCCGATACCGTGCAGCATATGAAAGAGCATTGGAGGATTTGAAGCAACCAAAACTGTTGTGAGCAGAAATCGCATGGCGCAGAGCGCAGAGCGCATAGCGTATCAACTAGATGGCATGGAGCAGAGAGC
>JBFFBS010000280.1:0-4597 GCA_041560295.1 Syntrophobacteria bacterium | reverse complement strand
GCGATGCGCTCAGTCTTTGCTTTCGACAATATTCGTTTTGAACATTAAGAAATTCTGATTTTGAATTTGTTTCGTGCTTCGTGCTTCGGATTTCGAATTTGCCGCTAGGCTACCTAGCGGCAAGCAGCTCTAGGTACATACGTACACAGTGGCTCCTCTTGCAGATAATCACCAGTGGCTTCAAAGGCTCTGGCCCGGCAGCCGCCGCAAACTTTTCGATATTCGCAGACCCCGCACCTTCCCTGGTATGCTTCGAAGTTACGTAAATTCTTCAGCACCTCCGAATCACGCCAGATCTCCCCCAGGGGCGCCTGCCGGACATTACCGCAGTCTACCTCGAGATAGCCACAGGGCTGAACCTGCCCCACGTGGGAGATAAAGAGAAAGGCGGTCCCCCCCAGACAGCCTCGAGTCACAGCATCCATGCCGTGGCTCTCTACTGTGACCTTTTTACCCTCCTCTTTTGCCCGCTGCCTCATAATTCGGTAGTAGTGCGGTGCACAAGTGGCTTTGAGCTGCATGTCAACCTTATCGCTCTGGTCATAAAACCAGTTAAGGGTTTGCTCATAATCCTTGGCCGCGATCTCCTGTTCCTTGAAATCTTTCCCCCGTCCTGTGGGCACCAGGAGAAATATATGATGCGCCGCAGCATCCAGATCCTCTGCCAGCTTCTGAATATCAGGAAGCTCGTCCAGATTCTCCCTGGTTATGGTGGTATTGATCTGGAACTCAATGGAAGCCTTCTTGAGGAGATCGATGCCTCGCAAAGACCCGGCAAAGGCTCCGGCAACCTGGCGAAATTTGTCATGGCTTTCAGCCGTGGCCCCATCCAGGCTGATGCTCACTCTTTGAATGGAAGCCTCGCGCATCTTTTTGGTGGTTTCTGTGTCAATGAGGAGTCCGTTGGTGGCCAAAACCATACGCAGACCTTTTTCGGTCCCATACGTGGCAATCTCGAAAAGATCCGGCCGCAACAGAGGTTCACCTCCCGTGAGAATCATGATGGGGCTGGCGAAAGAGGCCACCTCATCCAAGAGATTCATACACTCCTCAGTGGTCAATTCATTTGGATAGGGTTTGTCGATGGATGCTGCCCGGCAATGGATGCAGCTCAGATTGCAGGTTCGGGTTAGCTCCCAGGCAATCAGCCTCGGCAGCGGCCCGTCGCCTCTCTGTTCACCGTGTTTCATATGTTCATGTGGGTGATTTTTCATTTTATTTCCTATATGTCTCACTGAGATCGCATAGCGCATAGCGCATGGCGCATGGCGTGAAAGAAAAATTGGTCATCAGTGACCTCGAAGTTCGACTATCTGATTTGAGTAATGGAGTTGCGCTGCTGTCTTTCCAATAGATTGAAGTTTTCGCTCTGCGCTTAGCGCTCTGCGCTATGCGAGGGAGTTGAAAGCTCAGCTTTCCAACTTCCTCGCTGCTTCCTTGGCAAAGTAGGTAATAATGATATCCGCGCCGGCCCGCTTGATGGATGTAAGAACCTCCATCATTACTCGCTCACCGTCCAACCAGCCCTTCTCTGCCGCCGCTTTGACCATCGAATACTCGCCGCTGACATTATAAGCCGCCAAAGGCAGATCGAACTCTCTGCTCGCCCGCCGAATCACGTCCAGATAGGCAAGAGCAGGCTTGACCATAATAATATCAGCGCCTTCCTCAATATCCAGGCTGATCTCCCGCATGGCCTCTTTACTGTTAGCGGGGTCCATCTGATAAGAATATCGATCCCCAAATTGGGGGGCAGAATCAGCGGCATCTCTAAACGGCCCGTAAAAGCTTGAAGCATACTTCGCAGCATAGGCCATTATGGCAATGTTGGCGAAACCATTTTCATCCAACGCCTCCCGTATGGCCCCTATTCGACCGTCCATCATATCCGACGGGGCTACCATGTCTGCCCCTGCCTCAGCATGGGACAGAGCTGTGCGCGCCAGAAGAAGTAAGGTGGCGTCGTTATCCACATCTCCGTCCTTTATTACCCCGCAGTGTCCGTGACTGGTGTACTCACACATGCAAACGTCAGTGATCACGAGGAGGTCGTCGACCTTATCCTTCAACTCCTGGGCGGCCCGTTGGACAATCCCGTCTTGGGCATATGCCCCCGAGCCCACCTCATCCTTTGCCTCCGGAATACCGAAGAGCAGGACTGCAGGAATACCCAGGCCTTTCACCTCCGCCGCATCCTTTACCAATTCATCAACGGATAGCTGGAAAACCCCAGGCATGGAGCCTATAGGATTGCGCACACCACTCCCGGGAACCACAAAGAAAGGGTAGATAAAATCATTTGCTGACAGGCTGGTCTCACGCACCATACTCCGTACTATTGCGTCACGTCGCAACCTTCTTGGCCTATACCTGGGGAAAAACATAACTACTCCTCAATGAATGCCTAAAATGTACTAAAGTGAGCTAAAGTGCCTAAAATTCTAACACAAAATACCCCTTATGGGCACATATCAGTTGCGAATCGTGATCATAAGAAAAACGAAAGTAAGAAAATTAGGAAAGTGGTTATGTGAAGGGTCCGATTACGAAGACCTTTACTTCTTCAATCCGCAATTCGCAATTTCTAAATGGTTTCAGAAATCTCTTCATCGGTGAGATAACAAGCCGGATCTGAGGCCCACAGATCGCCTGTCACCGCCTCGGGGCGGACACGGAAATTACCAGCGCATATATCCAGCCAGCGACAGGTGGCGCATCGGCCGGTCACGTACTGCTTTTTGTCCTTGAGACGAGCCATGAGTGGATCAGACATATCAGTCCAAATCTCACTGAATGGTCGCTGCCGCACGTTGCCAAAAGAATGGTGCCGCCAGAACTGGTCCGCGTGTACCTCGCCATCCCAGCTCACACAACCAATGCCGCGTCCCGAGCTGTTCCCCTCATTCATTTTCAACAGCTCCAGCACCTCTTGTGCTCTGGAGGAGTCCTCTTCAAGCATCCGCAAATACACATACGGCCCGTCAGCATGGTTGTCCACGGTAAGAACCTCTTTCGGCTTGCCGCGCGCATGCAGATCGTGGGTGCGGTCGATAATCAAATCAACCACTCGACGAGTTTCTTCGTGGCTCAGGTCTTCTTCGATCAGCTCGCTTCCCCGTCCAGTGTAGACCAAGTGGTAGAAGCAAACGCGAGGGATGTCGCGTTCTTCCAGAAGATCAAAAATGGCAGGTATTTCAGCAGCGTTCATCCGGTTGATGGTAAAACGCAAGCCCACCTTGATGCCCGCCTCCTGGCAATGTTCGATCCCGGCCATAGCCCTATCGAAAGAGCCTTTGACCCCACGAAACTGGTCATTAACCTCTCGCATGCCATCCAAACTTATGCCCACATAGGACAATCCTACTTCCTTCAGGGCCTGGGCAGCAGACCTGGTAATCAAAGTACCGTTTGTGGAAATTACAGCCCGCATGCCCCGTTTGACGGCGTAATCTGCCAGTTCAACCAGATCTTTCCGAACGAGAGGCTCGCCGCCGGAGAAAAGCACCACCGGAGTTCCAAAATCAGCCAGATCATCCAGGAGCTGCTTTCCCTCCTCTGTGCTGAGTTCGTCCTTTGCAGCCTCACCAGTGGCGTGAGCATAGCAGTGCACACACTTGAGATTACAACTGCGAGTGATATTCCAGACCACAACCGGTTTCTTGTCACTAGAGAATTGGAGTAGATGTGAGGGCAGCTGTTGCGACTGACGCCCGTAGCGAAGCGCGTCGGATGGTTCGACTGTGCCGCAGTAAAGTTTGGATATTCCGATCATTCTATTTCCTTCTTGCTAAGAGTAGAGCCAGGACTTGACCTTCGATAAAAGGGTTTATTTCCTCTTCGACAAAGAAAAACACTACATTTGTCAAGAGTCAAGTCCTGGCTCTGATTTTTACTTGTCCCGTGGACTCTGAAGGACGAATGAAGCGGTGCCGTAGGATCTCCGAATGAGCTCATTGATGAAAGCTTCGGGATCCTCGATCGCTTCCCTGGTGATGACGAACTCTTGCTGGCCGGTTTTGTCCATGATCAGCTTCAAGGCGTAATCGTAGTCTGCGGATGCCTGGTGACAGATTTTTGTAGCACTCTTCCTTTGGGTTAAAGCCCTCTGCAAAACTTCATCCACCGCATCCTCAGCAAAACGGACCTGGACTTGCTTTTTGTCTGCAAAACTGGACTCATAGTCTCTTATCTCACCAATCATGGACACTACTTCCCCGAAGAGACCTTCCAACTCCGCACCCGAAAGCAAATGGTAGGTAGCAATCAGGTCGATCCTTTGGTCTGTAAAGGCCTGGCGGTAGTTCTCTCGAAAGTAATCCTCCTTGTCCAATATTGCCCGTGTGGCAGCAGCCTTATCAATATTAAACACTTTTTCATGACGCTCCACGAACTCCGAGGCGTCAGGATTCTTCAGAAGAAGCTCCAGGGTCCCTTTGGGATCTTGCACCACCTCTGGTGTCACCACAAAGATACGAATGTCCGTAGAGGGCAGTTTCTTTTCAAAGTGGAGAACTGCCTTTTCCAGAACGCTCACCAACCCTCGAGCCCCGGTCCGCTCCTCGGCAGCTTGCTCGGCCAGCAAGCGGAGGGCCTCATC
>JBFFBS010000279.1:0-4598 GCA_041560295.1 Syntrophobacteria bacterium | reverse complement strand
TCTGGTCCTGCCGGCTGCTGCCCTTCTGAGCCTGCCCCTCTTTCGCTTACATGGAGCCGTGTTTGCCCTGGCCACGCTGGGTCTCCTACTGCTGGGCAGCCAGTTAACAAGTAACCTGTCATGGTGGACCGGGGGGGCTGCCGGCCTTTCTCTGCCGCCAAACCATGACCCAATGTTGACCTATATTCTTTCCCTAATCTTGAGCTTGATAGTAGTCGGCCTGCACTGGCTTCTCTGTGGATCGAGATTGGGACTGAAGCTCAGCTCAATACGGGAAAGTGAAGAAATGGCCGAATCAGTGGGGATAAACTGCGCGCAGGTGAAAAGGCTGGCATTGATCTTCAGCGCAGTTCCAGCAGCCCTGGCAGGAGGACTGCATGCGCGAGAGATATCTTTCGTTATCCCGGCAGAGGCTTTTGGCTTGGAAAATTCTCTTGCTCCACTGCTTATGTGTTTGCTCCTCAAGCCAGGAACCACCTGGGGTCCTCTACTGGGAGCTCTCATCCTCTCCACAGCCCAGGAATTTATCTGGACCACAGTCCCTAGTTTCCGCCTTAGCCTCTACGGTGTCCTTCTCATCTTTATAGGAATACAGAGAGCAAAGCGGTCCTAATGGACAGCCGGCAGCGAGCATCAGGCAGAGGGAAGATTGCGGATTTGTCCTTCGGACTCCCACCCTTCGGGCGGGTTCCCAGTTTCGGATTGCGGATTGCGGATTTTAAAAAAGCAGGCAGAGGAAAGAGGACAGACGACAGATGACAGACGACAGAAAAAAAGAGAGTCTCCTGTGGGAGCGGCTTTCCCCGACCTGAGCCTGTCGAAGGTCAGCCGCGATCTCGCGATTTGAACGATTTGAACGACTTCAACGGTTTCAACGACTTGAACGATTTACCGCTCACTGCTTACCGCTTACCGCTTACCGTTTACGATTTGACTATTTAACTATGTAACCATTTAACTATTTGACGCTTTTCTTTCCTCATTCGAGCAGATATTCCGCCTCATTATAATGCTGGGAGAATGTTGAGGCGGCACCTTTAAAAATATTCAACTGGGTTAAGACAAAATCGGCTACTTCCTGCCGCTTGCTTAGGCTCAGTCCATTAAAGAGCTCTCGCATTTCCTCCAGGGAAGAGCTCTCTTCCAGAGCTTGCCAAACCTCCTCAGCGCTGTGGAAGTCCGATACCGCTTTTTCACCTTTGGCCTGGGCCTGGTATTGTTGAAACGTCTCTCTTGCTCTCTCCAGGGCACTGTCCAGCCTCTTCTTGAGTTCGACCACCGCCTGCTCGAACCCTTCCATTGTGTCACATTCTGGGGTCAGCGAAGCATACCCCTTTTCGTCTGAGGGGTAGGCCCTAACCACCAGTCGCATACGAGGCGGCGCCCCTTCTCCCTCCTCTGTCTCAAGTAAGTCCAGAAATAACACCTCCCTCGTCATTGCCTCCCCTTTCCAGGTTATGATGGGGGATTCGCTCAACGAAACCCACCATACAGTCATTGACAGTCCGCTGCCCTTATTTTAAGGTCAACGAAGGCTAGCCTTGCTAGCCGCAGAGCGCAGAGCGCCAAGCGCATAGCGAACAAGGCCGTAAGCGTTAAAGAATGAACACTTGCAGAACCAGCATCTAATCCGTTTACTGTTTACCAAACGCTTGGCGCTATGCTCTTTGCGGCATGCTGTCTTTGACCACGGATTTATTATGGAGCCAATATTCCTCTACCATCAGTGGCTACATCAACGGCTGCACCAGTATGTTACTTCGCCCCGACCTCCTCAACTGCGTGGTCGGAAAGTGGCGCTGTCCCCAACTCAATATGGGGCTGCCTTGATGCAAGGTTATTTCGGCCAAGCCTCCCTGAGCTGGATTTCTAAACAGACGAAAATCCCCATCAAGCGTCTTCGTGAGTGGCGCCAGGAACCGCGATTTCTCCTGGTGATGGACTGGAGTAAAGCGATTTTCTCCAAGGCCTTTAGAGAAAACCTGGTCTTAAATGATTACGCCCTGGCCCAGTACCACTCTATTGCTGCAGAGATTTCACTTTTGGAGGAATCATTGCGAGTGGCGGCTAGGGTCCCACTATATCAGCGTTTTAAGAAACTAGGCCGGAGTCTTACCAGTCGCCACCAAAACAATCTCAAGCTCTCCAACTATAACCTCCGATTGTTCCGGCGCCTCTTTCTCTTCTTTCTGGCTCTGGAGTACCACTGGCCAAGTCCTGCTCAAAAGCGAATCAGCGAGGATTTTCTTCCTCTGGCCAGAGATGTGATTTGGCCTCTGCTGGATGAGAAACTCTGGGTGGAACCAGCGCTAGAATCCCTGCAGCAAACCTCCCCCCTTTCCCACATTCGCCTTGTGCTTGAAAGCGAGTTGAGTAATACCTTGCGGCATTTTCTCTAATTCAACAATAAGATGGACTGGAACCTTAGTCAAATCGTAAGGGCGGGTGTCAGGTGTCAGGGAAGAAAAACAAAAAACTGAAACCTGAAACCTCTCCTGCCGGCAAAGCCGTTCAACGCTGACCCGGCTCTAAGGACCAGGTTTTCGATGTTGAATAAAAATGCGTAATTATGCGGACTAGAAATTCATGAATTCCTGAATTTTCTCCTCCAGGCTAGCTTGACATGAATGCTTACCTGAAGTAGCCTATAATATTTGGACGGTTTAATAATCCTCTCTCTCCAAGGTTGCCAGATAAAAGGATAAATTGCAGATATGGCGAGAAAGGCAAAAAAGAAAAAAGAAGAAGCTACTCCTCTAGAGCAAGCTGCAGACTTCGACTTCGATGAAACGGAATTGGCACCGCTGAAAAGCTACTCTTCCGATTCTCTCGTTCCCTATGATCCGCTCAAGCATTACCTCATGGAAATCAAACGCTATCCCCTTCTGAGCCGCGAGGAAGAACAGCGACTGGCTATTCGCTATAGAGAAAAGGGCGATATGGAAGCTGCCTATCGCCTCATTACCTCAAACCTGAGATTGGTTGTTAAGATTGCCCTGAGCTTTCAGCGCCACTGGATGCGCAATCTCATGGATCTGATTCAGGAAGGTAATATCGGCTTGATGCAGGCAGTGAAGAAATTCGACCCATACCGCGGCTTTAAACTCTCCTACTATGCCTCGTTCTGGATCAAGGCCTACATCATCAAATTCATCATGGACAATTGGAAACTCGTCAAGATCGGCACCACTCAGGCCCAGCGCAAGCTTTTTTTCAATCTTCGTAAAGAAAAAGAACGCTTACTGGCCATGGGATTTGAGCCGAGACCTAAGTTGCTGGCTGAGCGGTTGGATGTGAAAGAATCGGAAGTAATCGAAATGGATCAACGACTGGGTAGCTGGGAGGTGTCTCTGGATGCCCCTATCAAAGAAGACTCAGACAGCGACCATCAATCCTTCATCCCGTCCGACGATATCGGGGCAGACGAACAGCTTGCAGATTTTGAAAAGAGAGAACTCCTCAAGGAAAAACTGGCCTCTTTCAGGACCACATTGCCGGAGAAGGAGCGATTTATTTTCGACCACAGACTCATGGCTGAGGATCCAATGACCTTGCAGGAGATCGGGGACGTTTATGGGATCAGCCGTGAGCGAGTACGGCAGATACAAGTGAGAATTACCAAAAAAATCAAGACATACTTGCAGGCAGAAATCGAAGGTATTGAAGATTTGTATTCAGAGTTGCTGTAAATGCGGCTCAAGGCTCAAGGCACAGGGCACAAGGCAAAAACAAATAAGAATGTATCCACTTCTTATGCCTCATAACACAAGGCGCTAAGCGTAGAGCGCAAAGCGAAAATTGTTAATGTCTCGACTCCCTAGTTCTTTACGCCGTGCTCTATGCGCTATGCTCTATGCGATCTGACCCGGCCCCAAGGACCAGGTTTTGACGTTGAAGAAAAACCCGCCCAAAAAAAAGCCCCCAGCGATGTTTTTACAAACACCGTTAGGGGCAACACGGTACGAACCGCGCAGACCTTTCCTTACTATACACAAATTCCGCTAGACCGCAATACGAAAAATTCGTATTTTATCATTTTTTTTCTTTCTTTTTCTCCTACCGAGGAATTTCCTTCAGATATTTGTAAAAATCGCTATCTGTCGTCAATATCATCCTCGTTTTGTTGTGCTCCTGCTCCCGGTAGAGTTCTAGGGTCTTGGAAAAGGAATAGAACTCTGGGTCCCGACTATAGGCATCGCCATATATTTTTGTCGCCTTAGCATCAGCTTTTCCTCGAACTTCCTGCGCTGTGCGAAAGGCTTCCGAGGAGATTCGTTTCAGCTCTTTTTGCATCTCACCGTTGATTCTTGCCGCCTCGCCTTCACCCTCCGAGCGATACTGGGCCGCAATACGCTTGCGTTCTGAGATCATTCTTTCAAAGACCTTCTTCAAGACGCTATCCACGTAGTTAATCCGCTTGATCCGCACATCCACCAGTTCGATGCCGAATTCGGGAGTGAGTTTCGAAGCAGACTGCAGCATTGCCCTGGTGATCTTTTCACGTCCCACTTTCAGAGGACGACTCACTTCCTCCACTTCCTTCTGAGCGTAGCCAGCATCGCTTATCTTCTCACCCACCGCACCCGCCCAACCCTCAC
>JBFFBS010000278.1:0-4669 GCA_041560295.1 Syntrophobacteria bacterium | reverse complement strand
GAATGCCAGGATGGGAGCCATAAGGCGCACGAGGGTTACTGCTATTTCAAAAATGGCGGTCTGGGCCGAGCGCCTCTTTTCAGAGGTGGCAGCGGAAACGTAGAGTCGATCCTTCAATACATCCAGGTAAAAGGCACTGAGGTCCACGACACAGAAGTTGTGGATGGCATGATAAATCTTGTGGAATTCAAAGCTTTCATATGCCTGCACCACTCTCTTCGCCAGCTGTTGCAGCCGATGCAGGGCCCAGCGATCGAGCGAGTTCATGGAAGCCACTTGGACCCTGTCCCGCTCAGGATCGAAATCTTTCAGATTGCCCAGGAGAAAGCGACAGGTGTTTCTGATGCGTCGATAGGCCTCAGAAAGCCGCTGAAGAATCTCTTCCGAGATCCGGATGTCGTCCCGGTAATCTTCGGCCGCCACCCAAAGCCTGAGGATCTCTGCTCCATATTTCTGGATAACCTCATCTGGAGCAATGACATTGCCCAGTGATTTAGACATCTTACGACCCGTACCGTCCACCACGAATCCATGGGTGAGCACGGTACGGTAAGGAGCATGTCCCCGAGTACCCATCGCTGCCAGGAGGGAACTATGGAACCAACCCCGGTGCTGATCACTCCCTTCCAGGTAAAGTTCAGCCGGCGAGTGGAGATCCTCCCTCGGCTCGAGCACCGCGGCATAGCTCACACCGGATTCGAACCATACGTCCAGGATGTCCATTTCTTTGGTGAAGGTGGAGCCGCTACACTCGCTGCATTTAGTCCCTGCCGGTAATAGGTCCACAGCCTCCTCAGAAAACCAGATGTCGGCCCCCTTTTCGGCAAATCGGGAGACCACGTGTTCCAGCACCGCGGAATCGGCCAGAATCTCGTTGCACTCTTGGCAGTAGAAAACGGTGATGGGTACACCCCAGGCCCGTTGCCTGGAAATACACCAGTCTGGCCGATTTTCAATCATGCCGTGAATGCGCTCCTGACCCCAACTGGGTATCCACTCCACCTCTTTTTCAATTGATTGCAACGCATTATGCCGGAGATCATTGGACTCCATACTGATAAACCACTGCTCAGTGGCGCGGAAGATAACCGGTTCCTTGCAGCGCCAGCAGTGGGGATACGTATGGGTTATGCTCTCTTTTTTTACCAGACTTCCCTGTTCGGCGATCTTTTCATTGACGCCGTCATTAGCATCGAATACGAACTGACCGGCGAAGTACGGTACGTCTGCCGTGAAACAGCCGTCATCGTCCACTGGAGAATACACTTCCAGATCGTATTTCAAGGCAGTTTCGAAATCTTCGCGACCGTGACCGGGCGCGGTGTGCACGCAGCCTGTGCCCACATCGAGGGTCACATACGGTGCTTGCACTATAATCGACTCCCTGTCAATAAATGGATGGCGGCACTTCATTCCCTCCAGGTCAGCAGCGGCTAACCGAGCCAGGATCTCATAATCTGAGATCTCGGCCTTGGCCATCACTTGCTCCACCAATCCATCCGCAATGATCCACGCTTCATGGCCGAACTTTACGACGGCATACTCGTAGTCCGGGTGGAGGGCAATGGCAAGGTTGGCCGGGATGGTCCACGGCGTTGTGGTCCAGATGATCACAAACACCTTCTGGTCGTTGAGCCCTGACACCTTCTGGCCGAGGTTGTCAATAAGGGGAAACTTCACATAAATGGAGGGCGATTGGTGCTCCTCATACTCCACCTCCGCCTCAGCTAGTGCAGTGCGACAGGAGCTGCACCAGTAAATCGGTTTCTTGCTCTTGTACACACTACCCCGGGTAATAAACTTTCCCAGTTCCCTGGCAATGGTTGCCTCGTAGTCATACGACATAGTCAGATAGGGGTTCTCCCAGTCCCCCACCACGCCCAACCGCTTGAACTCCTGCCGCTGGATGTCGACAAATTTCTCAGCATATTCACGGCAGCGACGTCGCAACTCCAGTTGACTCATCCCCTGCCGCTGTTCACCTAATTCCTTTTCCACCTGGTGTTCGATGGGTAACCCGTGACAATCCCAACCTGGAACATAGACGCTGTCGTAGCCCATAAACTGCCTGGAGCGGACGACCATATCTTTGAGAATTTTGTTGAGAGCGGTGCCCAGGTGAATATGACCATTGGCATAGGGCGGACCGTCATGCAGCACATAACGTGGCCGATCTTTACCCACTTCCCTGAGCTTGGCGTACAAATCCAACTGCTCCCACTTCTCCATAACCACCGGCTCTCTTTTCGCCAGGTTGGCCTTCATGGGAAAATCTGTTCGAGGCAAATTGAGCGTTTTCTTATAGTCCATTCATATCTCCAAAGCTGTCCAATCTCGCACTGTGTGTGGCAAAATCCAGAAGTGCTGAAGTTAACATACCGCCTCGGATTGTCAAGGGAAATGTCCTGTAGCTCGACAGTGACTGAGGTTTCACTGTTCAGTGTTCAGGTTTCTGTTTTTTTGTTTCTCTCTCCTGACACCTGATCCGCCTCCGGCGGAACACCTGAAACCTGACACCTGACACCTCAACATTGACACCCAACACCTGAAACCTGGTACCTATATAAGATACCCCCTGACATTCATAGTGAATCAACCAGATGGTGCTTGACAAAACACTCGATCTGTAGCATAAGCTACCTTCCTTACTATTAAGCTGTCCTTGCAGCAACCAGTAATTTATTGGCATTGCTCATCGTCGATGTTTCTGATAGCATTGATTACTTTAAGATTCTAACAACGAAAACAAAGGACTGAACACTATGCCGCAGTCCTCAGGCGCACCATCCATTCCGACTCACGAGAGATTCGCCGAGCGTATTTTTGAGGTGGAACTCGAGCGCTCCATCGCTGGAGCCAATGAGTCCCTGCTTGCCCTCCAGCATTCCGATGGCCACTATCGTTTTGATCTCGAGGCCGACTGCACCATCCCTGCCGAGTACATCCTTATGATGCACTATATGGATGAGATCGACGATGAACTCGCGGCCAAAATCGCTGTTTATCTTCGTGAGCACCAGTGTGAAGACGGTGGCTGGAATCTTTACTGTGGGGGGGACTTTGACCTCAGTTGTAGCGTAAAAGCTTATTATGCTCTGAAGTTGGCGGGCGACAACCCTGATGCTCCCCATATGGTGAAGGCCCGTAAGGCCATTTTGGCTCACGGCGGCGCAGCCCGCTCCAATGTATTTACTCGTATTGCTCTGGCTCTTTTTGGCCAGATACCCTGGAGGGGAGTACCCTTCATCCCTGTAGAAATTGTACTTTTGCCCCGCTGGTTTCCCTTTCATCTGAGAAAAGTTTCTTACTGGTCGCGCACCGTAATGGTTCCCCTGTTTATTCTCTGCACCCTAAAACCCCGGGCCAAAAACCCGAGGCAGGTCCACATTCTGGAGTTGTTTACTACACCTCCCGAGCAGGAGCAAAACTACTTCCCCGTCCGTTCTCCTCTGAACCGCTTGTTTCTGGCTTTGGATAAAGCGGGAAGGTTTGTGGAACTTTTCCTTCCTCCTAGTGTACGGCGACGTGCCATAAAAAAAGCCGCAAACTGGTTCATTGAGAGACTCAATGGCACCGACGGTCTCGGTGGTATATTCCCTGCCATGGTCAATGCCCTGGAAGCCCTGGAAGTCTTGGGCTATCCAGCAGATCATCCCCATCGGGTGAGCGCCAAGCAGGCCCTTGAAAAACTCTTGGTAATTGGTGAGGATTCGGCCTACTGCCAGCCCTGTCTGTCCCCCATGTGGGACACCTGCCTCGCCGGTGCAGCACTACTCGAAGTGGCCGGAAAAGAACCCACAGACGAGCTTTTGCGCGCGTTGGATTGGCTCAAGGAGCGCCAGTTGTCTGATGAACCCGGTGACTGGAGAGATAATCGCCCTCATCTCAAAGGCGGTGGTTGGGCCTTTGAGTATGCGAATCCACACTATCCTGACCTTGACGATACCGCCGTAATAGCGTGGGTCATGCATCGAACCGGACTGGAACGTTACCGCGAGTCAATACGGCGGGCCGCAGATTGGCTGGCTGGGATGCAGTCAAAGAATGGTGGTTTTGGCAGCTTTGACGCCGATAATACCTACTATTACCTCAATGAAATCCCTTTTGCTGATCACGGGGCCCTGCTTGACCCACCAACCAGCGACCTTACGGCCCGCTGTATAACCCTACTGGCGACGGTTGACAAAGCAGGCTATTGGAAAACGATTGCTGCAGGGCTCGATTTTCTACGGAGCGAGCAGGAGGTCGACGGCTCGTGGTTCGGGCGTTGGGGCACCAACTATATTTATGGCACCTGGTCGGTACTGGTGGCCTTGGAAGCGGCTGGCGAAGATCCCAACCAACCCTACATCCGAAAGGCGGTGGAATGGCTGAAGGCTACCCAGCGTCCTGATGGCGGCTGGGGTGAAGCGTGCTGCTCTTATTGTGACCCATCCACGGCTGGCCGTGGATGCGATAGTACCTCTTTTCAGACCGCCTGGGCTATGCTCGGTCTCATGGCTGCTGGCGAGACCGATTCTCCCCACCTGCGACGCGGTACCGAATATCTACTACAGAGCCAAACGGACAATGGCTTGTGGCATGATGAGGTGTACACCGCGCCCGGCTTCCCGCGGGTTTTTTACCTGAAATATCACGGCTACGACAAGTATTTCCCCCTATGGGCCCT
>JBFFBS010000277.1:0-4689 GCA_041560295.1 Syntrophobacteria bacterium | reverse complement strand
TTCGCTTTGCGCTCTGCGCTTAGCGCTTTGCGTCCTGAGCCGTTTCCTTCGGGAGAGCCCACAACCGGACCCTTTGGTAGCAGTTTCTTCCCTCAGGCTATTAGATAACATTAGCCAGGTCTTCAGGCCTGAAATCAAGTTGCGAAAATAGCTTTCTTTCAACACCTTTGCAAATAGTGAAATTCATCCGCACTCGTTCGGCGAGTCTAGAATCATTTCTACCATAGCGATCTATGATGTCGTGCATCCGCTCTGCCAGGGTTACCACAGAGGTGTGCAGTACCCTCTTATCAGCATAATAAACAACTTCCTTTTCAGAATATGCACCATCGAGGGAATAATCTTCTAGCCAGACGTGCTGGCCCACAATGTCCGCGATTTCATCAAACTGGTGTTGCAGACATATCTCTCTGCCAACAGTGGCGTGGTCATCACCGCTCTGGATACACTGAGTCTTGGCGATGTCGTGTAGCAAAGCACCTGCCACCGCTTTCTGTACGGAAATCTCGACACCGGAATGAACAAGACCCGTAGAGATGGCTCTGACAATCTCTGCAACCACAATGCTGTGCTCTCTGATGTTGTCCAACATCTGGTACTGGTCCATCAGCCCATAGCATTCTTTCTCTGTAGGTATCACGGTTTGATGTTCCTTCCTGGCATCATTTTACACATAAGAATACTGATGAAGGATACCAGCAACGCCGTCCAGAACACAGCCTCTACACCCTTGCCAATGGATTCCCGGATGGCATTGAGGGCTGTGGAGGATAATGACACTGCCATGTCCGGCTGCAGAAATTCCTGAAGATTGTGGGAGAGCTGGGCCGCCAGTTCTGGTGGAATCTCCGCACTGAGAGGCGAATTCATAAGGCCATCAATGGCCTTGTCAAGGTAATGAGACACCAAGGCTCCGGAAATCCCAATGCCTATGGTACCACCCAAGGTTCTGGCAAATTGCTGAGATGAAGTGGCAACTCCCAAGTCACTTTCATGCAAGCTGTTCTGCACTTTTATCAAAGTTGCCACCGAAACAAAACCCATGCCAATGCCAATTGGGCAAACTACAACGCTAAAGTAGAGTAGGCCAGTGGTCGCATTGAAGGTCAGGGTCAGAGCAATGCTGAGGCACATGAGAATAGCCCCGGTCACACCTGTCAGTTTCTCTCCTAGTCTGTTTATGACCAGGCCACATACCAGGGCACCGGCCGACCACCCCAAACTGAGGGGAACCATGACAAGACCCAATTCAGCGGCAGTTCTTCCCAGAGTGCCTTGAATGAAAAGGGGAAGGAATGCCAGCAGGGAAAATATGGCAAAACTGCTGAAAAAAGCAGCGCCATTGGGGAGGGTAAACCCGGGAATCTGCAAAAAATGCAAGGGGAGGATTGGTTCTGCGGCCCGTCGTTCTGCGTACCAGAAGACAACGCCGCCCACAGCCGCGAGAAAAAACAGACCAAGAAGCACCGGAGAGTACCAAGAGCGAGCTTCTCCGAGCAGGAGAAAAGCGAACAATAACGAAAGGATACAGGTGGTCAGAGTGAGGGCGCCAAGATAGTCGACAGTTGCGTCTGTTTTCTTGGGGCGTGATTCCTGGAAATATCGCACAATAAAGAAAACTGCCAGGCTGCCAACGGGTACATTAATGTAAAAGACCCACGGCCAGGCCAAATAGGTGACAATAAGGCCTCCCAGCAACGGGCCCATAACACTTGAAACTCCCCAGACAAAGCTGATAAGACCCATCATTCTACCGCGCTCTTCCGGGGCAGATACTTCCGAAACCACAATGTAGGCGAGAGCAAAATTGCCGCCCGCTCCTATTCCCTGGAGAGCGCGCAGGAACACGAGCTGTGGCATGCTATTGACCATGCCGGCGAAAACAGAGCCAATTAGAAAAACTCCAACCGCGAGAACAAAAAGCTTCTTGCTGCTGTAGAGGTCGGCAAGTTTGCCGAAGAGGGGCAAGGCAATGGTTCTGGTGAGCATGTAGGCTGAAAATACCCAGCTATAGAGTTCAAGCTCTCCCAAGTCGGCAACTATGGTAGGCATTGCCGCCCCTATGATGAGAGCATCAAGGGCACCCAAAAATACTGCCAAAAGGGCAGCTATCAGCACGAGAATTCGAGATTTTTTGGTTAATTCTATTGGATGAGATATGGAATTTTTCACGAGAGGTTGCTCAGTTCCTGTACCTATGTTCTGCTTGAGAAATAGAGAGTGGGGTGCGAAGGGTCTCCTCTGAAAAGTCTTTCCAAAACAGGCCGAAAGACCTAATATAACAGTTAAGCTTTCAGCGGTCAGCTGTCAGCTTTCAGAAATACATAAGAAAGGTAATTTTTTGAGGTTATTGATTTTGTTTTTCGGTTTTCTAGAAGCTGAATGCTGGCGGCTGAAAGCTGATAACTTAAAAAAGATGAGAGTAAAACATGCATGAACCCGAGGGAATGCACTACGAAGGAACTATCATTCGCCCACCCAGCGAAGCAATGAGTATCCTCCTGCAGGTGACACTTGGGTGCTCACACAACAAGTGTACCTTTTGTGGGACATACAAAGACCAAAGGTTCACCATCAAGGATGACGATACCATCCTGGCAGATATCTTGTTTGCCTCCAAATACATGCAAAACCAGCATCGACTCTTCCTCATGGATGGTGATGCCCTGATAATCCCCCAACGGAAACTGGTGTGGATATTGGACACAATTCAGGAACACCTTCCCTGGGTGAGAAGGGTGGGGGCCTACGGTAATGCCAAGAGCATCAAAATGAAAAGTGACGAGCAGTTGGCTCAGCTGCAGGCAAAAGGACTTGGTATTCTTTATTTGGGAGTAGAGAGCGGCGATGATGAAACTCTCAAGAAAGTTTGCAAGGGCACGAGTGCAGAAAACCTCATCGAGCAAGGGAGGCGAGTAAAGAAAGCTGGAATAAAGCTTTCGGTGACAGTACTGCTGGGAATTGCCGGGCGCTCAGACTCGCTCAGGCACGCCAAAGCGACGGGAGAACTTCTCAGCGCTATGGATCCACATTACGTTGGGGCCCTCACGGTGATGCTCTTGCCAGATACCCCCCTGGATGAAGATTTTAGGGCAGGCAGGTTCGAACTCCCTGACACCGGTGAACTTCTCTTGGAATTGCGAGAGATGTTTAAACATACTCATTTAAATAGTGGACTTTTTATGGCCAATCACGCCTCCAATTATCTGCCTATAAAGGCAAGAATGCCCAAGGACCGGGAAAAAATCCTTGCTCTCATTGATGCGGCTTTGCGAGGAGAGGTTGATCTTAAGCCTGAATGGATGAGGGGGTTTTAGATGAAGACTGTTAAGCTGGTTAAGTCGGTTATGCCGGTTGAGCCGGGTCAAAATGGCTAAACTGGCCAAACCGGCTCAACAATCATTCTGGCACAATAGAATTATGAATAATGGATTAGCAGCACCATGGCGACTTCGAACTGGGCCAAAGCCATAATCCACCTCGATATGGATGCCTTTTATGCCGCTGTTGAGGTAATGGACAACCCTGACCTGCAAGGAAAACCGGTCATCGTTGGCGGTAGTAAGGAGAGAGGCGTAGTCTCGTCGGCCTCCTACGAGGCCCGCACCTTTGGCATCCATTCAGCTCAGCCGGTTGCCACAGCCATTAAGTTGTGTCCCCAGGGGATTTTCCGACCGGTGAGAATGTGGAGGTATAAAGAGATTTCACGGCAGATTTTTGAGATCTTTCAGCGCTTTAGCCCGCTGGTTGAACCTCTGTCCCTGGATGAGGCCTTTGTGGACGTGACCGGTTCTACACGTCTTTTCGGTCCACCTGAGGAGATAGCCAAAAAGATCAAGCAGCAAGTGGTCGCAGAGACGGGACTCACAGCCTCTGCGGGTGTTGCTCCTACCAAATTCATAGCGAAGATTGCCTCAGACATCCAGAAACCAGACGGACTTACCATTGTGCCGGAAGGGAAAGTGAAAGAATTTTTGGGACCTCTGCCCATAGAGAAACTATGGGGAGTGGGCGAGAAAACTCGCAAGACCCTCGCTCACCTCGGGGTGGAGACCATCGGTGACCTGGGGAGAGTTCCTCCGGAGCTTTTGGTTAGGAAGTTGGGAAAACATGGATTGCATCTTTCTCTCCTTGCCAAGGGAGTGGATGAGAGGGAGGTGGAAACAGAGCGCCAGGTTAAGTCCATTGGCCACGAGGAAACCTATAGGGAGGATATCCTGGACACGGCAATGGCAAGAAAAGTACTCCTTTCGCTCGCCACCAGGGTAGCAAAAAGGCTTCGTGGCCATGGTTTTGTAGGCAAGAATGTCACTCTCAAGGTGAAATACCATGACTTTGTCCAAATTACCCGCTCAATCACTCTTCAAAAGCCCACCGATGACGGCCGAAAGATTTTTCAGAGTTGCTGCCAACTTTTGAGCAAGACAGAGGTCAGCAAAAGACCAGTCAGACTTTTTGGGATATCACTATCTCGGCTAGACCTTGCTGATAAAGAGAGGCAACTTGCTCTTTTTGAGCAGAGAATGGAAGCGCCAAAAAGGAAGAGACTGAACAGGGCTCTGGACACTATTTCAGACAAGTACGGCGACGAGGCCATAGTGCCGGGGACCTTATTAGAAGAGTAAGCACTAAGCGATAAATGATCAAATGATCAATGTGAGATGTGAAACTAGGGACCCGCTCGCGGGC
>JBFFBS010000276.1:0-4695 GCA_041560295.1 Syntrophobacteria bacterium | reverse complement strand
GGCTGACATTCACTTTGACAAAGGTTTCATTCACCAGGTCTCACTTGGAGAATTACTGGGCGAGCAAGCTTTCTACGAGCTGCTTACTTGGGAGAAAGGACAGTTTCAGTTTCAGCCCGCAGAGAGGCTCTCCATGAAGCGGCTCGTGCACAAAGACACCATGCACCTCCTTATGGAAGGGCTGCGCCGGTTGGACGAGAAAAAAGACCGCCTTTCAGAATAAAACCAGCCGCGTCGTGGCAAACCCCAAATCTCAAATCACAAATCTTAAATTTGATTCGCCTCGTTGAAAAATCTGCCCTCTGCCTGCTGCTAGCTGCCTGCTTTTTCTAAAATTTTCAATTCCCCAATTCGCAATTTATAGGTACTGCTCCATACCCCTCTGCCTTATCACCTCAAGAATTTTACCGATATCCTGAGCCTTATGAACCGGGCACACCAGCAAAGCGTCCTCAGTATCCACCACAATAAGGTCGTCAACACCAAGAAGAACGCACAGTTTCTGGCGACTGAACACCACATTGTGCCTGGAATCCAAAGCCATAATTTCACCCTGGTAGACGTTGCTTTGATCATCTTTGGGCCAGATCTGAGCCATGGAGGCCCAGCTTCCCAAGTCGTTCCAACCGAAGTCCGCGGGTATCATTAAAACATTCTCTGCTTTTTCCATCACTCCATAGTCGATGGAAATGGACTCCAGATCAGGATAAATACGAGCAATTCCATCCTCAAGTTCACCCGTGCCAAGAAAGGGCTGCAGTTCTTGGAGATCTGAGTAAAGCCCGGGCAAATGATTTCGCATTGCTGCAAGAATAGCCTCTGCTTGCCAAACAAACATTCCGCTGTTCCAGAAAAAATTGCCCTGTTCCAGATACTTCTCAGCGCGTTCACGGTCTGGTTTCTCGTGAAAGGAAATCACCTTATAGAAGTTGTGGTCTTGCTCAGTATCAACCTGTTCTCCTGCCTCTATATAGCCGTAACCGGTCTCGGCCGTCGTTGCCCGTATGCCCAGGGTAATGAGTACTGGCTGTGGTCGGGCCCTTGCAACTGCTGCCCGCAGCGTCGCCAGAAAAATCTCCTCGTCGGCGATCAGATGGTCTGCTGGCAATACCGCCATCACTGCTGCGCTGTCTCGCTGCTGCACCACGAGTGCCGCCAAACCTATACAGGCTGCTGTATTGCGTCCTACCGGCTCCAGAATGATATTTTCTTTGGGCAGTTCGGCAAGTTGATTATGCACTTCCTCCCCGTGATTCTCACCCGCTACCACGAGTATATTCTCAGGTGGCAGCAAACTAGTGATCCTCGCTACGGTCTGTTGCAGCATAGAGCGCCGCCCCACAATATTGAGAAGCTGCTTGGGTCGCTCTTGTCTGCTCCGCGGCCAAAATCTGGTACCCTTACCTCCAGCCATGATCACCGCGTACATTATCCTGTTACCTCCGTGCAAGCTCAGGGTTTGGGACAGTGAAACGAATTGTGCCAGTATACGGTGTCATTAGCCATTTGTCATTTGTCATCTGTTGTTTTGGTTTTTCGGGCTCAGCCTCTTGTCTCATTTATGCAACAGTGTGATTTACAATTTCAGATTGGGGCTGCATGCATTCCTTCCCGTGAGTCTCTGAGTTCTTAAATCTAGAATCGCTGGGATTCCATCTGACCGGGAAAGAATTTTGCAGAAGACTACCTTGTATGTTAAATTAATTTTTGTGCGTCTCTCCAAGAAAATGCACATGGACCGAAGCAATGTAGTGCTCACGAGAGTAGAGGAAGGAATCATTATGAAAAGCGATATTGACGACAAGGAAGTTGGCAAGCGTCTGCAGAATTTCAGGGAGGTTCGCGGCCTTACTCGAGCTGTGCTTGCTCTCAAACTGGGTATGAGCGAAAAGGACCTCGAGGACGTTGAGGTTGGGAAAAAGCAGCTTTCTCCTGAAAACATTGAGGTTCTGAGAGAGACTTTTGCGGTAGACCCAGCGTGGCTCCTGGGCGGCCAGACTCCCTAGCTCGTGCAACTTTATTCTGTTCCTGTTTGGAGTGTGCCCACCTTGCAGCAATTAAGCTAAGATGACACGCGCTCTGCCATTATTGCAGGTGTAAAATCCCGCCACTTTTTCTCCGGCATGGTTCATTGGGTAGAGCTCCACCACGTTCATTGCTCTATCTGGAGAGTCAGAAATAATGCGATCAGTCAAAATACCTTTCTTGCTTAGCCTGGCGGCGGTTGTCCTTCTCCTGTGCTCAGGCTGCTCTGAAACTGAACAAAAAGTCCGAATTGAGCCCATAAGACTACAGACCACAGACGGTACGTGGTTGGATGGTGTTTTGCGCCAGCCTCATCCCAACCAGATTGAAGCGGGAGTGTTCATGGTTCACGGCTACGGCGGCAATTTCTATTCGGGAATCATGAACTTTCTTCCTGAAGCCTTGGCTGAACAAGGCTTTACCACCTTAGCTCTGAACATGCGTGACCATGATCTGGGGCCGAAGAAAAACCTTTTCGAAGAAAATCTGCAAGACATTGCCACAGGCGTGGATGAGATGACTCGTCGTCGCCACAAGAACCTCTTCCTCTATGGTCATAGCATGGGGACCAACCGGGTCCTCTACTACCTGGCGGAAACGCAAGATCCGAGGATTACCGGAATAATACTAACCGGACCTCCTGGAAATCTCTTTCAATGGAACGTGAGAGCATTCGGCCTGGAAGCGGCAAGCGAAGTTCTCCACCGGGCCCAGGAACTGCAAGCCGCAGGCAAGGGTGACTCTTGGATGCTCATTGATCTCGGCCCACTGGGCAAGACACTCTACACAGCGAACCACGTAGTAAGTCTGAGGGGACCGGCGACCCGCTCCGACCCGTTTACAAACATCGCCCAGGTCTCCAGGCCTGTTCTCATAGTTCACGGTCTTGCCGACCGCTTGGCAGACCCTAGGGTGGCCGATCACCTCAAAAATAGTGGTCCTGGTGACAACCAGATAACGGTGCGAAAGATAGGGGCTGCTGACCACCGTTTCCGTAACCACCAAAAAGAGCTGGTGGAGGTCATCACAAAGTGGTTAGTAGGGCAACTCGGCCAGTAGGCGTGTTGCACCAGAAAACAACAAGCCAAATGCTTGATGCAAACGGCAGGAAATTCGAAATTAGAAGCACGAAGCACGAAATGGTTCGACAAGCTCACCACCCTGAGCCAGGTCGAAGGGCAAATACAAAATCCGAATCTTCAAATGTTCGAAACGTGACTATTCGAAAAAGTTGTCTGGTGTTTTGGTCATTTGGGTTTTGGTAATTCGAATTTGTTTCGGATTTCGATATTCGATATTCGGATTTAGACTATGTGCTGACTAGTACCATTTAGACAAACCTGGAGACCCACCATGTCAAAGAAACTCGTTGTAGTAGGTGGTGGTGCTGGAGGACCGAGTGCAGCTGCCAAAGCCAAGCGTGTTGACCCCGAACTGGAGGTTACCATACTGGAGGGCGGTGAGCACGTCTCTTTCTCATCCTGACCCACACCATATTACATCGGCGATGTAATCAGAGATAAAGGTAAACTCATTGCCCGTACACCTGAAGCGTTTGCCAAGTCCGGCATCGACGTAAGACTTCACACCAGGGTGGCAGCCATCCGACCCGAGCAAAAGTTCGTGGAAATTAGCAGCGGTGATACTCTGCCCTTTGACTATTTGATGGTGGCTACTGGTGCGACTCCTCGGCTACCTGACGTTAGTGGGGAGGACCTGGAAGGGATCTTCTTTTTGCGCAATGTTACTGACGCTATTCGTATCAAAAACTTCATTCACCAGCGGATGGCCAAACGGGCCGTCGTAGTGGGTGCAGGGTTCATATCTCTCGAAGTGTGTGAAGCTTTTAGACGGCTGGGATTGGAGACCACTGTTATTTATCGACAAGACCTTCCCATGCGAAGATTGGGAGAGGATTTTGCTGAAATTATTTTGGTAGAACTTGAAACCAACGGCGTAACTTTCATGGCTAATACCAATCTGGAGGGATTCGAATCTGCACCCAGCGGCCAGATCATGGTCAAGACCAGCAGCGGTGCCTTGGAGGCTGACTTGGTTCTCATTGGCATCGGAGTGATTCCTGAGGTTTCTCTCGCTTCCGAGGCGGGCCTCAATCTAGGTCCCACCGGCGCCATTGCAGTAAACGAGCACCTGCAAACCAGCATCCCTTTTGTCTATGCGGCCGGGGATTGCTGTGAGTGCTTTCATCGCGTCAGCCAAAAACCAGTATATGCTCCTCTTGGAGACATTGCCAATAAACAGGGTCGCATTGCCGGTGCCAATATTGGTGGCCAGAACATCTCTTTCCCGGGCATTGTGGGATCCATCTGCTTCAAGGTGTTTGATCTAGAGGTGGCCAGCACCGGCTTGACCGAGGAAGAAGCCCGGGAAGCGGGGTTGAAAGCAGCCTCAGCTACTATTCAAGGAGTCTCCAAAGCTCACAGTTTTCCTGGAAGCGGGGAGCTCCATCTCAGATTGGTCGCTGATACTGAAAACGGCCGTCTCCTTGGAGCCCAGGCCGTGGGAAGCGATGGAGTGGTATCCAGAATAAATGCGCTGGCAACTGGTCTGACTACTGGTCTATCTTTGGAATCACTGGCCTATCTGGATCTGGCTTACGCCCCGCCTTTTTCCGGCGCTTGGGATCCGATTCATATTGCGGCTCAGAAG
>JBFFBS010000275.1:0-4704 GCA_041560295.1 Syntrophobacteria bacterium | reverse complement strand
GACACATCTTTTGGATGTGGCCAAAGAGCTGCATGCGCAGGTCGTGCATCATGTGTTGTCCAGCGTACACCATGAGCAGGTTTTGGCCAAAGGTACAGATTCCGCTTAGCAGGAGCAGTACCACAAAGACCAGGCCCAAGCGGTACAGTCCTGAAATGTCGTGTTTACGTATGATCAAGATATCCTCGGCGGATAACTTGGCCAAATTTCGGTAGTCAATATATGCAATTCCATCCGCAATATGAAAAAGGGTAGGGTGAGCCAGCACCACTCGTCTTTGGGCATCGGCCCCGATTGGGGTGAAATAAAAACGGTGAGGCGAAATAGAGCCCTGTGCTTGAAGTTGGTGCAGCAGTTGGGGGTCCATCTTGCGTAGGATTTCATTTGCGATGAAAAATTGTCCTTTTTCCGGGCCTCGGCGTAGTTGGCCAGTGACTTTGTCAAGAAAACGTTCGAGTGCAGGCGGCGGAGCCTCCGGTATTTGAATCTGACGGGCGGACCGGACGATATATTTATCTATGCCCACTTTGAACAGATAGGGTAGGGTGAGGTCGAAGACAGTAAGCAGCAGTATAAGCATGGCACTGAAGCCGATTACCTTTAGATATGGCCGAGCGTAGCCGGCCAGACGACGCCAGAGGGGCCAGTCGTATGGCTTGCCCAGCTTGTCTTCCTCAAAATAGCCGTAATTACCGTGCATAAGAGAAAATGCCTAAAGTAAGCAAGAATGTCTAAAGTGATCTAAAATGGCTAAAATCTAAAATCCCAAGCACCAAATTACAAATTACAAATAAATCTCAAATTCCAATACTCAATGACCCAAACACATGTGTGATTTTTTTTTGAGATCATGGTGGGGTTTTGAATTTTGAATTTCGGTCATTGGAATTTGTTTGTTATTTGGGTTTTGTGATTTGTAATTTCCATTAACTCCCGCCTCTCCATAGAAAGAACAAAGACGAGCTAAATTCTAATTTCGAAATCTACCCTCTTACCGCTTATCACTTACTGCCCCCTCGTACAGCTCAACCTCCAGTTTCTGACGGCGGTATAGGGCGGCGTAGATTCCCTTTTGTGCAAGAAGTTGATCGTGGTTTCCCTGCTCTCGCAGGCGACCCCACTCCAGGACAAAAATCATATCAGCAGCCCTCATGGCCTCCAAGCGGTGTGAGGCTATGAGGGTAGTCCTGGCTTTCAGGTAATGTCTGAGATTAGTCAGAATGGCAAGCTCTGTCTCAAGATCCACTGAAGAGAAGCAGTCGTCGAGAATGAGCAGCGGTGTGGACAGTATGAGCGCCCTGGCAAGGGTCAGCCGCTGTTTTTGGCCGCCTGAAAGGGTGACTCCGCGTTCTCCCAGGATGGTGTCGAACTGGTGGGGCAGGGCGAGGATCTCGTCCAGCAAATGTGCGGCTTCAGCGGCCTTGATCATCTCGTCAGTACTTGCATCAGGATTTCCGAAACAGATGTTGGCGCGGACGGTATCAGCAAAGATAAATGGATCCTGAGGCACCACGGCGATGGCTCGGCGTAGTTCATCTAAAGGCCAGCGATGAATATCCTCACCCTCCAAATAAAGCTGTCCTGGGGGGGTGTCGTAGAGGCGAGGTAATAGCTGGCACAGAGTGCTTTTACCTGCACCGGTACGGCCAACGATTCCCACCAATTGTCCTGGTTTGATGCTTAGATGAATATCCTCCAGGGCCGGGAGATTGGAGTCGGGATACGTAAAGGTCAGACTCCGGCTTTCAATGTCGCCCTGGGTAAGAGATTTTTTAGGTACCTCCACTATCTCAGCAGCTTCAGAAGGGGTGTCCAAAATTGCTTGAATGCGCCCCAGAGATGCCGAGCCCCGCTGGAACAGATTTATCATCCAACCCAGGGCCATCATGGGCCAGGTGAGGAGGAGCAGATAGCTGTTGAAGGCAACAAAATCTCCAACGGATATGGTGTTAAGGATGGTAAGCTTACCACCGATGACGAGGACCAGGGCCATACTTAAGTTCGTAAATATGAGACTCATGGGGGAGAACATGCCACTGATTTTTACCATGCGGAGATTTGCAGCAATATAATTCCGGCCAGTTTGATCAAAGCGTTTGGTTTCTGCGGTTTCCTGGGTATAGGCTTTGATGGTACGAATGCCGGCAAGATTCTCCCTGGCCCGCTCTGTTAGTTGAGAGAACGAGGCCTGAACCTTTTGAAAGCGCTCATAGAAAATCTTACTGATGGTTCGGGCAAAAAGAGCAATGAAAGGCATGGGTAAAAGGGCAATCAGAGTCAGGCTGGGATTGATATAGAGCATGAAACCAATAGCAGCGGTCCCCAGGACGAGGGTATCGGTGAGGGCCACCAACCCCATGCCAGCGGCCAGTTGTACCGCCTGAACGTCGTTGGTGGCGTGAGCCATAAGGTCACCGGTGTTAGCCCGGTCGAAGTAGGAAAAAGAGAGAGTCTGCAAGTGGGCGAATAGACGATTTCGCAAAGCCTCCTCAACTTGGCGCGAATGGCCAAACAGGCACCGTCTCCAGACAAAGCGGAACACGACGATGCCCAGGGCCAAGGCCAGAACCATTCCGGCATAAGATAATAATCTGGCGCTGGTGGCCTGGTAGCGGGTGAGATCATCCACAGCCAACTTGATGACACGTGGAATGAAAAGCTGCAATAGATCGACTATCAGCAACGAGCTGACGCCGATGGCAAGGATGCCCAGGTTGCGCCGGAAATAGGGAAGTAGAATACGATAATGGGTCATGGTTGGATATTATCACAAATAGGCTGGGGGGTTGAGGGGATTTCGTTCGCGGGCACGGCTTTGGTCTCACCACAAGGCATGGATTTCTACATCGCCCCTATGGGAACGCCACCCTTTCTGGTTGGCTCATTAAGCAATGCCCCCCGACGTCGGGGTGGATTTTTTACTGCCCAGTTCTTAGTTCTTAGTGCCTAGTGTTTAGTGCTTAGTAATATCTTGCTCTACCCCAGAAAAAGTGATAGGATAACGGCCTTTACTAGCGGTAATTCGGCTAGGCGCAAGCTTGCAATTACATGATTGAAAGGTCTCTGAACGGGCATGGAAGCTGGCTCAGTTTTTTTGATGCGCATGGGTTTGTCCATTCTCTTTGCCTTTATGGTCGTGAAGATTTTTCACCCTGGTGGTGGCATTGTGACTGTGGCCGGTTTTGCAGTGTTTTTTGTAGGACTTTCATATCTGCTGGCGCATTTGAGGGAAAAAAGACAACGTGAGGAGCGGCTGAGATAGTCTATACGGTATAATGGATGAAGTGATTTTGATTGTTGGCGGTTGCAGAATTGGCCTGTGCTATCTATATTAAAGCTGCACTCAGTGATCAGTACCGACAGCCAGGGGTAGGGTTGAGTTTTGGGTTTTGTTCTGCTTCTTGAATGAAGCGCCAGCCGTTACTACCCAACGAGCATACATTTACTAATGAGGTGATGCAATGAGTCCAATGGACTGGAAGGGATCATCGGGTCGAGGTCCTGGCGGCATAAAAGATTTCGAGGAGGTATTGAAGAAAATCCGAGAACAATTTCGCGGCAAGTTCCGCTTTCATGGCTCTTTGTGGCTTCTGCTTTTGGCGGTGCTCATTGTTGCCGTCGGCTATGCCAGCGTCTATACCGTAGCCCCAGAAGAGACTGGAGTGATTCAGCGTTTCGGTCGCTATGTGCGGCTAACCGGTCCGGGCCTGCATTTCAAGCTGCCTTTCGGTGTTGAGACGGTGAGCAAGGTCAAGACAGGTCGCAATTTCCAGATGGAGTTCGGCTACAGGACGGTAGAAGCGGGTGTGCGCTCACGCTTTACGGAGCGTGGCTTCAAAGAGGAGTCACTCATGCTGAGTGGTGACCTCAACGTGGTCGATCTTCAGTGGACCGTGCAGTACAAGATCGGGGATCCAAAGGATTTTCTCTTTCAGGTGAAGGATGTGGATAGTGCCATCCGAGATATGTCCGAATCGGTCATGCGGAGGGTGGTTGGCAACCGGCTTTTCGACTTCGTCCTTACAGTAGGACGTGCCGAGATCGCCGACAGAGTTAAAGTGGAAATGCAAAAAGTTCTGGACTCCTATCGCACCGGTATCCAGGTGGTCAATGTCAAGATGCAGAATGTGACTCCGCCAGCGCCGGTCGAGGCTGCCTTCAATGAAGTGAACGAGGCTGAACAGGAAAGAGAGTCAAAAATCAACCAGGCGCAGGCCGCCTATAATCGGGAGATCCCTAAGGCCAAAGGCAGTGCCTTGCAGACCATATCAAAGGCTGAAGGCTACGCCTTGGAACGGGTGAATAAGGCCCAGGGCGAGGCTAATCGGTTTCTCGACGTGCTCAAGGAATACCGCCAGGCCAAGGATGTCACCAAAAGACGTCTTTATCTGGAGAGCATGGACCAGCTGCTTAACAGGGTAGGTGAAATCTACCTTATTGACGAGGACCAGAAGGGACTAGTTCCCCTGCTTGATCTCCAGAAAGCGCGAGGAAAGTAAAATGAAAAGTAGAGCAATGCAGGTGCTGCTCGCCCTGATTGTAGTCGCCGCTATCGTTTCCACCGGCGCATTTTATGTGGTGCGCGAAGGCGAACAGGTGGTAATCACCCAGTTCGGTAAGCCCGTGGGTGAGCCTGTCAAGGATGCCGGTCTTAACTTCAAGATACCTTTTATTCAGGCGGTGAATCGGTTTGAGAAGCGACTT
>JBFFBS010000274.1:0-4733 GCA_041560295.1 Syntrophobacteria bacterium | reverse complement strand
CGCCTGAGTTAGAGAGGTGATAGAGCCTGCCCCCCTCGGCAATGGCGTGGCCACAAGGTGTTCACCCACCCTGCCCAGATTCACTCGCAGAAATTCTTCAACGCCCAGCTTTGAAGGGATCTTCTGAGATGGATACGCTTCCACCTGCTCAGGTTCCGGCTCCTCCAACCCTTGCATCCTGTAGAGGAGTGGGCGAACAAATTGCTCCATGCTGATGATCGCGGAAACCGGATAGCCTGGGTTACCAAGCACCGGTTTTCCCTGGATCTCCCCGAGAACCGTTGGTTTGCCCGGCATTATTGCCACCCCGTGCACCAGCACTTCCCCCAATTCAGCTATCAGGTTCGCGGTATGGTCTTCAGAGCCGGCAGACGACCCGGCGTTGATAATGACTACGTCATACTTACCGGCAACCGCCTCCAACAGCACCCGGCGCAACTGATCAGGATCGTCTGGTATGATAGGGTGACGATCACATTTCCCACCCCATTGGCGAACCAGATTCACCAGCACCCAGGAGTTGAATTCTACAATCTCTCCCGAAGGTACTGACTCCATCTGCTTTAAGTTTTCAGCCTCCACCAGCTCGTTGCCAGTGGGGATGATCAGCACCTGGGGCTGTCGCTTCACCTTCAATTCCAAAACGCCCGCTGCCAAAAGGGCCCCTAAGTCATACGCAGTAATCAGGTGGTTTTGAGGCAGCAGGAGTTCTGTGGCCACAATGTCTTCGCCAACTTTGCGCAGGTGCTGCCAGGGGTAGGCAGCAGCCTGGATCTCCACCTGCTGCTCATCAATCTGGTGGATATTCTCCACCATGATGACTGCGTCGGCGTCCTCAGGCATGGGCTGGCCTGTATTAATCCAGTTGGCATCAACCCCCAGTTCCAATTGCATTGGCCTTTCCTGGGTGGCGCCAAAGGTACGTTCAGCTTGGACCGAAATGCCGTCCATAGCCGCCGAATGAAAAGTTGGGGCTGAAAAGCGTGCAAAAACGGGGGCCGCAGTCACCCGGCCGACAGCGTCAACACTTGGTACAGTCTCCCCTGAAAGCATGCCATCCATATTCCAATATCCCAGGAAAATTTCTTGCGCCTCTTCCAGAGACTTCATTTTTAAATAAATACGGCGAGACATAACAAGTGCCTGCAATTTGTCAGTTTCAATAAAGCGCGGAGTCTTTCAGCGAGGATCCAGAATCCAGAAATGAAACTTTATGAAATCCGAAATCCTAAATCCGAAGCACGAAACAAATCCTAAATCCTAATTCCCCAATGTTCAAAACATAACTACTCAAAATGAATTGTCCCCTGTTTTGGTCATTTGAACTTTGGAAATTTGAATTCGTTTCGGATTTCGATATTCGGATTTCGAAGTTATTAGTTTATACCCTGCTTTCCAAAATCCCTTTGTCCCCCAGTGGCTATATACGGATTACTTCAACAACTTCTCCTGCATACAGTCCTTCGGCATGCCGATGGATACAAATAAGGCCGTCAGCATTTACCAGGGTGGAAATCAAGGCGGACTCACCAAAAATGGGCTCAGCTGTGAGACCGCTGTCTTCTTGCCTCAGCCTCACCCGGATAAAGTCTTCTCTCCCTTGTTTTGAGGCCACGTTTCGACTCAGTCGGGCCTGAATCGGCCTCCATTCCCCTAGAGATAATTCAGTCCCGCTAAGATAAGATATGAAAGGACGCACCAGCACCTGGAAAACCACCATTGCCGAAGCCACATGGCCGGGAAGACCCCAAAAGCCCTTTTCACCTGTTTTTACCAGGATAGTGGGCTTGCCGGGGCTTATTGCCACTCCATGGACCAGAACCTCACTGTGATTGAATGAGGTTAAGACGTCCAGGGTCAAATCGCGGCTGCCCACCGAAGAACCGCCGGAGATAAGGCAGATATCTGCACCATCTAGTGCCTGTTGACATTTGGTCTGCAGCTCTGAGAACCGATCTGGAGCTAAACCCAACAGGAGAGGCACTCCTCCACACTCTCTTACCATTGCTGCCAGACTGTGGGAATTGATGTCTCGCAGTTCTCCTGGCCGGGGTTCTTGTTCAACGGGGACGATCTCGTCGCCGGTGCTGATGATTGCCGCTTTCGGTTGCCGCCTGACAGTTATCTTTTCTTGACCCAGCCCGGCCAACAGACCAATTTCCTGTGCTCTGAGCCGCCTCCCTGCCTGCAATGCCACCTGACCGGAACTAAAGTCATCACCGGGTCGGATCACGTTTTCCAGCGGGGCCACACTGCGGTTGATAGCCACACTCTTTTGGTCCAGCTCTTCGGTGTATTCCACCATGACCACACTGTCCGCGCCTGCAGGAAGCATGCCCCCAGTGGGAATCCTGGCAGCCTTGCCGTTGTTCAGCTCAAGTGGAGGGATCTCTCCCATGCCCACCTCACCCACGATCTCTAGGAGGGAAGGCAAACTCTCTGAGGCACCGAAAGTATCCTGAGCTCTGACCGCGTAGCCGTCAACAGTAGAGCGGATGAAGGGTGGTAGGTCTTCCTTGCTGACAACGGGTTCCGCCAGCACTCGGTTCAAACCCTGAGCCAGAGGAACCTCTTCAGTATCGAGGAGAGGGAATCGTTGGAACTCACCCCACACCTGTTCGCGGGTTTTTACCTTGAAAAAATGTGTCTTCACGTTTTTCTTCGTGTCTCTTTGTGCTCTGCCGTTGGTAGGGGGAACGTTTTTATATCACGGAGAGAACGAGCAAAACAACAGTTTTCGGGACTGTGCAATCTTGACACTGCTCACGGGAGTTTGCTAATTTGCGATTCTGTAAGAATGTCTTATATTATAGTTGCTTGCCCGTGCCGAACACCGGAAACTGCCAAAAATAGCACCTTCTTTCGAATAGGAAAGCGCCATGACGAATTCAGATCAACCATTTTCCAGATCACAAAGCCCGATTCCTCCCGAGGTCCAGCACCAACTGAGATCCGTGTTGGATCAATTACCTCACACTGTCCCTCTCTATCTCTTTACCAAAGAGGGCCAAAATGACATCTATAATCAGGCCGCCAAAGAGATTGTTAGCGCCTTTGCAGAATTGGGAAGGAAGATTGAACTTCACGAAATGGACTTCGATCATGAACTTGCTAAGAAATGGCAGGTGGATATTTCTCCCACCATTCTCTTTGATCCCGAACATTATTCTATCCGTTTTCTCGGGGCCCCTATGGGTGAAGAAGGGAGGACCCTCCTTGAAGCAGTAGTCCTCATCGGACTTCGGAGTAGCAATCTCAGTGAACAATCGCTCAAAATGATGGAGAAGATCGATTCCCCACGGGTGGTGAAAGTATTTTCCAGCCCCACCTGCCCGTACTGCCCGCAGCAGGCGGTCAGCGCTCTCAAAGCCGCCATCGCCAAACCCGAATTGATTTCTTTGGAGATCGTCGACATCCAGGCCAACCCGCACCTCGCCGACCTTTATTCTGCTCACAGTGTTCCTCAAACTTTTGCCAATGATACTCTGATCGCCCAGGGAGCTCAGCCAGAAGAGCTCTTCGTGCTCTCTTTGCAAAAGATGGAGGAGCAGACCGTATTTATTCCGGATATCGACACGGAGCTGGTGGAAAATGATCTGGTCATTGTGGGAGGAGGACCAGCCGGGCTCACCGCGGCTATCTATGCGGTTCGCAGTGGGCTCAACACAGCGGTGGTGGAACGCGACACGCTCGGGGGCCAGGTGGCAATAACACCCTTGGTGGAAAACTACCCCGGTTTCACCCAGGTGGGCGGCAAGGCTTTGGTTGATCTGCTTGTAAGCCATGCTCTGGAATATGTAACGATTTTCCAGGGAGAAGAGGTGGTGGACATTGAAACTGGAGAAGGAATCACCGTGCTTACCAGCAGGAGACGCTTCAAGACCAAGGCTGTTCTTCTAGCCACCGGGGCAACTCACAAACTCCTCGGAGTTCCTGGAGAATCCCGGTTCTCCGGCCGCGGAGTCACCTATTGCAGCACGTGTGACGGACCTCTTTTTAAAGGCAAAAAGGTCATCATGGTTGGAGGCGGCAACAGCGCCGTCACCGAGGCCCTCTATCTGCATAATGTTGGTGCTGATGTCACCCTCGTGCACCGTCGAGACACCTTGCGGGCGCAGGAACATCTGAGCAAGTATCTGTTCTCCGCCAACATTCCTGTCCTCTGGAACACCGAAGTAGAAGAGATACGGGGAGAGGAAAAAGTCCGAGAGGTTCTCCTCTACGATAATGTCACTCAGGAAAGCAGAACTTTACCCATTGACGGGGTTTTTATCGCCATCGGCTATATTCCTGCCGTGGGGCTGGCCAATAAACTTGGGGTGGAACTTACAGCCGATGGATTTATCAAGCGTGATGAACAGCACCGCACAAACATACCTGGCATCTATTCCGCCGGAGACGTTGAAGGGGGCTACAAGCAGATCGTGACCGCAGTGGGCCAGGGTGCTGAGGCTGCCATGAGCATCTATGAAGATCTGATTCATCCATATTGGCTTGAACAGCCAGGGATTTCGAAGAGTTAAGCTCTTGGGATATGAGATGTGGGATATGGGATGTGAGAAAAGCATAGAGCATGGGGCATGGAGCATAGAGTAAATGTAGAAACCTTTATTTTTTAATTCCCAAATACCTGAATTCCTAAATACCTCAATTTAAGTATTTATTTCACTTCATTTCTCCTTTGTTACAACGGACCCATCGGCTGCCGTGGCGATGAAGCATCCACTACTACT
>JBFFBS010000273.1:0-4775 GCA_041560295.1 Syntrophobacteria bacterium | reverse complement strand
TCCTGACATTTCGCTAGAGAACATTCGGGTGAGCGAAACGGAGATGCAAAAGAGTGCCAAGGAGGTTGAGCCAGACTTTACCGCTCTGCTGCAGCGAGCCAAGGATAACATCAGCCGTTATCACGAAGCTCAGCAGAGGTACTCATGGTTCTTGCCCAAAGAGGATGGTTCCGTTATCGGGCAAATGGTAAGGCCGGTGGCGGCCGCGGGCCTCTACATTCCAGGGGGCCGTGCCGGGGAAACCCCACTCATCTCCTCACTGCTGATGAACGCTATTCCGGCAATCATCGCTGGTGTTGCTCGCATGCAGGTGGTTACACCCCCTCGACAGGACGGCAGCATCAACCCTTATCTGCTGGTTACCGCCCAGTTGCTGGGAATCAAAGATATTTTCAAGGTGGGAAGCGCCTGGGCAATCGCCGCCCTCGCCTTGGGAACTGAAACCATACCTGCCGTGGACGTGATCGTTGGTCCCGGCAACATCTACGTAACCTTGGCCAAAAAGATTCTCTCCGGCCGGGTTGGTATCGATCTCATTGCCGGCCCCAGCGAAATTCTTGTTATTGCCGACTCCAGCGCCGATCCCCGACACGTTGCAGCCGATATCCTCAGCCAGGCGGAGCACGATCCCATGGCAAGTGGACTTATGCTTACCACTGATGAAGCCCTGGCCCATGCTACGCGCACCTCATTGGAAGAGCAATTGGCCGAGTTGCCCCGGCGCCACATAGCCGAGGAGTCCCTTGCTGCTTTTGGAGGACTTATCGTAGTCCCGGACCTGGATACTGCCGTGTCATTGGCAAACCAGATAGCCCCCGAACATCTTGAACTGCTGGTGGCAGAACCTGTTAAACTCCTCGGCAAGATCCAGAACGCCGGTGCCGTCTTTTTGGGACACAATTCTCCTGAACCGGTGGGTGACTACTTTGCCGGTCCAAATCATGTGCTGCCCACAGCGGGCACAGCCCGTTTCGCCTCGGGACTCAGCGTTGATCACTTTGTAAAAAACACCAGCGTGATCTCCTATTCCTCTGAAGCCTTGCAGCGAGATGCTGCAGACATCATGCGCTTGGCTGAACTTGAAGGTCTGGAAGCTCACGCCCGCTCAGTACGTGTGAGACTTAAGGAATAAAGAACCCAGACCCAAAGGATCTGGCTTTGCAGTGCCCCTTGAGGGAATTCCCATACTCTTTCCACCTTGCGGCAGTCTGCTGGAGTGATGGAGTGGTGGAGTAATAGAGTAATGAAAAAACCAATTCAAAGTAAATGTGGGCTTTCGTTTTGCCAACACTCCAATACTCCAGTACTCCAGTACTCCAAAACAGGTCGCCACTTGTATGGGCAAAGCTATTGTACTCTGACCCGGTCATAGGGACCAGGTTTTCGCTGTTGAATAAGCATCTCAATACCAGGGACGAAGCCTTGGACAATCTCGCTGCCGCTGCAGATCAATTCAAACCAGAGGGCACGGTCATTGACATCCATGAATATGGGAGTGGCAATATCAATGACACCTTCCTGGTAACCCTGGATTCAGAGACAGAAAAGCACTTCATCCTGCAACGGCTTAACACCCAGGTGTTTCGTCAGCCGGAACTTATCATGCTCAACATGCGCACCTTCACCGAGCATGTTCGAGAGCGCTTGCAGAGTGCTCCACCCAGCCCGGGCCGTCGCTGGGAAGTGGTGCGCGTGCTGTTGGCACAGGAAGGACAGGACCACTGGCTGGACCCCGGTGGCTCATTCTGGCGCGGCCTCAGCTTTATTGACGGGGCCCAGTCTTTTGACGCCATCGAAGATAGCGAGCACGCCAGAGAAGTCGGCTATGCCCTCGGCATGTTCCACAGCCTGCTGAGCGATCTGGACACGGAAAAACTGGCCGACACCCTGGAGGGCTTCCACATTACCCCACAATACCTTCTGCACTATGATGAGGTTTTGGCAAAAAAACAAACGAGCAAATCCCCCGAAGTGGCGTATGGTTTAGAGTTTGTGAGCCAGCGCAGAGATTGGGCTCACGTCCTCGAGAATGGCAGAGAAAAAGGCAAGCTGCGTCTGCGCCCGATTCACGGTGATCCAAAGGTTAACAACGTCATGATTGATACCAGTACCGGGCAGGCCATCAGCATTGTTGATCTGGACACTGTCAAGCCCGGCCTGGTTCACTATGATATTGGCGACTGCCTCCGTTCTGGCTGTAATCTTCTGGGAGAAGATGCCGAGCAGTGGGAGATGGTTCGCTTCGATCCCGAACTGTGCCAGACCATCTTGCAGGGCTATCTTTCATTGGCAAAAGACTTTCTCACCGACAACGATTATGACTACCTGTACGATGCCATCCGCTTGATAGCTTTCGAGCTGGGACTGAGATACTTTACCGATTATCTGCAAGGAAATGTCTACTTCAAGGCCGATCACCAGGAGCACAATCTTGCCAGGGCGTTGATCCAATTCAAGCTGACCGAGAGTATTGAATCCCAGGAAACAACTATTCGCGTCATCATCCAGGACATGAGATGAACGAAACAGATCGTACCATACTGAAGATATTACTGGAAAAACAGTTTTTTAACTTTAAATAACTGCAGTAAAGAATCCGGACCCAAAGGACCCGGCTTTGCACTGCCCCCGGAGGGGGCTTCCATACTCTTTCCCCCTTGCGGCAGTCTGCTGGAGTGATGGAGTGGTGGAGTAATGGAGTAATGAAAGGACCAATTCAAGCTAAATTCGGGCTTTCGTTTTTGCCAACACTCCAATACTCCAATGCTCCAGTACTCCAAAACGGTTCGCACCTGCACCGGCAAAGCCATTGAACGCTGACCTGGCCCTAAGGACCAGGTTTTCGATGTTGAATAAATATGGAAGCCATTTTAAACCCATTTTTGGCGTATTTTGTCATTGTTGATCCAATAGGTACGTCTCTCATTTTCAACGCTTTAACCAAGGGCAGAACTGATGCCTATTGCAGAAAAATGGCAATACGGGCGGTCTGCCTATCAACAGTATTGGTTCTTTGCTTTGGCTTCTGGGGGATTGATTTGCTGCGAGTCCTTGGAATCCAGATGGAATCTTTCAGGATAGCTGGTGGGCTTCTTCTTTTTTATGTAGCTTTCGGAATGATTACCAAACCCGACAGGAGCGATGATAATCAACCAGTCACTGAGCAAGATGATATTTCGGTATTCCCTCTATCGATCCCCCTTATTGCAGGGCCTGGCTGTCTTACGCTAACCGTATTGCTTTTTTCAAAAGTATCCGAAAACAATGAAAGTTTCATTCCTCTCGTTATTGCCCTTCTTATAATTTATGTAATCACGTTGATTTGTTTTTTATTTTCAAAGAAATTAGCCAAATTTGTTGGACAGACAATCAACAATATATTTAAAAGACTACTGGGTGTTTTACTCGCTTCTCTCGCAATACAATTCATTGCAGATGGAGTCAAAGGTCTGGTGAGTTAAGGTCAGCGTTCAGTCGGACTCTCTATAACTCGCCTAGAGGTACGGTAGATACAGGAGGGCCGGGTCAAGCTAATACTAGGCGGGTTAGAAAACACCACGTTAAGATTTTATCTAGAATCATGTAATAAATTGCTTAACATTGGACGTACCGTCCATTGACTTTTAGAGCAGGGGGATTGAAAAAATGAGCAAGAAAAGTTTGAGAGTCAAACAAGTTCTGTTCATTCTGGTGGCTTTACTAATTGTCGGTTCTCTGACCAGTTTCAGTCACGGTTCCGAGAGTAGCACACGCACCAAGGGCCAGACTGTCTAGGTGCCGACTTATTCAAATATTTTCGTTGGAGATAGGGACATTGCCTGGCAACTTTCAGCACTTCTGAGTATTCACAACACTGACCTAGCCCAGCCGATTACCATCACGCGGGTGGATTATTACGATTCAGATGGTAAGTTAGTGAGGAAGTATTTGGAAAAATCCAAAAAGATAACTCCCATGGGTTTAATAAGATTCTCCGTGAAGGCCTCGGATACGGCAGGGGGCTGGGGCGCAAATTTCTTAGTAGAGTGGAAATCAGAAAAGGAAGTTAGTCAGCCCATCATAGAAAGTCTCATGACTGGTCTTCGGGGAAACCATTCAGTCTCATTCACTAGCTAGGGCAGGGTGATCCACTGATAATCAAGATGGTAGGGTAAAGGGGTCAAATCTACGCTTGACTTTTGCACGGAGAAACGAAGAGTCAAACTGTAGACTTGACCTTTTTCCATACTACTAGATGTGGTTCTGGATCCTTGTGGCTCATCACCACGAACGTCCACATCTCCTTCTCATATCTGAACTTTCTCAAAAGTCCACATCTTGGCAAGCTATCTGAAAGTTCCGAAATCTGGAACCTTACCACAAGCAATTGTGTCAGTCGCCTCCTCCTTCTCTTTCTCATAAGGCAGGACTCTATATTGACATTCGAAATGCATACCTTATTTTTATGAAAATTTATTTGAAAAATTTAGAAAATAGAGGAGTCATCAGTGAAAAGCCCATTTCTCATCACGGCAACCCTTATTGTGCTTCTACTATTTAACCCACCGCTTTATGCAGAGCCCGTATGCACGTTGGAATCACTGCCTCAGTTACCTGACGTGACCATTACGTCGGTAACTCCGGAATCTGCGCCCGCACCACATTGTAAAGTCGCTGGCGTGATCGGGCCGGAGATTCATTTTGAGTTGCTGCTACCTGATGAATGGAACGGCAAGTTCGCCATGGGGGGCGGTGGTGGTTTTGTGGGTTCGGTTGTTAATACCTCACTTATGTTG
>JBFFBS010000272.1:0-4781 GCA_041560295.1 Syntrophobacteria bacterium | reverse complement strand
TCTGCCCATCTCGTCTTCAAAGAGCTCGAAGTCTTCCCGGAAGCGTTTCCAGGCCAGGTTGCAAAGATATTCATTGACCTTGCTGGCAGTGCTGAGTTGAAGCACTTCCTTTAGATACACTTTGGACTCTTCCAGATTGGCGTTGCGGATGATTTTCTTGACCCGCGGCACGGCCATGGGATTCATGCTAAGAGAGTCAAGTTCGAAACCAAGAAGGATAGGGGCATAGAGGGGTTCTGCGGCCAACTCTCCACAGAGAGAAACCGGGATGCCGGCAAACCGACCCGCGTCGGCGGCTTGCTTTACCATCCTGAGAATGGCGGGGTGGAGAGGTTCATAAAGGTGGGCCACGTTCTCGTTTACGCGGTCAATGGCCAGAGCATACTGGACCAGGTCGTTGGTTCCAATACTGAAGAAATCAACCTCATTGGCGAGCAGATCAGCAACCGCCACGGCCGAGGGCACTTCTATCATGATGCCAACCTGCAAGTCCTGATCAATCTCGATGGACTCCTGAATGAGTGATTGCTTGACCTGGTTCAGGATGTCTTTGGCTGCGTGGAGTTCCCCTAACCCTGAGATCATTGGGAACATAATCCGGACGTTTTTGGTAATTCCGCTTACCCGAAGGATAGCGCGAAGCTGAGTACGAAACAGCTCATCCTCTTGGAGACAGAGACGAATGGAGCGGAGACCGAGAGCAGGATTGGCCTCACCCCATTCTCGCATCCTGGTGGGAACTTTGTCAGCACCGAGATCCAAGGTGCGAATGGTGACCATTTCAGGATAGATGATTTCGGCTACCTCCCGATAGTCCCAAAACAGGGTCTCTTCATCGGGGGGAGCGTCCAGGTTGAGGTAGAGGTATTCTGTGCGGTAGAGGCCAACACCCTCGGCACCGTTATCGATGACAGCAACAACCTCCTCCAAGAGCTCAATGTTGGCCTGTATCTTGATCGTGTAACCATCCTCAGTTTCGGCTGGAAGCTCGGCGCAGCGGGCCACTTCCTTACGATAATTATCGAGCTGATACTGGCGCTCATAGTAGTGATTGAGCAATTCCTCGTCAGGGTCGATGATTACTTTGCCGGCATAGCCATCCACCACCATAAGTTCACCGGAACGCACGGCCTGGTAAACGTTCTCGAGGCCAACCACAGCGGGGATATCAAGAGAGCGGGTGATGATTGCGGTATGAGAGGTCTTCCCGCCCATATCAGTTACAAAGCCCAGTGTCTTTTCCACTTGCAACTGGAGAGTATCGGCGGGTGAAAGGTCTTGGGCTACGATAATCACCCGCTCTTTGATGCCCGCAACGCTTCGCCTATTTTGCCCCGTGAGGTTTTCAAGTACCCGTTCGGCAACGTAGTCCACATCGGAGATGCGGCTGCGAATATACTCATCCTCGATCTGGGCAAAGATGAGTTGGGCATTTTCCACGGCTTGCCTCAAAGCCCATTCCGCATTAATTCCCTGTTCCTCTATGAGGCGGATGGTTTCGTCATAGATCATGCGGTCTCTGAGCATATGGATGTGAGTATCCAGGATAAAACCATGTTCAGGAAACTCACCTGCTATCTTGGATTTTATCTCTTTGAGATCAGTTTCGGCCTTATCTACAGCAGCATCGAAGCGTTTTTTCTCTTTTTCGGTTTGCGCTGGGGAGGGTAAGTAGTAGTAAACGAGGGATACTCTGTCGCGATCCACCCGGAAGGCCTTACCAATAGCAACACCGGGAGAGACCCCGATACCCTTCATGATCATGCGGGCGTTGCCGGGGGGCATCTCTTTATTCCTCGTCAAACTTGTTGTCGAAAAGCACGGCCAGTGCTGCCAGGGCCTCGGCGGCATCCTTGCCTTCGGCACACAATTCAATCCGAGTGCCCTGAGGGCACGACAAGGTCATAATGTCCAACATACTCTTGGCATCAGCTTCCCGGCCGTTTTTGATGATGAGAATGCGTGACTGGAACTGACTTGAAGTCTGAACAATCTTTGCGGCGGCCCGTGCGTGTAGGCCCAGTTTGTTGCGGACTGTAAATTCTTGTCGTACCATCTGACTTTCTGTCCCGTAGTGCATACTTCGGATGTGTACTCAGAGACACCGCAGCCACCCTCATGTTCTTGACCCGGATATTTCATGAATCACTTGCTGCGACCACGGATATGGACGTCCTTCCTGGCGTCCTCAGGTGTCGGCTCCTGCGACGTACCGTTCAGGTACGCCTCGGAACCAACTCCTTGCGGTTGCCAGGTGGCACATCCATCTTCGTGCTCCCGCGACAGCAATTCATGAAATATCCGGGTTAAGTAAAAAATCCAGCCGGATGGCTTACTCCTGGAAACATCGTCATCCGACCAGATCAGCGGGAGCAAAACCTGTGCCTGAGAAATCTATAGGGAAACTGCCATCCGCGTTGCGGCAATGCCTTCTTAGCACATGGACATGACCAAGTCAATATTTCCTCGCAAAGCGCAGAGCGCAAAGCGCATAGCGTCATTAAATCACCGGACTATTGTGTCTAGGAAATTTAAGTCAAACGAGCTTAAAGCTCATGGTGCAATTTGATTCTAGTAAGATTAACAAAGACAACTTTCAAAAAAAAAGCCAGCCACAACATATAAGATTAACAGAATCAATAGAAGCGAAAACGCTATGCGCTCTGCTGAAAGAGCTATCCTTCCGATAGCTCTTTCTTAATCTTCAGCGCTTGCTGATACACGAGTCGCTTACTAATACCCCGCTCTTGGGCCACCTCTGCCGCTATTTCTTTAAGAGGACGGCGACCAGATGTCAGGGAAGCGCGCAGCTGTTCAATGAGGGAGTCGTCCAGCTGTGACTTGCCTTTTTCAGCTCCAGCCACTAACAGGGTAACCTCTCCGCGGGCTTCTCCTGGCCAACGTTCCATGGCCTCTTCCAGGGTTCCCCGAAAAACCTCTTCGTGGATTTTGGTCAACTCCCGAGTTACAGCCACTCTCCTATTGCCCCAAATCTTCCTCATGTCTTTCAGACAACCGCCAAGTCTTCTGGGTGATTCAAAGAGAATCAGAGTCTCCTCGGCCAGAGCATAGGTGGTGAAAAATGTACGGCGGGCAGCAGGACGATTTGGAGGGTAGCCCAAAAAAAGAAAAGGTTGCATGGAAAGCCCGGCAACAGTCAGGGCCGCAGTGACCGCAGAGGGTCCGGGAATGGGGCTCACCTGAATATCTTGAGACACTGCTAGACGGACCAAGTCAATCCCTGGGTCAGATATACCCGGAGTGCCGGCATCGGTAACCAAAGCCACCGACTTTCCGTTCATTAGTTGGCGTATTAAGTGGGGGCCCCGGGTACGCACGTTGTGTTCGTGGTAGCTGATCAGGGGACGATGAATGTCGTGAGCGGTTAATAGTTTTCGGCTGTGGCGCGTATCCTCCGCGGCGATTAGATCAACCTGACGCAAAATTCTCAGAGCCCTCAGAGTAATATCCTCCAGGTTGCCGATGGGTGTTGCCACTATGTAAAGAACCCCTATCTTCGAAGGCATGGTGTCGTATCCCTTAGGTAGGTGGTAAGCAGTAAACAAAGTCAGGGATTTAGGCACAAGGCGTAAGGCTCAAGGCGCACGATGATTTCTTTTTAATACAAAATACAAAACCTCGTGCCTTATGCCCTGCGCCACATTGCTCTCAGTCTATGCGACCTACCCAGAACTATGAGCTGATCCCTGATAGCTGACCGCTGACAGCTCTAATATGTTGACTCAAAGGCGTTTTCGATGACTTCAAATTGCGGTGATTTTTCTATGCTGCTGACGGTGACCACATCGAATCTTGCCTTTGCCTCGGTAAGGTCGTGTTTCTGCAGGTAATGCCATGCCACTTGGCTCAGTTTGTGCTGTTTGGCAGGTGTAATAGCCTGCTTGGGGGAACCAAAAGTCTGACTTCGGCGGGACTTTACCTCCACAAAAACCAAAACGTCCCGGTGTTGGGCGATGATGTCAATCTCACCGAGGGGACAGCGATAGTTCCGGCAGATAATGCGGTACCCCAAGCGCTTCAAGTGAAGGAGAGCAAGTTGCTCACCTTCATAGCCCTGAAGCAGGTGGGCTTTGGACCGACGTCGCGTTTGTTTACTGTCTTGATGCATGATGATTGTTTCAATGTTCTTCGTTTGCCTAAGATAAGATCAAGCAGAGCTTGGGTTTACATTACTGGAGCGAACCCCACGAAATGTTTGCCGGTGCAGTGGACAGGAGCCATAACGAACGAGGGCTGCGCGGTGCTCCTTCGTGCCGTAGCCCTTATTGCGGGCGAAGTTGTAATGAGGGTACCTCTCATGATGAGCAACCATAATCGTATCCCTGTGCACCTTGGCGACAATAGATGCGGCTGCAACCGAGATACTTAACTGATCTCCTCGTTTGAGAGGTTGCTGTGGTAGTTGGATGGGCACTTCCCAGGGGCCGTCCACTATGACGAAGTCGGGAAGGGGATCGATCTGTGCTACAGCCCGCCGCATGGCCTCCAAAGTTGCTGCCAGGATATTGGTGCGGTCAATCTCGGCAGCACTCACCTCCCCGATACCGATAGCGATAGCCACTGCGTGGATTCTGTCGTAGCATTCCTGGCGTTGAGTGGGGGTGAGCTGTTTGGAGTCACGAACATCAGGGAGGTCTATGCCGTAGGGTAACACCGCCGACGCCGCCACAACCGGACCAGCAAGCGGGCCCCGGCCCGCTTCGTCCACCCCGGCGATACGGCGAAAACTCCGGTTCCATACTCTGCGCTCGAAGTGCCAG
>JBFFBS010000271.1:0-4786 GCA_041560295.1 Syntrophobacteria bacterium | reverse complement strand
GTGATCCGCAGTGGAACCAGGGTGAACGAAGAGGTCATAGAGGCCGCGGACCGGCTCAAGGTCATCGGCAGGGCCGGCATAGGTCTGGACAATGTGGACATCCCAGCCGCCAGTAAACGGGGCATTGTGGTAATGAATACCCCCGATGGTAACGTCATCACCACGGCCGAGCATGCAGTGGCCATGCTCATGGCCCTCAGCCGCAACATCCCCCAGGCCACTGCATCCATGCGAGCCTACAAATGGGAAAAGAAGCGATTTCGGGGCAAAGAACTGTTCGACAAGACCCTGGGTGTTGTGGGCATCGGTAGAATCGGCAGGATCGTTGCTGACCGGGCCCGGGGCATGAAGATGAATATCATAGCGTACGATCCATATATCCCTCCAGAGTCTATAGAGAAAATAGGAGTTGAATCGGTCAGTTTCGAGGAGCTCCTTGCCCGTTCCGACTGCATCACCGTGCACACCCCCATAACCCCAGAGACGCGTAATTTGATCAACAAAGAGTGCTTTGACAAGATGAAAAAGGGCGTTCTTCTGGTCAACTGCGCCCGGGGCGGAATCGTCAACGAGAATGATCTCCTCCAGGCCCTTCAAGAAGGTAGGGTTGGGGGAGCTGCCTTGGATGTCTTTGAGAAGGAGCCCCCGGGCGACAGCCCCCTATTGGATATGGACAACGTCATAGCCACCCCGCATCTTGGTGCCTCCACTGATGAGGCTCAGGAGAACGTTTCGGTGGCAGTGGCCAACCAGATCATTGATTACCTCAAGACCGGCACTGTCCGCAACGCGGTGAATGTTCCATCCGTGGACGGGGAAGTGCTGATCAGGATCAGGCCCTATCTGACCCTAGCCGAGAAGTTGGGCAGCCTGCTTAGCCAAATCACGAAAGGTGGCATCCTGGAGGTGGCTGTGGACTACATCGGTGAACTGGCCAAACACGATACGGTACCACTCACGGTATCCCTTACCAAGGGAATTCTGGCCCCCATTGTAGGCGATGAGGTGAACTTCGTTAATGCACCCGTACTTGCCAAAGAAAGAGATATCAAGATGAGTGAGTCCAAGCGTAGCGAGGCCGAGGACTTCACCAGCCTTATCACTGTCAGGCTGAAGACCACGAAGCATGAGAACATGGTTTCGGGGACCACTTTCGGCAAACAGGACCCTCGCCTCGTCCGGATAAATGATTTCCGTCTGGAGGCCCCCCTTGAGGGTCATCTCTTGCTCATTTACAATATAGACAAGCCCGGGACCATCGGCGCCATTGGCACCCGCCTCGGGCAACACCGCATCAACATCGCCACCATGGATGTGGGGCAGGCTATGGAGCAGGGGCAGGCCATTATAGTCATGAGAACGGATACCGAGGTTCCCCCGGAAGTTCAGGAGGAGCTCCTAGGTTTAGCGAATGTTATGACTGTCCAGAAGTTGAAGCTCTGAGAATACTGACGCGGTGATGCGACGACGCTGAGAAAGCAGGACAACGTAAACAGCTTCAGCAAGAAGTGTGACAACGACAGGGAGATATGTTGGGCATAAGTAATGAATTGTAGTTGATCGCCGTCTCTCCGCGTCTCCGTGTCGGTAGGAAAAGATTGTATCCAGATAACAACTGGTTAAATTGCCAAGACTTTCTTATAGAGAGCGGGGGTAATTGTAAAATGTCTGATGAAGAAATTGAAGGCAAAGGTTTTGTGATAAAGGATCGCCGTCACTTTACCGAGGAGGGCGAGCCCAAGGACGAAGCACCGGCCGAAGAAAAGGAAGAAAGTCCAGAATCTGGGACCGAGGAGGAAGAAAAAGCCGAGCCCGAAGCGGCGGCAGAAGAATCCGAACAAATGCCGCTTCCGGAAATCAACTTTTCCACTTTCATCTTTTCCCTCAATACCTCGACCTTGCTTCATTTGGGCGAGGTCCCGGATCCGGCCACGGGCAAGCAGCAGGAAGACCTGATCATGGCCAAACAGACCATTGATCTGATAGCGATGCTGGAAGAGAAAACCCGAGGCAACCTCACCTCGGATGAAGAGAATCTCGTCAAGCATATCCTTTACGATTTGCGGCTGCGCTATGTCCAAAAAGCCAAGTAGTGCTGCCGTGATCACTGCGGGGGCTCCTGCCAAGATTAATCTCGGCTTGCGGGTCCTTGGCAAGCGTCCGGACGGCTACCACAATGTGCAGTCACTCATGGTTCCGGTGAGCCTTTATGACGAACTGCGGCTCGAGCTGGGCTCACGGGGTGTCACATTAAGCTGCCCAAACAGCGATCTACCAACAGACGCACAGAACCTGGTGTACCGTGCGGCTCAGCTTGTCCTCGATCAATGCCAGCGAGATGAGGGAGTCAGGATCGAGCTGAAGAAGAGTATTCCGGTGAGTGCGGGACTTGGAGGTGGTAGCAGTGATGCGGCCACAACCCTGCTTGCAGTTAACCAACTGCTGGGTAGCCCGTTGGCGGTTCCGGACTTGCACCCACTGGCAGTGAAGCTGGGAGCAGACGTGCCATTTTTTCTCTTGGGGCGGTGGGCAATGGCCGAAGGGATCGGCGATCGCCTCACTCCTATAAACAACGTGCCGACATTCTGGACAGTATTGATGCACCCTCATTTTCAGGTTTCAACCCATTGGGCTTACGAGAATTTGACATTGACAACCGGTCCAAATGGGTCTAAATTCAACATTCTTGGAGACACTTCTGCGGGAGAAATGACCACTTCCCACCAGAGACTCTTGGACCGGCGACAACCAACCCTCGAGGATTTGCTTCCTCTGCTGGTCAATGATTTTGAACCACTGGTTTTTGGTCACTATCCACAGCTCCATGATCTCAGAGAAATACTGCTGGCAGCTGATGCCAAGGCAGTTGCGATGACAGGGAGTGGGCCCACTCTTGTTGGCCTGTTTGGCTCAGAGGAAGAGGCTCGTGCCGGCCATGATTTGCTCTGCCGTAGAGACGATAGCACCAGCTTTGTGGCACATACTTTGGACACCACGACTCTGCTGACCAGCAAGTTTGTGTAAGCAATATACCGAGCTTGATCACGTGGGGTTAACCACAGAGAACACGAAAGGCATAGAACAGAGAAAATCCGAAATCCGAATGTCGAAATCCGAAACAATTTTCAAATTTTCGAAATTCAAATGATCTAAACAATGTATTGCGAAACATCTCTTGAGTATCAAGATGTTAAAGACATTTGAACATTTTTATTTCGGATTTGTTTCGTGCTTCGGATTTAGGATTTCGAATTTATTAACGGCTCCGCTGCTCTCTGGTTTCTGTGGTTTAATTTTTGGCCTTGTGACCGGTCTAGAAATATCGGATTTTGGTTCTTGATTATGATATTGGACCGACTGAAACTTTTTGGCGGTAATTCCAATCCGGAGCTGACGGCTAAGATCTGCCAGCATCTTCAGATTCCCCAGGGCAAGGCAGTAGTTAAGACCTTCAGCGACGGTGAAATTATGGTTGAAATTGGTGAGAACGTGCGTGGCAGGGACGTTTTCGTCATGCAATCCACCTGCTCACCCGTGAACCATAATCTCATGGAATTATTAGTGCTCATGGATGCGCTCAAGCGGGCGTCAGCGTGGAGAATCACTGCGGTTTTACCTTACTATGGTTATGCTCGCCAGGATACAAAGATTCTGCCCAGAGTACCCATCAGCGCCAAATTGGTTGCCGACCTGATCACCGTGGCCGGTGGACATCGGGTGATTTGCTTGGACCTGCACGCCAATCAGATTCAGGGATTTTTCGACATTCCGGTTGACAACCTCTTCGCTGCACCCGTGCTGCTGGAGTACATCAGACAATACTTTAACAGTGACCTGGTCATTGTCTCTCCGGACGCCGGCGGCGTGGAAAGGGCTCGTGCCTTTGCCAAGAGGCTGAATGCCAGCCTTGCCATTATCGACAAACGCAGGGATGAAGACCAGAAGGTGAAGGCCATGCATATCATTGGTGAGGTCGAGGGCAAGGCGGCCATTATTCTGGATGATATGGTGGACACAGGGGGAACCCTCACCGAGGCGGCTATAGCTCTGGCCGAAAACGGCGCTCGCTCAATCAATGCCTGCTGCACCCATGCGGTGCTCTCAGGCAATGCAATTGGGAGGATTGAAGAATCTGCAATCGAGAACTTAATAGTCACTGACAGCATCCCCCTACAGCCTGAGACCAAGGGTTCCAAGAAGATCAAGGTCCTCACCGTAGCTAATCTCCTGGGTGAGGCCATCAAGCGGACCCACCTGAATGACTCGGTGAGTTCGCTCTTTGTTTAGTCAATTGGCGAATTAGTTAATGAGGGAATTAGTTAGTCCTCATCCAAAAACGTAAATTTTCATATGAAGGCGATCAGCTATCAGCACTCAGCCATCAGCGAAATACATGTAAACACAATTCATTAAACTGACCGCTGATTGCTGAACGCTGACAGCTCCATCCGGGAATCTCGGATTGCCGGATGGACATTAGTTGATTAGACAATTAGTTATTCCATTGGTTATAGTGTCACGATTTGACCAATTTGCTAATTGACTAATTGACCAAGAATAGAGGAGGAAACATGACAACGGTAGCGCTTGCCGCGCAATCACGAACAGAAACCGGCAAAGGTGTGGCCCGCTCCCTGCGGCGCCAGGCCTTGACCCCAGCAGTATTCTATGGTCCCGAGGTCGATCCCATACCCCTGATTCTGCAAACGAGGGATTTGGAGCCACTCATCACCACCGGGGCAGGCGAGAACATACTCATTGACCTCAATATCGAAGATGGAAAGTC
>JBFFBS010000270.1:0-4834 GCA_041560295.1 Syntrophobacteria bacterium | reverse complement strand
TGCGTTGTTCTTTTTTTTGGAAAGGGTTTTAACCACCCAGGGCTTTAGCCTGCCTCGGTGATCATAGAACTCACCGAAACGGGCAATAACCTTCTTGGTTTTAGCAACCGCCTGTTTGCGCAGTCCAGTATTAAGGCCGATGCGCAGATATTCCCTTGGGGTGATAAATGGAGCCAAAATATTGTGGCCGTAACCATCACAACCCATATGCACGCACTTGGCATGGAGTTCATGATCGTGACCGTACTCAGTCCCACTCAAGGAAGTGTACGACTTAAACACTTTGCAGTTGTTACAGCCAGCAACTTTAATAAAGTACGGTATCTCCTTCGCCTCGGCAGTTTCAGTCATCGCCATCCCACGCCCGGATATTTCATGAATTGCTGTCGCGAGAGCACGAAACTGGGAACCCGCTTGCGGGACTGAGCGGAGCGCAGCGAGCGCCAATTAGATGGGCGTGCCACCTGGCAACTCGTACCGCGGTACCGCGGGATTGGTTTCCTTACCTGAACGGTAGGTCGCAGGGGCCAACACCCGAGGACGCCAGGAAGGATGGCCATATCCGTGGTCGCAGCAAGTCATTCATGAAACATCCGGGCTAAAGCTTTGTAATACATCTGCTCATTGGTCACTCGATGTAATGCAAAAACGATACCATTGCTCGATAGATTATATGTTGCTAGAATGCCTATCAGCAGCTGGCGAAAAACCGAGAGGATGCTGGGGGTTGGAGGACTCAGGGCCTAGAGCATAGAGCATGGAGGAAAGACACAATTCGAATTCTTGATTTTGAAATTCGCAATTCGAAATTCGCAATTCGAAATTGCCCCCCTAGGCTCCATGCCTTGAACGGCCGCTCCTCCTGCCTAATGCCGCGCCAGCGCTCTATTTATAAATACGCAATGTGAGATGATAAATGAGTAATGGATTCAGGTCCGGTTTCGTTTCCATAATCGGTGCGCCTAATGTGGGCAAATCAACCCTGCTTAATCAGCTCATAGGAGAGAAGCTCGCCATCATATCTCCCAAACCCCAAACAACCAGAAATCGTATTCTGGCAGTGAAAACCAATCCTGGATTCCAAATGATTTTCTTGGACACCCCTGGAATTCACCAGGCCAGGGGCAATCTCAACCTTGCCATGGTTCGCACCGCCCTAGCAACGCTGGCAACAGTTGATTTGATTCTCTTTCTGGTGGAGGCCCACTCACCAAGCAATCAAAGCAACCAGCGTGTGCTTGAGGCTCTCCAAAACGTGGAAACCCAGACTCTTTTGGTGGTAAACAAGATAGATTTGGTCTCAGAGGAATCCCTAGCTCGTATTGTTGAGCGCTTTCAGGGTTTGCATGAATTTAAAGGCTCGGCTCATATCTCTGCCTTATATGGCACAGGAATCGATGATCTGATAGCCCAGATTATCCCTCTCCTCCCTACGGGGCCTGCATACTACCCGGAAGATACCCTGACGGATCTACCCGAACGGTTTTTCTGCGCTGAGATAATTAGGGAAAAGATCATGCACTTGACCTCCGAGGAAATCCCCTATGCCGTGGCAGTAACCATAAACTCCTTTAAAGAAGATGAGCAAAAGAATCTCATCCGCATTCAGGCTGATATTCACGTTGAGAGATCTTCCCAGAAAGGTATTGTTATTGGCAAGGGAGGCTCCATGCTGCGGGAGATTGGCAAACAAGCCCGCTTAGATATTGAAAAGTTACTTGGCTCTAGGGTTTTTTTGGAATTGTGGGTCCGTATTCAGAAAAAGTGGCGAAAAGATCCCCGGGCACTGAAAGAGTTTGGGTATCAGTAGGCAGCCCTTCACCAAGTTTAGGGCAAGCGGGCAGCGGGCAGAGATGGCATGGGGTTTGGGGGAAGATTATTGGGCATTTCGGATTTCAAAATGCGACGTCCGCAAGAAAAATTCGCATTCGCAATTCGAAATTCGCAATTCGAAATTATCTCCCCATGCTCTATACTGGCTGAAAGCTGAGCGCTGACAGCTAAAAGAGCCGCAGCTCGGGTTGAGCCACGGTTCCTCGCACTTTAAAAGGCAGAGGCTTGCCCCGATTGAGAAAGGCTGCCGCCACCCGGCTTTTATCTGCGGGAAGGTTCACCATGTCACCATCGAGCTGACCCTCTCCTGCCAGGTTCAAAGTGCTATCAGACAGCCGGGGCTGAAGCATGACTTTGCCACTCACAGTTCCCTGGAAACCTTGCCCTTTAAACTCGCACTCGGTAATCTCCAGACTCCCACCAGAGAGTTCCATGGTAGCAGACACCTCGAGTCCCTCCAGGGTTCTGATTCTCAAATAAACTGAGTCTATGGGAAAGCTGCCCTCTTCAAGCTGGAATTCTCCATCGCCGCTCGCATTGACAAGATCGCCAAGGGGTCCTTTCAAGTTGAGATCCCCGGAAATCTTCCCGGAGACCTGTCGGCCAAGCAATGGAGAGAAGGAATGACCTTCCAGCTGGATCTCTTGCCCCCGCACTCTTAGCTGGTAGTTTCGGGCATCATAAAATGGAGTTAAACGAACGTCCCCGAACAGCGTGCCTCCATAAGCCTGACTGCTCAGGGTGAAGGCCAGACTTCCTCTGAGCAATTGCAGAACCTTAAAGCGCAAGCGCACCTGGCTTGCTTCAAAGAAGGATTTGCTTTCCGGTTCCATTGTTCTCACAGCACATTTTTCCAGCTTCAATCCGAATGGAAACGCAGGGGACATATCGGTGATCTCAAACTTCACACCCAACTGCGCACTGGCAGTAGCAACCAACCTATTTTGCAAGCTCTGGTAGGGGAACTTCCAGACTATGAGGATCCCAGCAAGAACAAGTCCCCAGAGAAAATAGCCCAGCGCTCTCTTTGTCACTACCCGTTTCATGTTTAAGAGCCGACCTATAAACCTCAACGGGCGGGGTAATTCCCGCCCATACACTCGTTACCAATACCTCTAGTTCCTAGTGCTTAGTCCCTACTACCAGCTTCCTTACCCTACGCTTCCTTGCTGCCCATCACCCGGGGTGGTTTACTCAGTTTACGAGTTACCACCACCAGGGTCACTTCCAGCTGAGATTTATCCCGCTGTTGTGGTCGGATAGTAAGTCTCCTGATGCGCACTTGTTCTGGTGCAGCCTCAATATGGTAGAGGTAAGGTATCAGCCGATCCAGTGACACCCCCTTCAGCCGCATTTCAACCTGTTCTTCCTGATGCATGTCACCGAGTGATTTCACAGAGGGCCGCATGAATTCGATCTGCTTTTTTATCCCATCGCGGCCGGCCAGCCCCTCCAGAAATGCAAATAAGGTAAAATCCTGCTTCCGGTTGCGCAAGTTCTTCTCAACTCGAATATTTTCTACCTGCATCTTCCGGTACAGCTGCTCCAGACGAACGAGTTCCTGTAAACGCTTTTCGCTCCGTTGGATATTTATCGCCAACTTTGATCTTTGTCTAAAAATAGGGCGTATCAGCCACTGGCTCACCGCAAGGAGTACCACCACGGTAGCTGCAATCCAGATCAGTTGTCTTTGATTGAGCCTTGTCATGACCCTTCCCCGGCGAGCTGATGGCGGTTCAGTTCCAAGCCGAACTGCACCCCCTTTCCATCTTTGGCCGCTGTCGCACCAGTGATAGTCACCTTGTCAAAATTGTCCAACGCTGTTAGCCGGTTTTTCACTCCGTCAACGGTGTTGAACGCGTCTGCTTGCCCACTCAAGCGGACACGCTGATTGTCTACTGTCAGAAGACTTATGGTCACATTAAGGTCCGCCGGGATTGCTGTACTGATAACCCGCAGTAACTCCACGGCCGAATGATAGCTCCCCTCTTCACCAAAAAGAGCTACCGACTGACCCAATTCATTGATCTTGGTTTTGACAATGCTGGCATATTGCGACGATTGAACAGATCCCTTGTATTTGGGGACAGTACGGCGAAACACTGCCTCAACACTCTGGTTGAGATTGGCTAGCCTTCGCTTCTTGGCATAAATATCCACCCCCACCGAGCTGAGCCAGGCAAAAGCCACAAGTGCACAGGCCACTAAAGCGTAACTCAACTGCTGTCTCCACTTGACCAGCGGGTTCTGGCTTCTCACCTCTTCAGCCTGAAAATTGAACCCTACCTTTCGACTGGTACCTTTGAGGGCCAAAGCAGCTGCCACCGAAAATAATGGTGCAGCCGTGAATTGTTCGCCAAATTGGCCGAGAAAAGTCAGCTCCTCCAGGTCACTGAGGCAGCGTACATCAACCCCGAGAGCCTTTTCCAAAGCCCCCGCCATGCCTTCTATGAGGGAGCCGCCGCCGCTTAGAATCACCAACTCCGGCCCCACCTCTCGTTCTTGCACCTGGGCTGCCGTCAATGAAAATTCTATTTCACGGGCCAGTGACTCAACCTCGTTCATCATAACTTCACGAATGGAAGAGTGCTCGGGCGATTTTGCCTCCTGATCAATCCCAGCGGCCTTGAGGCGCTCCATACCCTCATCCACTGAGACCCCCAAATCTTCAGCAATTTTTTTGGAGAAGTGAGCACAACCGGTCATAAATGAGCGTAGATAGGTGTCCACACCCTGGAATTGGTAAAGCAGATTGGTCTTGTGATGACCGATATCCAGAATCACTGTCCGCTCTGGGAGGTGAGCTTTCAGTTCGCGAGCAATAAAAGTCAAACTGCTTCCGTCCAGGTCAACTACCTCGGGCTCGATGTTGACTTCCTTGAGCGCGGCCAGCAAAGGATCCAAAACACTTTTGGGAAGTGCTGCTGCCAGGACACCGTGGGAGCCGGCTTGCCGGGATTCCGTGGTGACAAAGTCCACCTGAACCTGATCAAGGGCCAAC
>JBFFBS010000269.1:0-4851 GCA_041560295.1 Syntrophobacteria bacterium | reverse complement strand
TCGGGGTCAACTTTGCCCTGGATATGGCGACCATCAGAGCTCGGGCCTTCATGGCCAGTGGCGACAAGGAAGGAGATCTCGACGAGGACTTCCAGGTAATGTCAGGTGCAACCATGAGTTGGGCTGAGATCATCAGTGATGGTTACAGCTATGACAGAAATGCCAATCTATCCCAGATCGGTGGTCAGAATAAGCCCAGCAACATGTATGCGATTAATGTCGGCGCCGATCTTAAGCCGACTGATACCACCACAATTAAGTTCGATGTTTACTACGTCGGCATGATGGAGGATCGCACCGTAGCGGGCGAGGATGAAGACGAGATCGGTATTGAAGTAGATGCCAGCCTTACCCAGAAAATCTACGACAACCTCTCCATGACCCTGATCGGTGCTTACATGTTTGCCGAAGACGGGTATGGAGTTGCCGGTACCACTGCAAGCAACTCCGGTGACGATGCCTTCCACCTTGGCCTCGGCCTCGACTTCAAATTCTAAGGAAGTTTGACCCTTAGAGGACACTAACAGCCCCGGGGGCTACCCGCCCCTGGGGTTTTTTTATTGCGGATTTGTCCTTCGGACTCCCACCCTTCGGGCGGGTTCCCAGTTTGGGATTGCGGATTGGGGATATGGGATTCAGTGATGTGGGATGTGAGATGTGAGATGTGGGATGGCATAGGGCATAGAGCATGAAGGATGGAGTCAGAAGTCAGACTGCAGATTTTAGATTGCGTAATTGATTATTAGGGAGCTAGGTTAGGGAGGTATTTTATTGTTTTCAATTCGAAATATCCATTACTCCATTACTCCAACACTCCATTTGTTTACATATTGGACTCAATAATTCCCGGGGCACTGGTCTTGCCGCTCAGCGCCCGGACCCGATCGAGGTCGTAGACGTAGATCATGCTCTTGGTTTTCTTGAAGGTTCCTCTCTGCAGAACCGCCGCTGCCACCAGCTCGTCCTGGCCATCACCGTCCACATCTGCCAGACGGTAACTTACCAACATGCCGCGGAGCGGCCTTGTTTTCCACTGGGGCAATATGTTGTCCCCGACCCAGGCCAGAGATTGGATTTCGCCGTCGGAAAAATTCCGTTGTCTGGAAAGAACCCTTGAGGCCAATGAAATATTCCGGTTGGCCAGGAGCTCCAACTGCTTATCGCTGTTCAGATCCACCAGGATGAGGGGCGAGGGAATGTAATAGGTCTCCACCTCATCGTCATCGGTAGCCCCACCACCGCCTGGTACTCTTGTTGAGCCACTAGTTGGGTCCTTGCCCTCGAGAATATTGGCAGTGGCCCCATAATACTCCCTGCTTTGCCAGAGCCGGGTGCCGTCGTCATCAATCAGGTAGAGACGCTCTTCTGGACCGATGAAAGCCGTTTCCGGCTTGCCATCACCGTCCAAGTCTCCCTGGGTGAAATTGAAAATATTGGCCCGGCGGGGAAGGCTTATGCCTTCCAAGGGTTGGTAGGAGCCGTTGGCGAACTGGAGGTGGTAAACGCCCGGTATGAAAATGTCCTCCAGGTTCTTTTTCTGCCCCAGCAAAATGGACTCTTTGCCTGGGACAGTGAGGCGGTTGAAGTACCACTCGATCCCTGTGGCCAGTTCTTTCAGCCTGTCTCCCCGCCACTCCAGCACGTAGGAGGAGAGTTTCTGGCCGCGCAGGTTGCTGACATACACCTCATCCTTGCCGTCATGGTTGGCATCCACCAGGCACACCCAGACCAAGTGATCATGCGTTTCCCCTTGAAAGGAGCCGCGCTTGCTGAGCCTCCCCTGATCCCACTGGTAGACGATTACTTCCTTGAGTTTGGACAGCACCACAATTTCCGGGCGGCCGTCGCCGTCGAGATCACCCACGTCCATGCCAAGCGCGGGAAAAGAGAGCTTCTGGCTCCGGAAAACATCTGAACCGGCTTCCCTGCCCGACTCCATTTGCACGAAGCTGCCCCCTTCCCGAGGAGCAGGAGCGCTCGGAGCCGGTCCGCTCATGATTGTTTCCGGGTGCGCCCTGGAAAAGCGGGGCTGAGATGGTGGTGGTGCCGCACGTGCGGGGCCTCTGCCGAAGATTTTGTTGTTGATATCCTGGGCAAAGTCATTGATCCGGGGAATAACCTCACCCATCCCTCTGGTCTGGGCATAGACGCTCACCGGAGGCCTCTCCTCTTTGAGAGCAATCATCTTGGCATCGATACTGACGCTTTCGCCGAACACCGTGAGGCTGCCAAAAAGGACGTAATCAGCTCCAAGGGTCGTCCCCACTTCGCGGGCGGCGGCCTCATTCATGGCGCCCTCGCGCCCCGCCAGAGCACTCTTCACCAGTTGCTCTTCAATGGCCTCTACCTTGCCCTCCCAGGATATCCGGCTGGCAAGCATGTCCATAATCCCCTCTCTCAAATAGCTGAGATCTTCCGGCGCATTGATCTCAAAGGGGAGTATGGCCACCTTCTTGGCTGGTTCCGCGGCTGAACCGGCAGCGGTGAACAGAAGGGGAATGATGAGCACAAAGACGAGAAATTTGCTACTATATTTCATTAACACATTTTCCTTTAAGGAAACTTACCCATAGAGACCACTCGGGCCGCCAAAGGTTCCCAAAAACAACAGCAGCCAGTAAGCAGCGGACAGCAACCAGCTCAAGAACTCGGTGTCTTGAGTGCGAACACCATGTCCGTCATTCCGGAAGTCGCGAAGCGACTATCCGGAATCTAGAAAAAACAATATCCTACTGGATACCCCTTCGACTGTGCTCAGGGTGGTGAGTCCCTCGACTTTGCTCAGGACCGTGAGCCTGTCGAACGGCCTGTCGAACCCAAGATCTCGACTTCGTCTCGTCCGGTATGACGTTTCGATACGTTTCCACGCTTTTTTAACAGCCGACTGAGCAAACACGCCATTCGTCTATTATCCCTTGTATGTGGCGTATCTACCATGGATATGATATCGCGGTCAACCATACCAGCCAAGAGAGCGGGTAAACTTTTCTCTTGGCCATTTTTCTTTTCTGGCTTACAGTTACCATACTGCTGCATGAAATGCCAAAACTGCACCGCAGGTGTTACCACCCTAACGAGCGTACATCCGGAAATCCAGGGAATGCCCTCCCCCTTGACGGGAGAGGGCTACTGATTTGAAAGTCGCAATGTATACCTTTTAAGTCTTTTCTTTATTCTTTACTGAAAGCTGACAGCTCGTTGCTGAACGCTTGCCAACAAGGAGGTCCAGTATGGCAGAACTCAAGGAAATGTACAGGACGGTCATGGAGGATCACTTCCCCGAAACAATGACCATCGCTTTCGGCGAACAGATCCTCACCTATCGCAAACGTGCTTGGAAGATTCCTGACGACAAGACCGGCGAGCTTATCGAAAAGGGGCTGCGCTATGGTGAGAACCCCGGACAGGAAGCTGCCCTCTACGAACTGGTGGACGGTAACCTCATCCTCGGGGACTGCCGCTTTATCGAACCCGGCATGGCACTGGTAAGCAGTATCACCGAAGCTGAAATGCTGCAGGCCGGCAAGCACCCAGGCAAGACCAATCTCACTGACCTGGACAACGGTCTTAATATTCTCAGGTACCTGGACACCCGGCCAGCGGCGGTGATTCTCAAGCACAACAATCCCTGCGGCGCCGCCCATGGCGACAGCCTGGCCGAAGCCTATGACCGTGCCAATATGGCCGACCGTATTGCAGCCTTCGGCGGCTGCGTGGTGTTCAATCAACCGGTGGACAAGGCTACCGCGGAACTGGTGGCAGCCAACTACCTGGAAGTGGTGGCAGCGCCGGATTATGAAGCAGGCACGGTGGAAATTCTCAAGCAGCGCGCTAATCTCAGGATTATCCAGATTGCCCGCATGGATCGGCTCACCGACTACCGCACGAGCCGTTTCTTGGAATTCAAATCTCTGATGGATGGCGGTGTCATTGTCCAGCAATCACCCCTCAACGCCGTCCTCAGTGTAGAGGACTTTAAAGCCGCTGAAACTACCTACCAGGGTAAAACCTACAAGATTAAGCGTCCACCCACCGAGGAAGAACTCAGAGACCTTCTCTTTGGCTGGAGCATAGAGCAGGGGGTAACCTCAAACTCGGTCCTTTATGTAAAAAATGAATGCACCGTTGGCATCGGCACCGGTGAGCAGGACCGGGTGGGTGTGGCGGAAATTGCTGTGTTTAAAGCCTATACCAAATATGCCGATCGGCTGTGCTTTGAAAAGCATGGCATCCCTTACAAAGATCTCGAACTCGCCATCGCCCAAGGTGAGCGCGACCAGGCGCTCAAAGAAGAAATTGATGCTGCCACTCGAGAAGCCAAAGGTGACCTCATTGGCTCCACCATGGTCTCTGATGCCTTCTTTCCCTTTCGGGATGGCGTCGATGTTGGCCTCAAAGAGGGTATTAGTGCAGTGGTGCAGCCGGGAGGATCGCAGAGGGACTTCGAGGTGATCGAAGCCTGTAACGAGACGGGGGCCACCATGATCTTTACTGGCCAGAGGGCATTTAAACACTAAACGACAAGGTGAGTGCTCTAAACAGACCCCTGTGCTCGATCGCATGTATCTGTCGACCAAAGTAGGCGATACGGGGACTGGGCGAAACGGCGATGCGGAGAGAGGAGGTCATTCTTTCTTTCGCCGTCTCTCCCCGTCACCGTGTCGCCGTTTCTATTTCTATTGTTCTCCAGCTCCTCCCCAGCGCCGGAAGAGCTCATGGGGAATGCGGAAGCAGTCAAGCACCTTCCCTACGGTGTGGTGGATGAGGTCCAGAATTGTCTTGGGTTTGTGATAGAAGGCCGGGACTGGGGGCAAAATCACCGCACCTCGAGATGCGGCAGAGAGCATGAGC
>JBFFBS010000268.1:0-4884 GCA_041560295.1 Syntrophobacteria bacterium | reverse complement strand
TCAAGGGGAGCACGTTGCACCAAATGTAGGCAGAAGCCATGGAAGGTCATGATTCGTAAGCCATCGGGGGCCGCAAGTCGGTGAACTGGTTGACGCTGGCTTGCACGCACCGCAGCTTGCAAGAGAGGTTCTTCTTGAGGATATCGTGGAGTGTCACCTGCTGCCGCCCTGTCCAACATCTCACGGATACGCTCACGCATTTCCCCGGCCGCTTTATTGGTGAAGGTAAGGGCAAGAATTTCATGAGGATGATCCACCTCACCGAGCAGCCCAAGGAAACGGCCTGTTAATAGCCAGGTTTTACCTGAACCTGCCGGTGCTTCCAGGTGGAAACTGCGGCTGATGTCCAAGGCTCTATTTCGGATCTTTTCATCAGGTAGAGAATGCATTTGCTTATGTCGGACGTCCGTTAGAAGCTGTCAGCGATCAGCTTTCAGCTTGCAGCTTGAATATTAATGTTTTTTCAACCGGCACTTCATCCAGCAACGTGGAGACAAGGAGGCGAGGCAGTTAGAATTTGTTAGAGAAAAGCTCTTCATCATCTTGTCTACCATATGATTCTATGTACTTCTCTTTCTCCGTGTCCCCGCGTCTGCAAAAAGCCCTTTTTACAGTGATATTTGCCTATTTGGTTGTTTCAGTAAGCTCCCCTCTGTTGCAGATGGTTAGCAAGCCGCAATAATTGCAGAGTTGCTCTCGCTTCCTCTCCGGTGCAGTGGGGATAGGATCAGCATCGAAAGACCCTTGCTGTAGCAGTTGACCAAGCTCAACTAACCGTTCCTTCCAGGTTTCTAAGAAGTGCTGCCAGCGCTCCGCGTCAGCTTGGAGTCGGTCTAACTTGATGTCTTTTTCTGACTTGAGTGTTATGTAGCCTGCCTGAAAGTGGTAGTTCTGAAGGGGAGGATAGGCAGGAATTTCTACCAGGCCCTGAAGTAAAGCCAGCAAGTAGGCAGGCAGCTGAGGCTCACTAAGATATTTAAAAACGTCTGCAGAGTTCGGGCTGGAGCCGCTCTTGTAGTCCCAGCAAAGGAGACCGGCCTCGGGATGAAAATCGATGCGGTCAATTCGACCACTGAGAGCCGTGGGCCAGCCTTCCACGTGCAGCCCCTTGAAAGGAACTTCCTCAACCAGCCAGCGCCAACCGTCCTGATGGTGGTTGATCTCTTCCTGAAACCACATTCTAAGTAACCCGAGTTTATCCCCCAATAAGCGGCGGCGTTCCACTTGCCAGGATGGGAGTGCAGCAACTCTGGTATGAACTTTATCAACACATTTCTGGGCGGCGGGGAAAAACTGCTGCCAATCCAAACCGCCTTCCTGATACTGGGGCCTCAGCCTCCGCGTAATACAGGCCAGTACTTGGTGAAGACTCTGGCCGCGGTTTTCGGGGCGGAGACCTCCCATGGGTTCAGACAATGGTTTCAGTCCGAGCAGCTCTTCAATCAGAAAGCGGAAGGGGCAATGGAAAGCCACAGCCAGACTGCTTACTGAGAGCGATTTCGGTAATTGAATGGAGACAGCCGAGGATTTTTCTTCAATTTCCTGCGAGTGCGGCTGAGTGAGGCCCCTCCAGGCGGAACGCAACCAGGCTGCCCTGGCCCAAGCAGCATCAGGCTTGATCCAGATATTTACCGTTTTAGACTCCCAGGGTGACGGCCAGAAGGGTGTAGGAGACACCGGTTCACCGTCTACCTTTTCTGGTTTGGTGAGAATGATCTCAGGAGCCGCGGCGAGCAGATGCTGGAATGCAGTGTGGCCAAACTCATATTGACTCTTCAGGGTGGCACCGAGTATTTGTCTGCGCTCCTCTATGTCCAAAAAAGGAAGTGGCCTCACAGGCTGAGGGAGCGCTGTGGAGGTCATACCCAAAAGGAAGAGACGCTGGAAGGCAAGACCACGGGACTCAATGAGTCCCATAATCTGGACACCAGCCTGCTCACTGGCTCCTACCTGAAAGATCTCGGCAGAGAGAGCCTGTCGGAGGCATGCCTGAAATGTACGCCAATCCATGCTCCAGGAGCCGAGGTCGGCGACCAGGTTGGCTAGAACAGCTTGCAGGTGGTTCGAAGCTATCCGATCAGATTCGTCAGCAAGTAATGGAAATTGGACAGAATCCCAGAGTTTTTGCACTAACTCTGTCCACCTTGCACCGGACAGTGAGCGACTTTGTTGAAATGGCGCCAAAAGCTGGCGCACTTCAATTCCTTCCGGTGATAAGTACGGTGCTAAATCGGGCTCCCTACTGTGGGCTCTGTCATAAAGAGAATCGAGATCTGCCTCCGGACTCAATTCCCGCCAGTGGCGGTCTAGTCGAGCCAGTTGATTCCGGTTCTTGGCCCAAGTCCGGTAATAAGGTGAAAGGATAAGGGAGATGAAAACCTGGCGTTTTTCATCCTCCCCGAGCAACCTGAATGGAAGAAGAGCTGCCTGCACCAATGGATGTTCCAAGAGCGGGTTACCTAAGGTTATGTTATAGGTTTCTTCCTGTGGAGTTAAAGACTGGCCCAAAAGCGTGTTCAGGGTTTTCCTCAAAAGCGGAGCGTAGACTTCCAAGTTGGGTACCACAACAGCGATAGCTCCCGGTCTGAATTGCTGACAGGAATCCAGCAGGGCCTGTCCAAGATACAAAATTTCCTGCTCCTGCTCCGGCAAGTTAACAGCATGGACATTGGTTGCTTTATCTTGGGGTAAGGGGAAAACATTGACGCGCGCTTTCTGACTGAGCGTGCGAAAAAGATCATTTTCAATGGGAGCTGGTGCCTCAAAAGCAGCCAGTATCAAAGAGTCGGGAAGAGATAAGCGACCTGCATTGACAGCCCCAGCGATCTTCAGGGGCAACTCGGAGGGATGGTAGCGTTTTACATCGTTGAGAGCTGAAATGAACTCTCGACAAATGTGCTGGCGCCAGGCAATCAGTGGCGAGGGGAATCTGATTTCGGTGGGATCGAGCCGGTGCCGGACAAGAACCGCATAGGTTTGATCCAGGAGCTGGCAGAGAGCAAAGTCTAAAGGGAGATCAGCTGGCGGCGGATTATTGCGAATAATTTCATACCAGAGACGCAATCGCATCCAGGAACCCGCGGGAGCTCTGCTTTCCCACAATTCCTGCCAACTTTGATGAAGCCAGCTATTCAGACTCCTCACTTCCAGAGGACACCAACTAGTATGACCTTCCTTTAATTGTTGGAGCCGATAGCGGTGCTGAAGTTGGCGCGCCAGACGGCCTCCAGAGGTGAGAATAAGCGAGCCAGGCCGCCATGAGTCGATGATATTTTTTTGCCATTGGTCAGTCGTTAACATGGTTTATTTTATCTAAGAAAAACTGGTCTCCAGGACCAGATCAGAGTTCAATGGCTTTGTTGGCAAAAGAGGTTTGAGGCACAAGGCGTAAGGCGCAAGGCATAAGGAGAGAATAAGTTTTTTTTATTGTTTTTGCCGTCTGCCCTGTGCCCTGTACCTTGAGCCGTTCCCTTTGGGCCCGGATTCTTTCCTAATTACTTGGGGCTTCTTCCCATCTCATATCCCACATCGACGATCGCCATGATCGTCTCATGCTTTCATAATTTCATCGAGGAGTACGGTGGCGTAAGAGCCTTTGGGTAGAAAGAACTCCAAGCGCAAACCCTCGTTCTCCTGAGACAGATTGACCTCTTTGAGCGCTATGCGAAGAGATCTCCTACTACCCGGTTGCTTGCGAAAAACATCCGGCGTCAGTCCCTGAGTGCTGAGGATTTTTTCTTCCAGGGCGGCTGCTGCATCTCCGGCCCTTTTCATCTTCTTGCCCCAGATGGGCCCGGTTGCGCTTATCTCCAGCCTATCTGCCCGCGGCTGCTCTTTTTCCGGATCAGACACCAGGAAAATCCCGCCGGTGTCGTGCTTTTTGGCAATGTCACCAGAAAGCAGTTTCGTAAAAAGATCTTGTTCCATTCGTTTTTTCAAGGTCAGATTAAAAAGTAAGGAACTGTAGGAGCTTACCAGGAGCTTCCGCTTTCGCACTGAGCGAAGGCGGTATTGACCCAGCAACAACGCCAGTCCTTTCTCCGGGTTGTTGCCAGCGGCGCCGAATCGTTGAGGCCCGTAAAAATTTGGCATTCCAAGTGTTTGCAACTGTTGAATTATGTCTTGGGCCCTGTTCTCGGCCTCTGAATCTGCTTGCCGGAGAAGAATGGAAAAGCGGTTCCCCAGGAGGTGCCCCGTTCGGAGTTTGTGGGAATGATGTCTTTGCTCCACAGTCTGGATACCATCCCCAGCGAGTTGCCCCAGACGACTGGCTGTTACCTTGTCGCGCGGGACCGATACCCATTGGCTGGTTATGGCACGTTTGTCTTTCCACCCTGCTAACCCCACCTCCGCATCGCGAAGATCCAGGTGTTTCCGAATGAGTGCGACAAAATCCAGGGTGGAGAGGTTTACTTTCTTCAGCAGCAGAAAGGCAAAATTTCCCTCATCAGCGGGCTCGTAAAGGGGAAGTTCCTCGACTATGAAATCTTCCGGCTGTTCTTTAATGCGACCGCCGGTACCGGGGAGGTCGGAGGTTAGGTGAATTCGACCGAAATCGTCGTTCATATCTAGGGCCGCGATCTTTTGTCTTTAGGTAACCAGTGTGATGCGCTCGGCTTAGCCGCAAGAATGGGTGAAGGCGAGAAATGCCATCCTCATCAACCCTTTCTCGCCTTTCCCGCTTCTCTCGCCTATATGGTCCTTATCCCCTTAGAATGCAGACTAGCTGTACATTGTTTTTACGCTGGCAACAATGACGTAAGGATCTTATTGTCCAGGTTTTTCAGAACCGCCATGGTGAGTTCCATGGTGGCCCGGAAGTCGTCCAGGTGAATGAGGCCACTGTGGCTATGGGCGTGACGAACGGGTACTCCCAGGACCACT
>JBFFBS010000267.1:0-4888 GCA_041560295.1 Syntrophobacteria bacterium | reverse complement strand
GCTTGGCGAGATGTACCCAAACATGCCTGTTTTCTATAACATCGCCTGTGGGGCCGAACAAACGCACACGGAGCAGATAAATGACTTGTTCGATAAATTTAACATCCCGGAAAAGGATCCGGAACCTGACACAGTGACTGTAGATGGTTGCCCTGATACCTTACCGAGCAACATCGGTGAGTTCAACAATCCTTATTTTTCGGGGTATTTTTTTGGCAAGTATACCGCTTTGATACTGATGGCGACAGATGAGCTTAATGCGGCGAAAGTTGGTGCTTTTATTGAAGAGCTGGACATGTTAGACATCAATTACTGTAATGAAGTTATCTATGATCCCCCTTATGAACTCCCTGGAGACACTCTTCCATGCGGACTAGTGGGTGTTCCCCCCCCGGGGGACCCCGTACCACCCGTGAAGCCCCTGGAACAGCGCCTCGAAAATCTGCTTTCAGGCTCCAAGAACCACCTGTGTGCCTTTATCAGCCAGATAGTCCGCAGGATTCCGCCTGATGAGTGTTACGAGGCTCAGGTTCTCCCCCAGTCAGAAGTCAACGGTTACGTGGGAAATGTATGTCCTGAATTGCTAAATTATGTTTGCTCGCCTTAATCGACGAATAGGTGAGGCGAGTTTCCGAGAGGAGGTAATAAGACCAAGAACGGCCACTGTTAGAAGATTTGCCGAAAACAGATGGGTACCCATCTGCACCAGGCTTACACGAGACCGAGTTTGACCCTGCGCAGGAAGCCTCGGGGTCAGGACAGGGAGCAGGGGACCGCTCATGCTGGCTGCAGGGTGCCGGCAGCGAGTCAGTACTGTGCTCCTCTGTTCTTCCGGGGAAAGGGAGGTTTCCCCTGAGGAGAAGAGCGGGGATGAGGGAGAGAAGAAAGCATATCAGGCTGCCGCTGAACTCCCTGGCCAGAGTCTGGATTCTGCGGAAATGCAGGGAAATAAGGGGCACCACGGCGGACATGTGCCAGGGGGGCGCCTTTGTAATGAGCCCGGGCTTTGACGCCTGTCGAAAGAATGACGAGGCCCTGGTGGAAATGGTCTTGCTCCCTGCCACTACCGAGCAGAAAGAGGAGCTCATTCTCGCGGGCCCGGCCACGGTCAAGAGGGTCGACAGAGATCGAGGCGGCATAGCACTGCAGTTTTCCATCGAGCTAAATCGGTTTGAGAGGCTGCGCTGAAGATATTTTTGCCGCCCCGTCCTCAGCGGCCACAGCAGTTTCCGCCGGACTCTGTGTGACCTTTTTATAGTGTGTTGCGTATATATGATAGGAAAGAAGAAGAGGGGTTACACTATTCCCTCGGTATTCCTCTTCGTCAAGGGGCACATGAGTAAGGTGCAAGGAACCGCATTTCCATATGGGGGCTCGGGTGGCGCTTCGGGCGCGCTTTGCCCCTTCATCGACGATCCCCATCCGGACTGCTACTGCGTCGACATGGACAGCATGAAAATAAGCCTCTTGCTGCGCTACTGCCGGGAGAATTACAGGCAGTGTGAAGTGTACCGGAAAATCCTGCAGGAAAGAGGTCCATGGCAAAGACCCGGACAGGGGTAGCGACAGAACTCGGGCCCTCTCGTCCCGCTCACCCTCCCTAAGGCTGTGGTCCTCAGTCCAGCCCTTCCCGGTTTCAGTTCCTCACGGCGGCTGCCGGTTCAGGCCGACGCCAGTTCCAGCCATAAAAAAATCAGCCCATCCAGCGGATTTCTTGTGACCCTTTCACCGGCAACTCCGTATATAGAGGTAGGACGGCCTGGCGCTTTCAATCAAGTCTGTTTTCACACCCTGGAAACGGACCCTCGGGGGGACCATCACGGTGCCCCGGACACATTCCGCTCAATACCCTGTTTCCCTTCACGGGAACTGAACTGAAAGGGGGTGAGGTGCAGGGCATCGAGCAGGGGAAATGAAGTTTTCTTCCGACTATTCGAGCCCGTGAAAAAACTACGCGATTGGAACCGAGGGTAGCACCTGAGGACAGTAAGGGGACAGTTGAACAAAGACACACGTGACGAGGGGAGGTTTTCCATGAAGGTTTCTGTGAGAAAAATCTTGGTGCTTTTGGCAGTGGTTGTGAGTTTCGTTGCAGTGCAGGCCGTATCGGCAGCAGTTGACACCGGCCCATACACTATAAAAGGGACAATCGTCGAAATGCTCGGTGACGGACTTGTGATTGATGTCGGAGAGGATGCAACGGTCAACGTCTTTGGCATGGGCCCGGCCACGTATTGGGCCAGTTACGACCCAAATGGTGACGGCGAACCGGACGTAGCTTTTCCCACGGTGGGAGATGAAGTGGAAATCGTGGCATACTGGATGGAGGATGATAAGTACGTTGCGGTTAGCATAGACAACGATACCCAGGATACGTATATCGACCTGCGCGAAGTGGTTTTAGACAGTGCCGGTGGCGAGCATCTCATTCCCCTGTGGTCGAAGAGCAAGAAATTATCAGCGACTGAGACGGCAGTTTTTTCCACCACCGACGCTGACTGCACCTGCGACTGCAAGGGCGATTGTGACGGAGATGGTTGCGACTGCACCTGCGACTGCGAGGACTGCCTTGGGTTGCAGGATCAGGATCAGGATCAGGATCAGGATCAGGATTCGGATAGAGACAGGCTACGAATTGGTCAATGAGAAAGAGGTAAGGTCAACATGACGGCAGGCCGCCGGTAAGTTCGTGGCTCCCTATCCGGCGACCTGCCCCGGACTTGCAACGAAGGGCCGCGTCTTTCGAGATGTTTTTCGACTGACGCGGCCTTTTTTCTGCCTCGGCAGACTCCCTGATGTCCGCACCAGGTCAGGGAACCGTTGGGGAAAGCCCTCCTTGCCTCCCGTTAGCCACCTTTTGCCCCCCCTTTTTTCGCCTGAAGTCATAGGCTCCCCCTCGAGCTGAAACCAGGAAAAGATCACTTAGCTCTTGACTGCTGCCCCGTGGGCGAATAGGCTCATGAATCGGCTGCAGTCCTCTCGTGGAACGGGTAGCGAGGCTCAAGACAAGAGAGGTGCTCCGGTCCGGCCACGTTCGCCGGTTTCCCCCGAGCCGAAGACGCCGGGTAGGTTATAATGACCTTCACTCTTTCTTTTGGGAGGGATGAACATGAGTGAGATAAAAGTTGAGCGTGAACCCAGTGAGGACCGCTTGAACAAGTTGGGCGTACCCAGTTGGCCAATTTGGACGAAAGAGGTGTCTGAATTCCCCTGGCAATATGATGCCCAGGAGATCTGCTACCTCCTGGAGGGCGATGTGGTGGTGACCCCGGAAGGTGGAGAGCCGGTGGAGATCAAGAAGGGCGACCTGGTCACGTTTCCCAAGGGCATGAAGTGCAGGTGGAACATCCGCAAGGATGTCAGGAAGCACTATACGTTTGAGTAGATGAACTTCAAAGACTATTTCTCCAAACAGGCATCTGATTATACGAGATACAGGCCGCACTATCCTGCTCTAATGTTTGAATATCTGGCTGAGCTCGCCATTGATCATCAACGAGCTTGGGATTGTGCCACCGGCAGCGGCCAGGCGGCCCTTGGGTTGGCAAATTACTTTGAAAAGATCATAGCCACTGATGCGAGCGACAAGCAGATCGCCAATGCCACTGCCCACGACAGAATCACCTATGTGGTAGCCCCGGCCGAAAAAACGGAAATTACCTCTGGCTCGGTAGACCTGATAGTGGTGGCGCAGGCACTGCACTGGTTCGACCTTGATACGTTTTATGCAGAAGTCAGGAGAGTTTCGCAGGAAGGAGGGGTGCTCGCTGTCTGGTCTTACAGTCTCCTCCGTATATCTTCTGCCGTCGATGGAGTGCTCGATCAATTTTATACCAATGTGGTTGGACCATTTTGGCCCCCGGAACGGAAGCTCGTTGACGACAAGTACCAATCCATTCCGTTTCCATTCGAGGAACTGGAGGCACCCCCGTTCAAGATGGAGGCCAGATGGAACCTGGATCGTCTTGTTGGCTACCTGGGAACATGGTCTTCTGTACAGAAGTATAAAGACAAGCACGAAACTGATCCCCTCGAGATCGTTATAAGAGACCTGAGAAGGGCTTGGGGTCGTCCCGAAGATGAGAAAAAGATACACTGGCCGGTACATATGAGAGTGGGGAGGGTAAAAGAAGCATAGCGCATAGCGCTAAGCGCAAAGCGTTAAAAGCGGATCAAAAGGTCAAGAATCATCACCCTAACCTTTTGTCTGACCTCAAACTAAGATCACCAATATTGTAGGAGCGTCGATCATCTAAGTGACTCAATTATTTTTGGCGCTATGCGCTATGCGAAATAGTGCTGCAGTGATGAAGTCTGCGGCGTCGCGGTGCAGAAGAGATTAGTCAATGAAAAGGACATCGTTGAGACTTGCCATATTTGACATTGACGGTACCCTGAGAAGGGTGCGCGATCCGTGGATTCACTTGCACAAACACTTGGGAGTAGCTGAAGAGGCAAAAGGTCTCCCCGATCTCTGGAAAAAGGGAGAAATTACCTACGAAGAATGGGCACGTCTGGACGCATCGTATTGGCGTGGTCATACACGCGACCATATAGTTGCAGCTTTGGAAGTCAATCCCTTTCGTGAAGGAGCTAGGGCGCTGATTAGCTGGTTCACCTACCGCTCGATTCCATGCGTGGGCATCAGTTCCGGCTTGTCCATATTCAATGAAATAACCGCTGCAGAGTTAGGAATCAAAGAAATCATTAGTAATGAGCTGCAATTTGACGGGGATATTTGTAATGGCGAGATCTCGATCCAGGTCAATGAGGAGAACAAGGGAGAGATCATGGACGAGATACTCGAGCGTTATTCGGTCAGTGATGAGCAAGTGGCCGCCTTCGGCGACGGAACGGCTGACATCCCTCTGTTAAGAAAGGCCGGCCT
>JBFFBS010000266.1:0-4951 GCA_041560295.1 Syntrophobacteria bacterium | reverse complement strand
CCATTCGCACCGACCAATCAGAATCAGCCAACAATTCCAATGATCCGGAATAGAGATCACCGTCTGCAACCATCATACCAGCAAGCCTTTCAGCGTCTCCTTCTTTGATAATCTTTTTAAAACTGTCCGGGTGAAATGATGCTGGATTGCTGTTGGCAAGCCTATCCACCAAGAGATCTTCGCTTATAGTGCCAACCAGCTGGCCCTGTCCGTCAATGACCACTGTAGGCACCGCTCGAATTCCATATTTCTCTCCGTAATCGGCAAAAAGAGTGACATCTATTATGGTCGCTTCCACATACGTGCTGGCGAGCGCCAACTGATTCACTAACCCCACAACAGTGGGACAATGAGGGCATGCCGGGCTCATCAGCACCTCAAACCTGGTGGGTGTGATAAAAGTTTCCAGGGCTGAGAGGCTCCGTGGGGCAAGTGAAACTTGCCCTTGAGAGCGAGAAAGCAGACTCTGTAAAAAGGGGGGCATTTCCTTGCCGTTGGGAAGAGCCATGTAGCGAAGGTTTGGTTGAATTTCAATGGTAGGGGGACCATCTTCGCTATGGGTCAGGTAGAGCGGCTGCAGCTGATCACTCACAGAAGCCAGCTCTTCAATGAAGGTTTGAAACTGTGCGGACAGAGAATTTCTGGTCAGATTTACTTTGATAATCACACGTTCTTGGAGCGCTTCCAGTGTACTCCCGGCGTTCGCCAATTCCTGGGAAGTCAAGGTGTAAGTGTTCACTCCATTAGACACGAGAACTGCAACTCCATAGATGCCGGGCATCATGTATTGTTCATTTGTAGGGGCGGGGTTTATCCCCGCCCGAAAAGCTTGCCTCAAACGTTTGTGCGGGCGGGCATAAAGCCCGCCCCTACATTTTTGATCGCGTCGTGTCTTCGACTATGCCGAACAATGAATGCATCTGTGGCTAGTTACAACCGAAACCACATCTGGTCCTCGGCCACAATTATTTCCCCCGAGTATTCCTGGCGGCAGGCCGCCACCACATCAGTCTCATCACAGGCCGGGTAGAGGTGGGTGAGCACCAGACGCTTACAACCGGCCTCCCGGGCCACTCTTCCGGCCCCTGCCGGCGACAGGTGCCCGGCTGTTGCGAGATGATCCGGGAAAGAACACTCACAAAAGAAAAGATCAGCTTCGCTGGCCAGAGTCACAACATTTTCACAGTATTCTGTATCACCTGAATAAGCCAGAACCAAGCCATCTTTGCTTTCCAGACGATAGCCCAGGCTCTCCTTCGTATGTGTCATTGCCAAGGAAATCAACCTGCCGAACGGTAGCTCTGTTTCGGTGGCAGCTGCCGGGTCAATTTCTTTGAAAGCAAGCAGAGCCGGGTCCAGTTCGATCCACTGACCGTAGACTGCATGCAACCGCTGGTAGAAATCCTGCAGACCTGTGGCTCCGCCAATAAGTAAAGGTTTTTTCCGCCCATACAAAGGTGATCTTGAGGCAAAAAGCAATGGCACCAGATCACCTGTGTGATCTGGATGAAAATGGCTAAACCAAAGCCAGTCCAGGTCTCGAAAATTTAATCCGACTTGAGCCAGACCCCACATGGTCCCTGCCCCACAATCGAAGAGCATCAGATGACCGCCCATTCTTACCACTAGAGCCGGGGGCCGGCGGTGTGGGTTTGGAATGCCGGTACCCGAACCAATGACACAGACCTCCACTGTTGCGGCAGATTTGTTCAACACATACTTCCTTGGATTTGGTTCACCATCAAGGCATGGAGCTAGTTAAATCCGAAATGCGAATATCGAAATCCGAAACAAATTCGAATTACCAAAATTCAAATGACCGAAACAATCGACAACACTTTTTAAGAAGTCATGTTTTGAACATTTAAAATTAGGATTTTGTATTTGTTTCGTGCTTCGGATTTCGGATTTCGGATTTGGTGAGGACTCGCTTCACTGTTTCCTATATGTCTGCTTGGCAGATTTTCTCAAATTCAGCTACATTTTAACTCTGCGCCTGTCTGTTTTCTCTCTCCTGTAATCTTTCTCTTATGTTCTGCAGCAGTCCATAATCCAGGTTTTTTCCCAGGATGCCGTTCCCCAGATAGGACTGGTCTCTCAGGTTGCCATGAAAGTCCGAACCTCCTGTGCACACAAGTCCCAAGTTTTTGGCAATATCCTGATAGATAACAACCGTCTCTTCGGTGTGGTCGGGGTAAAAGACCTCTAATCCCGCCAAACCCTTTTCTTGTAACTCTTTGACCAGGAGATTGAGTTCCCCGGGCTCGGTGATTCCAAGGGTAAATGGATGAGCCAAAACCGCCAGACCACCAGCCTCCCGGATCAGGGCAATGGCTTCTCGGGGCGAGAAACGAAATTTTTCAACGTATGCTACCGCCCCCTTTTTCAGATAGCGCGAAAAGGCCTCATCAATACTGGACACGTAGCCCCGGTTTACCAGCGCTTTGGCAATGTGGGGACGCCCCACCTGTCCGCTAGAGAGTTTGAAAACCTCATCAGTAGTGATTTCCAACCCGAGAGCTTGCAGCCGTTCAATTATCTTGGGGTTGCGGGCAGCGCGTACCTTTTGCAATTTTTTTAGTGCCTTGAGAAGTTCCGGTTGGGAGGGGCTGAAGCAATAGCCCAGAATGTGCATGGTGCCGGGGGGATACTGGGCGCTGATTTCCACCCCCGGTACCACTTCAACACCCAGCTCTTTTCCGGCTGCCACAGCTTCTGCCACCCCAGCCACAGTGTCATGATCCGTGAGCGCAATAGCCCGCAAGTCTCTCTTTTTGGCAAGTTGCACCAGTTCCCTCGGAGAAAGACTTCCGTCCGAGCAGTTGGAGTGGGTATGGAGGTCGATTCGATCCATATCTTCCTTGGTCATTTCGTCAAATCAATCAAATAGATAGTGTGGCCATTTGGCCATGTTCTAGCAATCAGCGGTCAGCTATCAGCCTTCAGTTTTCCCGATTTTCTTTTACTGACAGCTGAATGCTGATGGCTGAAAGCTCCAATCTTTTACGCTACGCGCTCTGCGCTTAGCGCTATGCGATTCACCTATAATACTTTTCCAAATACTCCTTCACCATGCGTTGGGTATTGAACCTGGGAGCACAGTCAGAGATAGAGGTCTTCATCATCTTGATCCACTGAGCACGATTCGCATAGTACGTAGTCACTGCTTCCTCCAGCACACCATAGAAGTCAGCCGCTGTTTCTTCATCGCTGGCATCCTCGTCGTCGCCTATGGCATAACCGTTAACACGATGCTTGCACACTTCGCGCCACCAACCATCCTGCACGCTCATATTAATACCACCGTTAAAGGTAACTTTCATGCCACTGGTGCCCGATGCCTCCCTGGGACGGCTGGGATTATTGAGCCAGAGATCCACCCCCTGGGTAAGATGCGCCCCCTGCCACATATTATAGTTTTTCAGGTAGACCAGACGGAGACGACCTTCATATCTCTGGGTGGTGTGAATGATATCCTGAATTACTTTCTTGCCAGCCTCATCTTGGGGGTGAGCTTTGCCGGCAAAGATAAACTGCACTCGATTGCGCGTGAGGTTCAACAACCGTTCCATGTCGGTAAAAAAGAGGGTGGCCCTCTTGTAACTAGCCGCCCTGCGGGCGAACCCTACGGTTAGAAATTCCTCGGTGAAGCCGGCATTAGAGGTGGCGTTGACATAGCGAATAAGCCGCCGCTTGGCAGAAAGCTCAGCTTCAGCCACCAGCTCATCGGGAATAGTTGTGGCAGCCTCAAGCACTTCTGGGTACTCCCGCCACTGAGGCAAGAACTGGTCAAACAGCCGTGCATAGTCCGGACCGGTCCAGGTGAGGTGGTGCACGCCATTGGTTATGTGACCAATCTCGTAACCGGGAAACATCTCCCTGGTCACCTCTCCGTGCAGTTCACTGACCCCATTACAGGCGCGGCTGAGGTTTAGGGCCAGCTTGGTCATATTGAGACCATCCTCCCCGGCAAACTCACGGATTTCAGGCGGCAGAAACTCTCCCAGAGATTTTTCTGCCATATCATACGGAAACACGTCATGACCGGCGGGCACAGGGGTGTGGGTGGTGAAGGTACAGTGGTCGCGGACCTGATCCACGTCTCCGTCCAAGTCATGGTAAAGAGCCAGGGTAATAAAGGCGGAATGACCTTCGTTCATGTGGTAGGTGGTGATCCCCTTTTCCAATCGTTGCAATACTCTATATCCACCTATGCCCAGGATGGCCTCCTGACAAATACGCGTGTGATTGTCGCCACCGTAAAGGTGTTGGGTAATCAGACGATCATCCGCAGTGTTGTCCTCGAGATCCGCATCCAGGAAATAAACAGAGACTTTGCCCTTCATTCCCTCATACGTATATTTCCACACCCCTACCTGAACGTCGCGACCATTTATGGGCACAGGCACCTTCATGGGCAGGGGTTCCATAAAAGCGCGGGGATCAAAGTACGGATACATTTCTTCCTGCCAACCCAGGGGGTTGATATTTTGCATGAAGTAGCCCCGCTTGTAGAGCAAGCTCACCGCCACCAGTGGGAGGCCAAGATCAGCGGCAGATTTAATGTGGTCACCGGCAAGAATGCCAAGGCCCCCACTGTAGGTTGGAATGCTTTCGTTGAGCCCGATTTCCATAGTGAAATAAGCAATTTTCATGTGCACACACCTCGCGCTTGTCTCAAAAGTTGTCTTGCCCCCATGAAAGCAGCCCTCCATTTAAACGCAAAAACAAGAACATTACAAGCATGAGCTGACTGTTGCACAAAACGTGCAAGTCGCCTGCCCGCCATCGGCTTCGCCGGATTCGTTCAAATCGTTGAAGCCGTTGTAATCGTTACGTCGTAAACGGTGAACGGTGAGCAGTAAGCGGTAAGCGGTAAAAGATTCACATGTTTGATTAATTTTCTAATTCTCCAATTTTCTAATTAACCAACCTGCCCGCTGCCAGCTGT
>JBFFBS010000265.1:0-4957 GCA_041560295.1 Syntrophobacteria bacterium | reverse complement strand
GAAAAGCCCTCAGCCATCAAGGGGTTACGAAGGAGTAGTCCGCACTCGAGTTCGAAATACCAAACTTGAAGCACGAAATGAATATTCAGCTACGGATGTGGGATGTGCGATGTGGGATGTGAGATGCACCATCCTTTCCCAGGGTTTATTATCCCACATCTCACATCTCATATCTCACATCCAGCTTTCATTTTTCTGCTGACACCTGAAACCTGAACACTGAAACCTCCGTGTGTGCTGAAGGCTGACAGCTGAACGCTGAATGCTAACCGTTACCCCTTCCCTCCCGATTGCTGAATAAGCTTGGCCACCAACCCGGTCCAGCCCGTTTGGTGGCTGGCACCCAGGCCGGCGCCATTATCTCCGTGGAAGTACTCGTTGAAAAGAATCAGATCACTCCAGTGGGGATCTTTTTGAAAGATTTCAATGCCTCCGTAAATGGGCCGCTCACCATCACCATTTCTCAAAAAGAGCCTCATCAAACGTCTGGACAGTTCGGTTGCTACTTCCCACAGGGTCATCTTCCGGCCTGAGCCGGTGGGACACTCAATCTTAAACTCGTCACCGTAGTAGTGGTGGTACTTCTGCAGGGATTCGATGATCAGGTAGTTCATGGGAAACCAGATGGGTCCTCGCCAGTTTGAGTTGCCACCGAAGAGTCCACTTTCGGACTCGGCCGGCTGGTAGTTAATGGTATGAGCTTGCCCGTCCACGTGAAAGGTGTAGGGATGATCCTTATGGTATTTGGAGACGGAGCGAATGCCATAGTCGGAGAGAAATTCCTCCTCATCCAGCATTTTTTCCAGGACGCGCACCAGCCGATCCCGGGTGAGGATGGATAATAACCGCCGCCTGCCAATACCAGGTGATTGGATACAGGCGAGATTCCCACTCAGGTGGGGACGGTTTCTGTAAAACCACTCCATCCTTCGCTTGAAATCGGGCACCTGCTCGAGGAGGTCCGGCTCCAAGGTGTCCCCGGCAAACAGGGGCAGCAATCCCACCATAGAGCGGACTTTCAGCGAAGTGAGCCTGCCGTCCGGCAGATGGAGGGCATCGTAGAAAAACCCATCCTCCTCATCCCACAGGCTGCGCCCGTGCCCGCCTTCTGCGGTCATGGCATGGGCTATCCGCAGGAAGTGCTCGAAGAATTTGGTGGCCACATCCTCATAGACCGGGTTCTCTTTGGCCAACTCCAGGGCAATCTTCAACATGGACAAACAGTAGGAACCCATCCAGGCTGTGCCGTCGGCCTGATCTATGTGGCCGCCGGTCGGCAAGTCCTGACTGCGGTCAAAAATAGAGACGTTGTCCATACCGAGAAAGCCCCCCTGAAATACATTGCGGCCATCTTCGTCCTTGCGGTTCACCCACCAGGTGAAGTTCAGGAGAAACTTGTGGAAGACTCCCTCCAGGAAGTCGCGGTCCGGCCGGCCCTGGTGTTTGGCGTCGATCTTATAGATTCGCCAGGCGGCCCAGGCAGGCACCGGTGGGTTGACATCGTCGAAGCCCCACTCGTACGCCGGCACCTGTCCATTGGGATGCATGTACCACTCGCGGGTGATGAGCTCCATTTGCCTCTTGGCGAAGTCAGGATCCACCAGAACCAGGGGAATACAGTGAAAAGCGAGATCCCAGGTGGCATACCATGGGTACTCCCACGTATCAGGCATTGAGATCACATCAAAGTTAACCAGATGCTCCCAGTCGTGGTTCCGGTTGTGGTTTCGAGGGGAAGGAAGGAGCGAACCCCCAGGGTCTCCCTTGAGCCACTGTTCGACGTCGTAGTAGTACAGCTGCTTGGACCACAGCATACCGGCTAGAGCCTGGCGCTGAACCCGTTTTTCGTCTTCACTGAGATTGGGATCTTGCACAGCCTCGAAAAACTCGTCAGCTTCGGCCAATCTCTCTGTGAAGGTCTCGTCGAAATTTTTAAACGGAGCCACCTGAGCTTCACTTGCCAGCCGCAATCTCACGGTGACCGACTCCCCGGGACCAATGGTATCCTTGAACCAGGCTGCTACCTTCGTACCGCTGCGCTCGGGGTTGACCGCGGTGGTTTCACCATTGATCACAATGCGGTGAAAAGCATCCTTCACATAGGGAGTGGAATTGGCGAGTCCATAGAGCTCCTCTGTGTTCGTCTCATTTTCGGTAAATATCAGCTCATCCGCTCCCTCGGCGTAGAGGTAATAGGTGTCGGCGGCGGGATGTCTGGCTTCCACCGTGGAGACACCTGTGGGACCCTCGATCTGGCGCAACTCGGGTTTGCCCGGGACGTCACCCATGGGACCTGCCTCGTAGCCCCAGCTCCAGGTGTTTCGAAACCAGAGCGTTGGCAGCACCTGGCACTCGGCGGGTTCCGGCCCACGGTTTACCACGGTGATCTTGACCAGAATGTCTTCCTGGTCTGCCTTGGCGTATTCGACGAACACGTCAAAATAACGGTCATCTCCAAATACCCCGGTGTCCAGAAGCTCGTATTCAAAATCGTGGAATCCTCGTCGCGCGTTTTCAGCGAGCAGATCTTCGTAAGGAAACTCGGCCTGGGGATACTTGTAAAGCATCTTCATGTAGCTGTGCGTCGGGGTGCTGTCGAGATAGAAATAGTACTCTTTGACATCTTCCCCGTGGTTGCCCTCGGAGTTGCTCAGACCAAACAACCGCTCCTTGAGGAAGGGATCCCGACCGTTCCAGAGGGCCAGGGCCAGGCAGATGTACTGGTTCCGGTCGCTGATTCCGGCCAGGCCATCCTCATTCCAGCGGTAGACTCTGCTGCGGGCATGCTCGTGGGGAAAGAAATCCCAGGCTTCTCCGTCTTCACTGTAATCTTCGCGTACCGTTCCCCAGGCGCGCTCGCTGAGGTACGGTCCCCACTTTTTCCAATTCGACCTACGCTGGCGATATTCTTCGAGCCGTCGATGTTCGGCGGTATTGTTGGCTCTGCTCATACTCCGTCTCCATACTATTTACACGTACTCGACTCACTGCCCTCGGCTCTGCGCCATCCCCAAGGGGGCGGCTCAGGGCGCAAGGTACAAGGCACAAGGAGAGAATAAGTTTCTTTGATTGTTTTTACCCTGTACCCTGTACCTTGAACTTTGTACCTTTCTCTTCTGACACCTGAAATCGTAATCATTGACAATCGCTTTTGCTATCTTAACTTTGCAGTAGTAATCAAATAGCCGCTCTCCGACAACGTCATTCTGAGGCTTTAGCCGAAGAATCTCGAACGCGTAAGTAAGCTGGACCTATTGGATTATTCGCGGAGTTTATCCTGAGTAAATCGAAGGGCTCGGAATGACATATGTGCGCTCGGAGGGTTGTCGGACTGCCTTTATAATAGTCTTCGTGGCTCAGCTTGAAGGATGGTTTTGTGAAATCAACCAGATGGAAAAAAATTGGCATCGTCCTCGCCATTTTCCTGGCGGTGGTGATCGCCGCCGCCCTCATTATTCCCCAATTTTTCGACCTGAACCGGTACAACGGACTCATAACCTCTGAACTCGAGAAGGCCATGGGGGGAGAGGTTACCCTCGGCCAACTCTCCTGGGGCATCAGCAATGGTGTCTGGCTGGAGGCTGATGGTTTTACCTCCAAAGGAGCCACTGCATTTCCCGGAGAAGTGGACCTGTCCCGCATCTATGCCAAGATATCGATTCTTCCCCTGCTCTCCAAAAAAATCGTGGTGGATAAGCTGCTCTTGGATAAACCGGTGGTAGCGCTGAACCTTGCTCCCTCTCCCTCCGAGGGGAAAAAGCCAGCGACCAAGCCAGACAGTGACGAGCCCGAAAAACCAACAGCCAAAGACGGTCCCACACCCAGTTCGTCTCTCCCGGTAGAAATACTCATCGAAGAGCTCAAGATAAATGAGGGTAGGGTTCGATTAAGCGACTCTTTGACCGTGCCGGGTAAAAGTACTGTTCACAACTTTGCCGATGTTATCATTCAAGCTACGAACCTGGCTCCCGGCAAGAAAATAGGTTTCCAGCTTGCTCTCCGGGATGAGGCCAAACCCGGCCTGGGGTTGGTAAAAGGTCAGGGAACCTTTAGCGGGCTCACCGAAGCTCTCACCGTCGAGAATCCAGAACTGAATCTGACAGTGACCTTGGCAGATCTCAATGTCAACACCCTCAAACCTTATCTGAAAGACAAATCGCTGGCCCAAAAGCTGGGTGGGAGCATTTCCCTGGATGTGAATTACCAAGGCGATCTCGGTGAACATCTCAGGGCCGAGGGACACGTCGATCTCAGTGACTTCACCTACAAGGATACCTCGTTGTGGGAAACAGCGCTTCCGGGGGCTGAAACCAAGATTACCTACCAGCTAACCCTTGAACCAGAACAAATAAAAGTAGAGAAGTTGAACTTAGCCCTCGGCACTATTTCACTCAGCGCTGCAGCCCTCCTGCACGATTGGCGAAACAAGCCAATTGTCAAGAATGGAGTGCTTTCCTCCGAATTGCCTCTGACAGAGCTGATACCTTTGGTCCCCTGGAAAAAACTGGGTGAGGAGGCGAAGATCATTCGGCCATCATTGGAAGGAGGAGGAAGCATAGTTATAGAGAAGGTAGCCCTCCCTGAACTCCCGCTGGCAGATCTGCCAAAGAAGTGGAAAACGCTTCTGTCTAATGCACAGGGTTCCATAAGGCTGTCCGATATATCGGCGGAACCGTCACCTGCATTGCCAAAGGTAGAGGATATCAGAGGCACGCTTCAGTTGGACAAAGGAGTGCTGACCGCCACCAACGTCCAGGCCAGGATGGGGCCCCTGACCCTGCCCATATTGGAGGCACGTGCCACCAACCTTACGGGCAAGCCCAAGGTGACAGCTGCGGCTAAGGGGCCCATGCGCTTAGAGAAAACCGCTGACGCTGAGGTGGAAAAACTTCTCAAGCAGTACGGTCTCAAAAGTCTTTCGGGGAGTGGGGAGATTGACCTGCGCGCAGACTATGAT
>JBFFBS010000264.1:0-4982 GCA_041560295.1 Syntrophobacteria bacterium | reverse complement strand
TCCACACTTTCCCTAATAAGGCCTAGCTACAATATCTTGGCTTGAACTGAGAAAATGCGGAGTTTTTAGCTCCGCTTTTTTTCTTCTCAACATCTTGGGCTGAAGCATATTGTGGGTAAAGTGTGAATTAAGGGATGTAATCCCCATCTTAGAGCCTCACCTATCTTCTCACCACCAAAGAAGCTTGTAACCTTCTATTCACTACTCAAAGGGTTATAATAGAGTGTGATTAGAGTAGATGCCGGTTTCCGTATTATGAAGCGGATAATACGCCATATACTCTAAGTTGAGGCTGGACTGTAAATGCATGGGAGGGGAAAAATGAGTCAGATAACTGAAATTGCCCGTGATGTTTTTAAAATTACCACCTTCATTTCTGACTTCAATGTTCAGTTCAATCAATTTCTTGTCAGGGATGAAGAGCCGCTTCTTTACCATACTGGGATGAAGGAGCTCTTGCCGACAGTCAATGAAGCTGTCACTAAGTTGATTGATCCAACTACGATACGGTGGATCGGATTTAGTCATTTTGAGGCAGATGAATGTGGGGCGCTTAGAGAGTGGCAGAGGATTGCACCCGATTCAACGGCAATATGCAGTATTGTTTCAAAGTTGGTAAGCGTAGACGATGTCGTAGCAGAACGGCCAGCCAGGGCTTTGGAGGACGGAGAAGAATTTGCAACGGGAAAGTGCCGTTTCAAGTTTCTTCAGACACCACATGTGCCTCACGCATGGGATGCAGGCCATTTGTTTGAAAAGAATAGTGGCACACTTTTATGCTCTGATCTTTTCCATCAGAACGGTGAGGTGGAGGCGGTAACAAGTTCTGACATTGTTGGCCGATTCAAAGAGATGTTGATTGAGTATCAGCAAGGACCTTTTGCCAATTATCTGCCATATACAACCAAGACGGAGCAGATTTTAGGCCGTCTTGCAGATCTAAAGCCAAGAACGATTGCACCAATGCACGGTTCAACTTATGTTGGTGATGGTGAGTCAGCCATATATGATTTGCTGCAAGCCATGAAAGACGTGTTAGGCGGATCTGGCTAGATTCCTAAGACCTATCCACTCGCTGCAGTTGGACGGGGCAAACTGTTTCTTTCGTTTTTAGACTGACTGAATATTACATACTTTAATCCACACTCTCGCCCCTTTTGCTCCTTCCCAAGATGGTGTACTATGGCCCTGAGAACTAGCCCGGATATTCTTCAGATCGTGGTGCACTGTTATCTGTAACCTAGCCCGGATATTTCATGAATTGCTGTCGCGAGACCACGAAGATGGGTGTTCCACCTGGCAACTCGTCCCGCGGTACCGCGGGATTGGTTCCGAGGCGTACCTGAACGGTACGTCGCAGGGTCCGATACCCGAGGACGCCAGGAAGGACGGCCATATCCGTGGTCGCAGCAAGTGATTCATGAAATATCCGGGCTTGTACTGGTTTAGACAGGGGGAACAGCAAAATGAAAATAATCATCAGAACCTTAATCGTACTATTGCCCTTTATTTTGCCAAATATCATCTATGCAGTTTCTGTCTACAACAGTGATGGAAGGTCACATGCCATTAAGGTTACTGACATTAGAAGTGGGAGGCAGCAATCAATGACAGTTTACAGGGCTTCTACCGCATATGTTAGATGCAGATATGGGTGTGAAATAAGAGTGATGGAAACTGACGACACAATAACTGTGCCACCAGAGTCTTCCTATGCTACTAATACTGTCGTGATTGGAGACGGCACGCTGAGAAGAAGATGAAATATCGAAGATTGTGCTATGAATTTTTGAATGCGAGTGTAAATACAGAGATGTAATCCACCGTAGCCCTTGTCATTGACAGGGAGTCTTTCAGACTTATAGTCTTCAATATTGCCAATGAATATTTACTCTTTGCCCCGAGGGGCATAGCATGAGCACGTCTAATCAGCCTTCAGACGACAAGCTGTTTGTATCGAGAGCGCTCGAGGCAAGCATCCATATAGGCCTCGTCGGTCTACTCTTGTTTTGGTGTTTCAAGATCGGTCGGCCGTTCCTTCAGATTATCGTCTGGGGCATCATCATTGCCGTTGCAATCCATCACATCGGGCATCATCGGCCTCTTCGTTGGCGCCATCGTTTTCACGGCCGGCTACAAGCTTTTCTTAAGGTGGCTCAACGAGGATGCAGAGCCTGAACCAGAGCCAAGCAAATCTGAGTAGCGACCGTGCGACGAGTCCGCTTTCGATAAAGCTCAAAAGGACCTGCTACTCTCACCGGAGCAATGTTCGCAGTTGCCCTCTTTCAGCTTTCTCAGTAGAATATGCGCCGCTATTAAGGTCCCGGCTTTATCGGTAGGAGGGATAAATTGGCGAGGGTTTGAGCAGAGTCTTACGTACTTAACGCAAAGAGTCTAACTTGAAAGCAAGGACAGGGTCAGCATCGGCCCTACCTTTCTTTTCTTCGCCCCTTGTAAATAAGGAGAACTTGTTATGCGAAAAGCAACTATTTACGGTCTCGTCACAATTTGGCTAATAGGTGTACTGGGTGTATCGGCATGGGCAGCATGGGATCCGAATAAAGAGCAAAAAGAAAAGGCGATGGTAGAAGAAACCATTGCCACGTTTAAGCAAGCCGATTCCAGCATGAAAGTGTTTTTTGACAAGGCTTACGGTTACATTGTCTTTCCGGGAGTCGGTAAAGGAGGTTTTATCATTGGTGGTGGTTACGGTAATGGATGGGTGTATGAAAAAGGGAGACACATTGGCAGTGCCACCGTGACACAAGTAACGGTGGGCGCCCAGATCGGTGGCCAGTCTTACAGGGAAATAATCTTTTTCGAAGATAAAAAGACGCTTGATGATTTTAAGAAGGGAAATTGGGAACTCAGCGCTCAGGCATCGGCAATCATAGTGAAGCAAGGGGCGTCCAAAGATTCAAGTTACGATCATGGAGTGGCCGTTTTCACCATGCCAAGGAAGGGTGCGATGGCAGAAGCCAGCGTCGGGGGACAGAAGTTCAAATACACTCCCAAGTAAATTACTTTTTATAGTCGGTAGTAGGGTCGGGCCAAACTCATTTGCTGACATTTAATGAAAAGCTGAAAACGGCTATTTCTGGAATTCTATTCTTAACCCGCATATTTCAATATGTTAGCTTGGCCCGATCGCCTTCGCCATTAAGGGATCTCCCATACTCTTTCCCCTTTGCATCAGTCTGCTGGAGTGACGGAGCACTGCAAAATATAAAATTCCAACCATCAAATCTCAGGGTTTCGGGTGTCAGGTGTCAGGTAAGAAAAAAAACTGAAACCTGAAACCTCCACAAATTAAAACCCTCACATAGCCTGACAACTCACAAACAACCAAGCGACATTTTGGTTCTGGTATTGACAACCACTCCAATAGATGTACATTTCATTGAAGAGAAAACGAAAGTTTGAGATGAACGTATCCGGCAGAAGAGCAGCGGTCCGTCCGAGTGCTGTCCACCAACCTACGAGGGCGACCTGCTTTGAGAATCATTGAAACCCTGAGAACCTAAGGTTGCTAATCCCTCCATGGGCTTTCAAAGCACAAGATGAGAGGAGGTCGGAATGATTATGATCAAAACAAGAAAGACTCTGTCCTGGGTAATATCGATGCTGGTGTGTCTGATTGTGGCCTGCTTGCTAGCCAGTTACACTGCCATGGCTCAGCCCGCAGCTCAAAACGCTACTAAAAAGGAAGGCGAAGCTGCAGAGAAGTCGGTTAAAGAAAAAACCCTGCCCGCTGGCCCAGTAGACGAATTTGAACGTGGTACCCCCCGCAGCAGTGTTAAGGGATTCTTTAAGGCTGCGCGTGGCGGGGATTATGAACGGGCAGCTCAATACTTGGACCTGCGCAATCTGCCAAGATGGATCGATAAAAACCAGGGACCGGAGCTTGCGCGTCAGCTAAAAATAGTCCTGGATCGAACACTCTGGGTAGACCTTGAACAGGTAAGTGAAGACCCAAAAGGTAATATTGAAGATAGTCTACCCCCGCAGCGCGAATCAGTAGGCGGTATAAAAACTCCGGAAAAGACTGTGGATATTGTGTTGCAGCGTGTTCCGCGAGAAGACGGCGTACTTATCTGGAAGTTCTCTAACAGGACGGTGGCGGAAATACCCCAACTATATAAGCATTTAGGATACGGACCCTTTCAGGAGATGCTATCGAACGTGTTTCCTGATTTTACCCTTTTTGGATGGCAATTGTGGCAGTGGGCTCTCTTCCTGCTTGCTCTACCTCTGACATATCTGGCTGCACTCGCGCCTACGTGGATTGTCGGACGGCTGGTGCGTCGCAGAGAAACCGAGATAAGCCTCAAATTTTCACTGTGGATCACAGGTCCCATTCGGATTGTCTTGTGGATCCTGTTTATCAGGGCTGTCACCTTGTATTTAGGTGCGTCCGCAGTTGGCGGTTTTCTGTTCCGCGCTAGAATCCTCTTGGCCATAGCCCTTACATGGGCTGCAATCCGACTTGTCGACATTCTCTTAGACTTGTGGGCCGAACGTCTGCAAAAGAAAGGTGAAGAATCGGCTGCAGTGCTGGTGCAGCCTGTGAGGAAGATCGCAAAGGGGCTCGTTGTTTTGTTCGCTGCATTACTGTGGCTGGATAATATCGGTTTCAATGTAAGTGCACTCCTGGCAGGTCTTGGCGTGGGTGGTATTGCGGTGGCCTTGGCGGCCCAGGATACACTGAAGAATTTTTTCGGCAGCGTGATGATTCTTTTGGATAAACCCTACAGCGTTGGCCAACGCGTCACGGTAAAAGGCCATGACGGAGTGGTGGAGGAAATCGGGTTGCGGTCAACGAGAATTCGCCTGCTTACCGGTCATCAGACCACCGTACCGAACGAGCAAATGGCCAATGTCGACATAGAAAACATTGGCCGCCGGCCCCACATTCGGCGGCGTACAGACATTACCATTACCTATGATACGCCACCGGAGAAAATTGAAAAGGCCGTCAACAT
>JBFFBS010000263.1:0-4983 GCA_041560295.1 Syntrophobacteria bacterium | reverse complement strand
CTCACTCAGCGACTTTGAAGATCAACATACAGCCCTTCAATCCTTCACAGATTTGATCTCCGAGTTCAAAGGTGATGTCATCGCCAAACTCTGAGGCCCAAACCTGATATTCAGTAGTACAGATCCGGGTTCCTACCTTCCCGGAAAGATGTTCTCTGCCTGATTTGATCATTACGTTATGCCAGGGGCATTCGCTCAAAATTATTTTCAATGACCTGCCATTATCGCTCTGCTCGGTCTCAAATGCGAAGCCATCGAGGGTGAGTTTGGTTGTCAGACATTCTCGAAGCCCATCCAAGCCATCGGTTAGGGTTCCCATGGATTTCAGTTTTCGAGCCTGGATTTTGGGCATGACCTTCCAGACATCGTCATCAATGTCGAGGGCAGTTTCAAAACCGTACCTTTCTTCAGCTTTCATAAACCAGAGTCCGTCAACGGCCGTGTAACTGCGTTTGTAGTATTCACTAATTTGTTTCTCAGTCAATTTAAGCATTTCTAACCTTTCCCTTTGGGCTCAGTAGTTTCAAAATCCATCCCGGTTGAATCGAGAAGTTTTAGTTCAGTATAATTCCCTCCCCTTGTCGAAGATCCCGCTGCTTTTTAGCGGGGATGGGGGAGGGTTAGGGTGGGGGTGAAAAAATAATGGTGTTTTCAACTATTTCATATTCCCCCTCCCCTTTGTCCCCTCCCACCAGGGGAGGGGAAAGGGGTTGTCAGACGGTCTCTTGGGGGGATTTTAGGGCTCATCAGACCAATGTTCTTCTGCCAGGACGACCGAGGTTTCGATTTGTCGGTCAGGTATTGACCAATATTTTTTTAACAGATGGTTTTTCTCTTCAACCGTGACAACTCGAAATCCATGTTTTTCATAAAAGCGGACGGCCCAGGAGGCGTCAGCCCAGGTGCCGATCAGAATTGGGCGTGACGTCATTGTGCGCAGGTGCAGCAGCAGTTTCCCGCCTATGCCCTTTTTCTGTCTGTCAGTGCGGACGTAGGCGTGTCTGATGAGGGTAACATCGAGCACGTGTTGAATACCCATCACTCCAAGCAACTCACCAGCCTCTTCATAACCCCAAAATTCGACACCAGCGTCGACCTCATGTCTGAGCTCATCTCTGTCCATGTACGGTTCTTTCAGGCGATCAGCAGGGATTACCCCCTTGTAGGCTTGGGCACCGTCATTGACAATCTCGTATATTAACTCAAAATCAGTATCATCACACTTGCGAATCATATTTTTCACCGTATTCTTCAACATGGAAGTTCAGACAACCGAAAGTCGGTTGTCAGCACTCGGTATCCTAGAGCGAAACGGCACAGGGCGCAAGGCGCAAGGCACAAAGATGTTATAGGTTAGAAGTTATAGGTTATACGGGAAAAGGCTGTACTAAATATCTTGGAAGTTCTGTCAAATCTACCCATTCCCCAAGAGATATTGAACACCTAATAACGTATAACTAATAACGTATAACTTCACCGTCTCGCTGTTTCACCGCGTCTCCGCGTCCTCGTGTCGCCGTGTCTTCCCACTGGCTGTTCGTTGATTAACTGCCCCAAGAACCACGGGTTGGCACTATTATTGCGAATGATATCCAGGTAAGGCAAGAGTAAATCGCAAGCCCGGATAAGCCGGGATAGATTTTTGAGGGCAGAACGATGAAACGAGTTTACTTGGTATTTCAGACAGGATCGTACCAGCAAACAATCTACCCATTGCTGGAACCCACAACCATTGGCCGTGGCTTTAGTAATTTGATCCCATTGTCGGATCCCACTGCCTCTCGCAATCATGCCAAGGTACACTATCAGGAAGGATCCTGGGTGGTTGAGGATTTAGGGAGTACCAATGGCATCATCTTTAGTGGCAAGCGCGTAGACAAAATATCTCTCAGTCCTGGGGACACATTTCAGATAGGGAAAACTTCCTTTGCTGTGGTTGAGAGGGAAATTAAAGAGTCCGAGGATTCTTTGCAAACAACCCTGGAGTTTATCTCACCAACCAGCGCTATTGGAACAGACCGGAGGTCTGTGCGACTCATGGATGTCATCTCTCAGATTCCCTTTTTTGCTCCCCTCCAGGAGAAAGAACGCGAGGAGTTGGCGGAGGACGCCACCATGCATGTATTTAGTACGGGAGAGATGGTCATACGGGAAGGGGATCCTGGACGTTCAGTCTATGTCATTCTGGATGGCAAGGTAAAGGTGTTCACGAGAGATAACGACGACAATGAGTTGGAACTTGCAACATTAGGGGTAGGCCAGTTTTTCGGCGAGATGTCATTTGTCAGCGGTAAACCTCGTTCAAGCTCGGTGACGGCCTTGGAGCTGAGCGTCGTAGTCGAGCTTAGTCATGATAGTATGAAGAAGGTTATAGAACAAAATCAGGCCGTTAAGGAAGTTTTGGAGGAATATCACAAGATCCGCAAAAAGGACACGCTGGAGAAACTTGCCGAGATGGGATTGACGAAACCTGAACTACTACCGTAATTTCGAATTTCGAATTTCGAATTTCGGAATGCGGAAATGCAGATGTGAGATGTGGGATGTGAGATGTGAGATTGCGGATTTTGCCTTGCGCCTTGTGCCCTGAGCCTTACGCCTTTTGGCTACTGACACCTGAAACCTGACACCTGAAACCCTCAGATTTGGTGCCTAGTTGCAACGGCTGCCAGCTGTCTGCTGCTAGCTGCCTGCTGGTTCTCCTCTAATCGTACTCATAAAACCCTCTTCCAGTCTTTCGTCCCAACCAACCGGCTTCCACATACTTGCGCAGCAAAGGGCACGGCCGGTACTTTGAATCAGAAAAACCATTGTAGAGGGTTTCCATAATAGCCAGGCATGTGTCCAAGCCAATGAGGTCCGCCAATGCCAAGGGACCCATAGGGTGGTTCATTCCCAGTTTCATCACCGTATCTATATCATCGCGCCTACCCACATCCTGGTAGAGGCAGTAGATGGCCTCGTTTATCATGGGCATGAGGATCCTGTTGGCGATGAAGGCCGGATAGTCGTTGGCTTTGACCGGAGTCTTGCCGAATTTGCTGGCCAAATCCCAGGTGGTCTTAAAGGTGTCATCTGAGGTGGCTAGTCCTGGAATCACTTCTACAAGTTTCATGACGGGGACAGGGTTCATGAAGTGCATGCCGATGACCTTCTCAGGACGTTGGGTTTGCGACGCAATGCGGCCGATGGGAATAGAGGAGGTATTGGTGGCAAGGATCACCTCAGGCCTGCAGATTTCATCAAGATCTCGGAAAATCTGAAATTTAAGGGGTTCGTTTTCCGTTGCGGCTTCCACAACAAAGTCAGTTACTGACATGTCTTTGTTATCAACGGTGGTCTTGATGCGGTCCAGAGTCGCGTCCTTTTCCTCGACGCTCATCCTGGCTTTATCCACGCTGCGACTCAAAATCTTCGAAATGTTTTCCAGGCCTCGCTGGACAAACTCGTCCTTAATGTCGCTCATTATGACCTGCAGGCCGCTCATGGCCGCAACCTGAGCAATACCATTTCCCATGAGACCAGCACCCACGACTCCCAGAGTCTGTAGCTCCATAGTCAATTCTCCCACCTTGTACTTTAAAGTTGGTTTTGATCCTGTGCGGCAGTCTCAAACCCGAAATCCGAAGCACGAAGCACGAAATGGTTCGACAAGCTCACCACCCTGAGCCTGGTCGAAGGGCAAATCCGAAATTCAAATCTTCCAATGTTCAAAACAATGATGATTGAAATACGGAATCTAGGTTTTGGTCATTCGGATTTTGAGAATTTGAGAATTGTTTCGAATTTCTATCTTTTCACTACCAGCGATACAGACTCTCCCCCTCCCAGGCAAAGGGAGGCTAGTCCTGTCTTTTTGTCTTGTTTGATCATTTCATGTAGCAGGGTGACAAGTACTCGGCAACCGCTGGCACCAATGGGGTGTCCGAGGGCGACACTGCCACCGTTTACGTTTACCTTGGCCGGGTCTAACTGCAACTCCTTCAGAACCGCCACGGTGGAGCCGCTGAAGGCCTCATTGATTTCGAAAAGATCCACATCTTCCTGGCTGATACCCTCTTTGTTAAGGCACTTTGGAATCCCCAGGATTGGGGCAACAAGCAGGTACTTGGCATCGATCCCCGCAGAGGCTTGGGCGCCAATGGTCGCCAAGATTTGGCAGCCCATGGCTTCTGCCTTTTCTCTTGCCATCACTACCACGGCGGCAGCGCCGTCGCTGATGATTGAAGCGTTTCCCGGGGTGGTGACTCCACCTTCCTTGAAAACTGGTTTCAACTTGGCAAGACTCTCGTAAGAAGTTTCCCTGGGGCATTCGTCCTGGCTGAACAGGATAGGGTCTCCCTTCCTTTGCGGGATGGAAACAGCCACGATTTCGTCTTGAAACCTTCCAGCTTCAATGGCCGCCAAGGCACGTCGGTAAGATTCTGCTGCGTATCGGTCCTGATCCTCCCGGCTGGCATTATATTTTTCCGAACAGAGTTCATTGGACATACCCATGTGAAAATCATTGAGGATGTCCCACAAACCATCGTGTAACATATGGTCATGAAGGGTAGCATTGCCCAGGCGGTACCCAAAACGCGCCTTTTCAAGATAATAGGGCGCCTGGCTCATACTCTCCATCCCCCCGGCAACTGCCACGTCTGCATCACCTATTTGGATGGCTTGAGCTGCAAGCATCACAGCTTTCAGACCGGAACCACAAACTTTATTGATGGAGAGACTCTCCGCTTCCCAGGGTAAACTGGCCTTAATTGCGGCCTGTCGTGCCGGATTTTGGCCATAGCCGCAGGGAAGGACAATCCCCATGTTTACCTCATTGACATCTTCCTTGGCAATGCCGGCCCGTTTTATTGCCTCCTCGATCACGAGTCCACCCAGTTGGGTCGCACCAAAAGCACTTAACGTACCATTGAAGTTGCCTATGGGAGTGCGCACAGCGCTCACGATGACCGCTTCTCTCATTTTGCTCTCCTATTTTTT
>JBFFBS010000262.1:0-5020 GCA_041560295.1 Syntrophobacteria bacterium | reverse complement strand
TATGTTATCCAAGCCCGGAAGACCGCGCAAGGCTACAGGACCTGGCAGATAGAATGCTTCGCCGTATGTCACACCGATCATAGCACCAAACACAATAGCCCGGGCTTTTATAAAACGCAGGAAATCAGGTCTGCTTATGGCCGTTGGAGACCATTTCGCATCCGCTTGGAATTGGCTCTGGTAGGCTTTTATGGCTGCCATCTTTCGCTCCCAGACACTCGATATATCAACCACGAGTGAAGGTGTAAAAGGTTGGTGGATCATATAATAGTAAATCTGTTCCGGCCGGTGTGGACGGCCCTCCCCAATCTTGCTAACTCCGGCCATAAAGCTTGCTTCTTTTACCAATCTACTCGCGCCCACGTGGTCAGGATGCCGATCTTGACCATAGGGCGCTAGAACTATGCTTGGCCTCGTTTCTCGGATAAGCTGGATAATGGGGGATCGATGTGCTGGATCGGTTCCAATTAGGCTATCTGGCAAGCCAATCGAGAAGCGTGTACATAAGCCTAGTAATTCCGAAGCACACTCTTTTTCACTCTGGCGCAACTCAGGAGAACCTCGGCTGGACATCTCACCGGCGCTGATATCGGCGATCGCTACCCGAAGCCCCCTATCCGCTGCCAGGATTAAACTACCTCCACAGCCCAATTCGACATCATCAGGGTGGGGAGAAAATGCTAAAATATCTAGGTCCATTATTCGACAAAGTAGCGATAAATCAAGCTGTCAATTTGATCGCAGTTGTTCCCATTTACACCAAGGCTTTCTGGGACCAGGATAGGAACTGGCTTTTTGTTTAGGACGTCTCGGAGCACTTCATTCAAGATGATCAAGTAGATGGCAGAACTCTTGCCACCAACATAGCCGCTAACTAGGTCATTGAAGAAGATTGGGAAACAGACATCCAGGCTCCATCGTTCCGTCTCCGCAATTTTGGCGACGGATAGATCTCTATTACCCAGATGAAATTGATACTCTCGACCACACTTGCAGGTGTTGACAGCGAAGTGGTCATCCCCATCGATGTGGTGATATAGCCGTAGACGCCGGTTATCTGCTTCACATGAGTAAAACAGTGGCAAGTAACCCTCAGCCAGAGGTCTCACTTGTGGATCGATCCCTGCTTGGGTTAAAGATTTCCTCACCGCATTGAATACCCTTACCACATCCTCAATCTGGTTCAGGAATAAATTGACCTCCTCCAGGATGAATGCTCTTTCTAGTTGACCTGAAAGGACAACCGATGGAGGAGTGTATCCAAGAACCTCGCACAATAAGAAATCCGTCAGCCGCTGGTTAAATTCACTCAAGGTCTCAGCATGTCCATTTACAAAGAAGCGTCGAAATTGTAGGAATTTTTCTTTTCCCCCATTTTTCTTTTCCCCTGATTTGCGAAGGTGTGTTTCTAATCTACTAATTGCACTGGAGAGCTGAGAACCATCGATCCTCGCGAATCTTGCCTCAACTTCTCTCGTTCCCGGGGGTAAGATCGTGATGGCGCCCTTCTTGCTGGGGCCTGGCCACGCAAATTTGGTAATCAAGTTATCGGAGCCGGACCTGTCCGTATCAACCCACAAGAAAAAGGGGTAGAGATCCTCATCCCCCTCCATCTCCTGTAATACTTCTATCTTGCTTAGTACTGAATGCTGGTAATCGACATACACTTGTTGGCCCGAACATACCAGTTTCGAATCTGTTCCGAACTGATCAGCTAGGATCGGATTAGTGGGCGTTTCCAATTGATCTTTGAATTTTCCTTGATCTATGAAAACCCCTTTCGATTCCAGGTAGCTCAAGCCTGCAGTTGAGTTCACCAATTCCGTCAGTGATTTCATGTCAGACAAACCTCCTTCCTATTGCCCATCCTCTTGCATTGGCTTACTCCACCGCTAAACAGATAGGGCAAGGGATACATTTGATTTGCTCCCAAGCTGCCTTTGATACAGATGCTCATATTCCGGAACAATGCACTCAATTCCAAAGTTAGTTGCGTGGTGGGCAGCGGCCAGGCTCATCGCTCGGTACTGTTTCTTGTCCGACAGCAAGTTGACAGCCAGATCTATAGCTAGGTCTTGTTCGCCGACCGGAAACAGATATCCTGTTTCACCCCGCACCACCAATTCTGACAAGCCACCAACATCCGTAGAAAGCACCGGAACACCACATGCCATCGCCTCTAGAGCAGCCAGACAAAAGCTCTCGGACAAACTCGTCATGAGCAGCAGATCAGTTTGAGCCAGCAAGCTACCGACATCGTGCTGCAGCTTCCAATAGCGAACATCCTTCTCAAATCGGCTTTGCCCCAAAATTGTTCTCACAACATCCATCTCGGGTCCATCGCCAATAAGCCACAACTCTGCAGATATCTGCTCACGGATGCCCAAGAAAATGCGAGCCATACTTTGGGGATCTTTCACAGGTCTGAAGTTTGAGACGTGGGCAATCCTCGGCCTCGTGTGATGATTCGCGCGCCAGTCACTCTCCTGAAAGGGAAACGGGATACGCTCCTCACCTCTCCTACCTGCCAAGGACGCGAGCGGTTGTGAGGGTCGGAAAATGGAAAGATCCACAAAATTTGGGATCACCACTGGACGAGTGGAAAGCCCAAACACATCGGTTGCCAGACTAGCATGGCTATCCGAAACCGTGGAAAGCATATCGACCTCGTTCAAAGCCTGCGCCAGGTGATTCCCCTTGATCGGATCTCGACCATACTCGCTGACATCGGTGCCGTGCAGGGTACCAACCAGCCATGGTGCAGCCAAACCTAAACGATGCTTTACCTCTACCGCAAGGAAAGCAAAAGGTACAGCATAGTGAAAGTGCAGCACGTCGAGCCCCTCCACTGCAATCACGTCCAGGATATTGGACAAAAATATCTCGAAATCTTCCTCCGACCAATTCGTGTACAGCCTGGCCGGGTGAATATCAGCCTCTCTCTTCGCTGTTACAGTATGCAAAGTGACATCCTTGGCGTAATTCTGATGGCCAAAAGGAGGGGTTCGTGCAAACAGATGCACTCTATGTCCCCGCTGTGCAAGCTGCACAGCCAGTTGAGTAGCTATACGCGCACTTCCCCCAAAACTTGCCAAGCATATAATTCCAATTCGCATGCGGATTTCAACCTCCCGCGGCAGCCAACTTCTGAACCAACATTTGGATCACCTGGTTCACCATATCTGGATACTGATGAATCAAAGAGCGAAAGTGCTCACCTTCAATCACAAGCAAACGGACATCTCCCTTGCAACGCATGGCAGCCGCGCGTGCACTCCTGCTCAAAACCTGCATCTCTCCAATAGCTTCCCCTACCTTAGACGTGTAGATGATTGGGTGCCCTTCTTCAGACTCTTTGATGATTTCTACCTCTCCTTGGACGATGATATACATCTCATCGCCTTCATCACCCTGGTGGCAAAGGTATTCTTCATCCTCCCCCCATCTCTCGGACATGATCCTGGCAACAGCCTGTATTTGCTCTTCATTCATAAACGCAAACAAGGGGACATTTCCGAGGAACCGCGCCCTTTCCAAGATCAGTGCCGCAGGCACTGCCAGCAGATTCGCAAAGATACGGAATGCGCCTGGCACTCCCGCTGGCAATTGCCTGAAGAAAGAATAACCCGTGTAGATGTAGGTGCCCCGTCCATAACTGGTTATCATCAGCCCTCCTTCCTTTGGTTTTTCTCCCAAATCGTTGCATGCCAAAAAAGGCTTATAACGCTTGTCCCACTCACCAAAGAAATACAGGCCGCGATCGTGGACCCAACCATCGAAATCGGCTTGGCTGATTTCATTCGGTTGATGGAACAGGAAATGATCTGGTTCCAAGATCGTGACTGGGGCATCTTCCGAGGTCACCCGGTCGTGAGGTTGGCTGTATTGGAAAGGATATGGGACGAACAGATCACGTTGGTAGCCATATCCCTGGTATTGCACGATCAAGGTGCCCCCCTGCTCAACATATTTTGGCAAACGAGGTGCATGATTTCTTAATTCATCACGGACAAGATAGGCATTCGGACCGATCAGGATCGCATCAAACTGTTCTAAATCGATATAACCCATCTCCTCGTCAGTGATAATATGGAAATCGAGACCGAAGTGAGTTAGTGAATTTAGGATATGTTCGTCCGCTCCCTTGATATAGGCATATTTCAATCCCGGGACAAACTTGACATCAATGAAATGGATATTTCCTACTGCTGGTGCAGTGATGATTTGTTCTTTGATGCAGGTCGTTTCATCCGGCAGGCGTGGTAATCCTGGAGCGGCCATACGCACTGCTTTGAGCACAACCCCGTAATCCCTGCCATCACACTCAACCACATATCGCAGCGGGTAGACTCCATCCTGGGTGTCTTGCGGAATGGTCACAATAAAACGTACGGTCGTGGAATCCCCAACTTCGCCCAGTGCCAGTTTTTTTTCGGGGGGGTCAACCTGCCAGCCCGGTGGAACTTCAAGTTTCAGCCTACCTTCAATCCGTGTATCGATGTTGCTGCGCGCCACCGCCTGCAACTCCAGGTACTGCACGGATGGTCTAACCTGCAGGAACTCCTGGTTTACTTTGGGATGCAGAGAAATCGGAGGCACGACAGCTAGGAACAGCTCCCGATAGCCGCCGGGGAATGCTTCTCGTAATACTGCCGGCTCTCTTAAAGTGATCAAATGCCCGTTTAGAGTTATTTCACATTCAAGCTGTACCAAAGGTGGGTCGAAGGGTTGGCCAACGCCTTCGCCCTCAGGCCAATAGTAACGGTTCATCTCACGTGGTCTGACTAACCAATAGGGGCAGGTCAACTCCGCTGTCTTGGAGACATCAATTTTGTATACAACTTCCCGGCTAATAACCAGGTCTTGGTCGCCTTTTGGGTGGACCGGTTGAATATTCCAGCCCTCTGGTGTGAGAATGCCAAACTCAACCCGGCCAATTGGGGCTTGCCGGTGATTCCATAGACGTGCGGTAATACGAAAATTCTCCCCAGGGGTGATGCGAGCGCGCTCCGAAAGACAT
>JBFFBS010000261.1:0-5037 GCA_041560295.1 Syntrophobacteria bacterium | reverse complement strand
TTTCAGGGGCATAGGCTTTAATAAATGGAATGGCCGCCGCTTCTTGATCTGCATAGATGATGAGAGGGTATTTCGAGACGTTGATCCCTTGCAGTTGCTGGTCTATTTCTTTCTGCTCGATCCGGTAATTAAGAGTAGATTCGTTCATGTGGAAGAAATAGCCAAGAACCACGGTGGCAGAGGAATTCTTGATGGCCCTTGCCAGGGCCAGATCATTGTCGGCATTTTTCTTACTCTCATCTATGAAGTCGGCCAATTTCCTGTTCTTGATATCCAGGGAACTGACTCTCTGATCTAATTGGTCAATAAATCCCAACTGAGTGTTTTCATCCGGTTCCAGAAAACCGATGTCAAAACCGATCACCTTGGCCCCCTCTGCAGAGAGGATGTCCACTAGGGTAGCGATCTTTGACCTGGGCCAAGGCCAGCGCCCTTCCGTGTCGAGGCTCTTTTCATCTATGAGTGCCATGACCACCACCGGCGTGGGTTCAATCTGGCCCCGTGAGAGGAAGCGGAGATCGTAGGTTTTCAACTCGATCATATTGAGGATGGGAGCGCCGACTCGAAAGAGCCCCACAACGAGGAGGATGGTTAGGAAAGTAAGGGAGAAGGGATTTATGGAGAAAAGGGATTTAAACGAAAATCTCATCAATGAAACACCACAATGTTATGCAAAGTGAGACTATTCAATGAGAAGAGGTACAAGGTACAGGGTACAGGGTACAGGGTAAAAACTATAAAAGAAAACTTAATCTCTCCTTATGCCTCGTGCCTTGCGCCTTGTGCCCTTCTTTTACAACTATACTTCATCCACGTTGGTTACTTTCAGTTCCACACCCATTTTATTGACTTCGCTGTTAAAATTTTCTACCAGTCGATTTAAGAACATCTGTTGATCTTCCTGATAAAACAAGAACAGACTCATCATTTTCCGCCTTTGCTCTAACTGCGGTCGCCTTTCTATCCCCATCTTGTCAGCGAAAGGTTGGAGGTCACGGATGATTTCCCAGGTGGATTTAAATCTCGCGGCCGGATCCCTCCTGGTGGCGCGCTTGATGAAATAATGTAGTTCGTCCGGTAAATCAGGAACCAAGGTTCGGGGATCTGGGATATCCTCGATAACATGCAGTTCCATTAACTTGGGAATGTCATCTTCAGGGTATGGCCTCTGGCCGGTGGTCATCTCATAGGCCATGATTCCCAGAGAATAGATATCAGTTCGCTCGTCAATGGTATCGCCCTTAATTTGTTCTGGCGACATGTAGTATACAGTTCCCGGTAAACCGCAATCTGCGGTCCCCGGCGGGCACGACAGCCCGAAGTCAACGATTTTTGCCCGACCATCGGACTGGATGAAAACATTGCCCGGTTTGATATCCTGATGAACAATACCTTGCTCATGGGCGTAACTCAAGCCGTTACAGACTTGAAGGAGAACATCTAATACCTTGAAGGTGGGCAGCTTCGGCATGGTATTGAGAACGCGATCCAGGGGCACGCCTTCGAGGTACTCCATGATAATGAAAACCGTCCTGTACAGTTCTTCAATGTCATATACTTTCACAATATTATCGTGGTTCAAGAGGGCAACCACCCTGGCTTCGTTTTGAAATTTCTCGGCAAATTCGACGTTCATAGCCATGTCATGCTTCAGCATCTTGATCGCCACCGGCATGTTCAGGCTTGTGTGCATGCCCTTGTAGACAAGGCTCCAACCGCCACGGCCAATAAGTTCATTTATCAGGTATTTCCCGATGGTTCTGTTTGCCGTGACTTTTTCGGTAGTAAATCGATGAGTAACGAGTTCGGTAAGAAAATCAAGTAAATCTGAATATTTAGAACAGATAGCGTCAAATTGTTCTCTGGTCAGGCTCCAGAGAACCATATCAGTTTCGGCATCAACGTTTGCGGTTCGGGGCTCACCTGTCAACAGTGCGATCTCTCCTACTATATCGCCGCCTCGAAGGCGCGCAAGCCAATGTTTGGTGCCGTTTTTCTCTACATTGACCACGCAGGTGCCTTCCTGAATAATGTAGAAGGTATCCCCTTTATCACCTTGGGAAATGAATCTTGTTCCGGTGGGTACGCGCTGTGGAGTCATACAATCCAGCAGAGGACATTTCGCCTCCATGGGGATGACTTTCAGCAGAGGTGTATTGATGAGAAACTCCAGGTCGGACGGGTACATCCTTCTCTTTCCGTCCTCCACCCCACTTGTCGTCTGTTCTGCCGAGAAAGCTGGCCCATCAAATTCCACTCCCAAGAGATGGAAGTCAGGTTTCGTGGGGGACCGCTCTGTCCACACAACTCGCCCTCGGAATGCTTGCCAATCTTTTTTAAGGGGAAGTCGCGTCCATAGGTCGATTTCGGTATTGACCTCTAATTTCTGCAAAGATTCCAGGAGAAAGCCGCCCTCACTCATATTGAGCAGGTAAACCAGCAAGGTGTCGTTGCCATCTCCGGGTTGATGGTCTTGCTCCTGGCCGACATAGTGTGGATGGACGATACCAACATCTGGTGTCGGCAAAACTCGTCTGGGATGGAGTCTGCGTTCTGTTTGTTCGTTCATGATGCCCCCTCCAACTTGTGGTACATCTGACATGGAGTAGTTTCCGGATGTACACGAACGAGAAGCGAGCAGTCCAAGCCAGGAGAACTAATTCCGCGAGATGGAAAATGTAATCGAAATTCTAGAGCAGAGTAGATCATACCTCCACCATCACAACAGCTATGTTGTCTTTTCCTCCTGCAGCCAAGGCTGCAGAGAGGAGATCGTCCGTTTTTTCCGCCAGATCTTTATCAGATCTCAGAGCGGACACTATTGTTTCTTCAGGCACTTCGTCGTGGAGACCATCTGTGGAAAAAAGGAGGAGATCCCCCGCCTCTACTTTGAAGTTGCCTGTATCTGCCTCAAATTCCCCAGAACCGCCGATACATTGAAAAACCAACTTGTTCCCGGGATGAATTCTTGCCTCCTCTTTGGTTAATTCGCCCTCTGAGAAGAGAAAGCCCGCCATGGTGTCATCTTCAGTTATCTGACGCAGCTCATCTCCACGGAAAAGATAGAGTCTGCTGTCTCCGACGTGGGCCCAGCAGACAGTCCCATTCCTGACACAGGCGGCCGTCATAGTGGTACCCATTCCTTCAAGGTCCGGCTCCTTTTCCACCGTCTTCATTATCCTCCGATTGGCCTCCTGCATCAATTCTTCTATATGGGCCCCCACAGCCTGGCACTCGGGGTTGAAATTCTTCAGGCATTCTTTAGCCGTCTCAGCGGCTCGTTTTCCTCCCACCATCCCACCAAGCCCATCGGCCACCGCCAGAAGGATACAACCATCGTCGAATTCCTTTACGAAAAATAGATCCTGATTGTCTTCTTTTACCAGCCCTCGATGTTTCACTGCGAAGCTCTTCATAGGTCCCGTCTCTTTATGGAAGTGAAAATGAAATCTCAGCAGGTAACCTGCCACCCTTTAGGTATCTTACTATCTGGTTTCTATCCGGAAACCGTGTTTTTGGATGTCATTCTGAGGAGCAAGGCGACGAAGAATCTCATAGTTAGAGGGTCCGCAGAGATTCTTCGCGGAGTTTATCCTGAGCCTGTCGAAGGACTCAGAATGACATGAACGAGTTTCCGGATGGACACCATCTAGTGAATGACTGTATGATCTTTTCCCCGTCCAAACAAAACAAGTGTTCATAAATACATTAGTGTTCATTTTGACACAAAACTCAGTCCAGTGTCAAAAATTTTGGTCAATATTGCCTCGCCATTGCCTCCCTAAGAATCGACAACCTCCAGCGGGCCTGCTCCATAAAGATAAGGACCCCGTTATCGAGCGTTCTAGCCGGGGAATGTCCTTTGACCAATTCCAACATCTTGTGGTAATCTTGGCATCAGAATGTTGGACCCACTTTCCCACTGATCTGATCGGAAATTTATTCAACATTGAAAACCTGGTCCTTAAAGGTTCGGTAAGAGTTCCATGGCTTTACCAGTAGAAGAGGTTTCAGGTTTCAGTTTTTTGTTTTCTTTCCTGACACCTGACACCCGACACCTGAAACCCTGAGAGCGGGTCTCTTGGGTCCGGATTCCGTACCTTCTAATATAGGGGAGTTATACCATGCTGAATCTTCAAAAACTCACAATTGATCTCAGTGTCGAGGAGCTCAGGAAGGCATACGAGCGAACCTACAGCAATATAGACCAGCAGCTCGGAAACATCATTGTGTGGTCAGGGCGACTCGCCCTCGAGAACATTGCCAACTCTGACGCTCTTTACCACGACGTTGAACACACGGTGATGGTGACCTTGGCCGGGCAGGCAATAATAGAAGGTAAACACCTGCTGGAGGGAGGTGTTACACCCAGGGACTGGGTGCATTGTATGATAGCGCTTCTGTGTCACGACATTGGCTATGTGAGAGGAATATGCAAGGATGATAAGGACGAAATAATAGCTACGGGTATTGGTAATGAGACGGTAGAGATTCCGCCTGGGGCAAGCGATGCAGTGCTCTCACCGTATCATGTTGACCGTAGCAAGCTCTTTGTGCGTGAGCGATTCGGCAAAGGGCTGCTTATGGGGATGGTAGCGGAGATAGACGCTGAGGTGATTGCTTCATACATAGAAATAACCCGCTTCCCTGTGCCCGATGACGATTGGCACCAGGACACAAAGGGATACCCAGGGTTGGTGCGAGCAGCGGATTTTGTTGGCCAGCTCGGAGATCCGAACCGGCCCCGCAAATCCCCGGCACTGTTCTTTGAGTTTGAAGAAATAGGAAAGAACGAGGAACTCGGCTATAAGAGGCCCGGAGACCTACACGACAGCTATGCAAGATTCTATTGGGATGTGGTGAGTCCATACATTCAGGAGGCCCTCCGATATCTTCGTGTAACTCAGGAAGGCAAGCAGTGGATCGCCAATTTGTATGCCAATGTTTTCGGCGCGGAACATGGATGTCATATCTACAGAACGTGTAGTTAAAGAGTGCTCAGCCGAAAACGGCTGTTTTCGGATGAGCGCGATCAGC
>JBFFBS010000260.1:0-5053 GCA_041560295.1 Syntrophobacteria bacterium | reverse complement strand
TGAGGTGAATGACGATGCGGTTGTCGCTCAGATAAAGCGACTTTTTTTAAAGCGCTGCAGGAGGCTGTGCAACCGGCACATGAGACTGCAAAAAAAGGGCCAAGGACAATGGGTAGATTGCAGATTGATGAAAGGCGCAAGGCAGTAGAAGTCCAAATTCTTTTCCCTGTGCCCTGAGCCTTGAGCCCTATGCCTCTCTGGATTCTGGCTACTGACTACTGAATAATACTGGCCTAACTTGCTTAACCGGCTCAACTGCCCAAAGGGGCACAACAGAAAGAGAACAGAAGTCCTTGCAATATGCACTGGCACAGAACTTGCTCAGTGTCAGAGAGGGGAAGTGGGGCCACATAGACGACCAATTGTGAGGGATTTCAAACAGTTTTTGCACATTAGGAGAGAGCATGAAACCGCGATGCCTGGGGTTTTTAATAATGATCTGGTTGCTGCTTTTTGGATCTTTTCCGGCATGGTCCTCGAGAACCATAGAGGCTGTCGGTACGGGGATTACAAGGGACAGTGCTGTAGAGGATGCCAAAAGGACGGCTGTGGAGCAGGTGGTAGGCGTTTATTTAACCTCTCGCTCTCAGGTCAAAAACTTTGTCTTGCAGGATGACACCATTACCAGCGAAACCGCCGGATTCATAAAATCCTACCAAGTAATCTCCTGCAATGTTTCAAAGGGGCTGTACAACTGTCGTTTGGCGGCTGAGATAGAAGGAGACGAGAATAAAATCGCAACTCTGCTCAGGAGACTATTAGGCAAGAAGACCTTTTCGGTTCAGGTGAAGGAGTACGCGGAAGGTCGGCCATTGAACGATCAGTCTTTGTCCCAAAGCTTGGAAACCAAGTTGATAGGGCAGGGGTACTACACAGTGAGAAGCTCCTTTAATCCATTTTACCGGATAAGTGGTACCGCGGAAGTAAGGAAGGCGCGCTCAAAACTTGCGCCAACTGTTGTTGTCCTGACCAATCTAAGGATAGCCCTGATGGACCGAGCTGAAATGGAACTTGCAGTTTACACCACCAGCGATGCAGACCGATGCATCGGCAGTGGCAATACCCTGGATGAGGCCGGCATGGACCTGTTCAGATGTCTGGCCCCCAATGTTGGGACACAATTCATCCAGAAAATAAATGACAAGATATAAGGCCAAACCCGCACGATTCACCCAATGTTCTGAGCACACCCTTTGGTGAATAATGCGGGTCCAAAGGTTAGCTTAAACGAAGGGGGATTAGGATGAAAAACAAGCGCTTATTAGCTGTGACTTTGGGCCTGGGATTGCTGGTGGCCCTGTTGCTTGGCGGCTACTCCCAGGGTCTGGCCTGGCCCTGGACCAAGAAGGGGGGCATCAAGGGCACGGTAGTGGACTTCGATAACGTGACCAGCACTCTTGAAGGCGTCAAGGTGAGGGTTGAGCAGAAAGAGAAGTCAACACTTACAGATGAATTCGGTGAGTTTCGTTTCAAAGGTCTACCTTCCGGCACCTACAGTCTCCTCTTCAGAAAAACCGGATTTTTTACAAAAACTGTTCAGGTAAGTGTGGAGGCAGGTAGGGTCTCAGAGCTGAAGGTCCAGCTTTCCGAGGAGCGTGACCTTTACAGCGCCTCTTTGTGGTCTGAAAAAGCTGCCGACCGGCTTCATAAGATACTGGACGATCTGGGCCTCAAACAAAGGAAGATAGCCCTTGCTTTCTACAAAAAGAGTGGCCCCGAAGAATGTGAGCTTCCCGGCATGGTATTGAGATTCGCAACCGTGTTCAATCGCGATCTCAGCAAAGACGGCACCGTCGTTGTTATCCGCAATCAAAGTCAGGCGAGTTATCTGGTGGCTGAACTTAAAGAGCAGCACCAGTTCCGGGTGGATTTTGACCCGGCCACGGTTGCCAAGATTGGGAAGAAACTGGGTGCCGACACTATCATCATCGGGGCGCTTCTGGAAAGGAAAGATTACTACGAACCCCTGGTGAACGGTACATACGTGGAGCAGCAGGCCTACATTCCCGGCCTTTCCATAGATGACATACTCCTCAAAAAGGGCGAGGCCCGCTGCGATTAGCCTCTGATCCTCAAACAACCTAAGCTCTGGAAGCATTATGTTCCCTAATGAATTGTTCTTCGACATCTATGACGGCAACTTTTCAAACAGTCTAGCAGAGGCCACCGCCATGACTCGGGAACTTGGCGTTGAAGGCACTTATTCCGCCTTCTCATCTCTGCTGGAGGCGCACAGTATTGCCACTGAGATCGTCAAGAGGGAGGATCTGAGGTTTGTTGCAACGGAAACCTATGAAATGCTCATGGAAGACTTGCGAGAACATTTTCTCGACGGGGCAGAGGAGCTCTTTAAGGAGTTCTGGAAAAAGAGTGAGGCAAAAGGAATTGGGAAATCAGAGGAAATAAAGTCCAGATTCAAGGCCATCCGGGTTCTAAAATTAGCTCGTGACCAGGCCGTTGACGAGGAACAAAAAGTCAGGCTGGAAACGAGGTACAAGGAGAACGTAGACAGGCTTATCGGTATTAGCGGTACTATTAAAAGTGCAGATGACACTGCCCGCGAATATTGGAAAGCCGGGACGATGGGAGCGGCCGTGGATATGCTCCGGGCCGGAATCATCTGGCATGAGTCGGCAAAGCTGCGGGTTGGCACAGATGTCCTGCAAAAAAGGTTAAAAAAATACACCTCTGAGTACAGCCGTGACCTCATGGAGCAAGCACACGTGACCGAGGACCCTCAGACTGCTGAGGGGTTAGCAGTCCAGGCAATAAAGGTGTATTCGGTTGGGCACGGTCTGGACTCCGGTATGTTTCGGGAAGTGTGGCCCTTTGTGAAGAGGGCCCTGGAGGCCAAGTTCGACCAAGTCCAGAAAGCAATCAAAAAGCTCAGCTCTTCAGGCCGTGTACACGAGGGAATAGGGCTAATCAACAGCTCTTTTTGGTTTTTGCCAGCGAACCTGGAAGAAGAATATACGGGACTTAAAGTCGTTCTATTAAAACAGGGAATCGAGCACTACCTGGAAAAGTCTTGTGCAGCAAAAAAACTTGCCGCCAAGATAGCACCGCTCGATGAGGCCCTCAATGTTCTGGCCCCACACCTAGAGCCAGATCATCCGGTAAAACTCCGTGCAGCCAAGCTCAAGAGGCTGAGGCGGATTCTGACTGACGCCCTGGCGTCCGCGAAGGATCTGATGGCAGCCAAACGGTACCCGGAGGTCGTGGCAGGCTTTAAGGGAGCAGAGAGCCAGGCTCGTCTTTTTGTTAAAGAGAACAAGGAACCTCTCTCTTCTTCTGACCTATCGTCTCTGGCAGCCTTTGCCGAAAAGGGCGAAAAGGCACTGGCTTTGGCGCAAGCGAAGCTTGCAAGTTCAAAAGAAGCTGGTGTTTGCAGCGAAGGCTGGAAACTGGCGGCTGAAGCTGCAAACATCTATCCCCATTCTCTCGAGGCCTCGACCTGGAAAGACACCATCGAAGACAACCTTGCCCTTCCGGGTGACATTCTAGATGTGCAATGCGCTGGGAGTAAGTGCCTCTGGTTTGCCCAGAAACAGATGAACATGGCGAGGAACGGAGGCGACCTGCCTCTTTCACTCTGGAGCCTTTCCTCTGATAAACAACCCATCCAGTTTCGCTTGGACGCGGGTCAGCCTGTAGTCATAGACCATAACAGCCGCTACGGGGTTTTCCATGGAGTCGATTCGAAAACAAAAGCAGACCTGGTAATTAAGGGTGGTTTGTACCAGCGGTGTTTTCCCCAGCGCCCCCTGGTACTGAGGGGACAAGGGGAATTGCTTGCGGGGATGATAGGCCGCATACGGTGGCGAGTAGTCAGCTTTGGCCTGATCCTCACTTTTGAAGAGCCTTATCAACCCCGGGATGTGGACAGGGGAGTGCGGGAAACCCTGGAGGAACTTTGGCCCCGCTGGCGGGAGGAAACTGCCAGGACAGTAGTTCTTGCTCCAGTCGAGATTAGCCTCGGAGGAAACTCCTCTGATTCAGTGGTGCTGCCGGGAGATGAGAATGCTGGCTTCACCATCAAAAAAAACGGCGATAGGTTTTTGATCTCAGCCACTCCTGGCCCACTTGTTGCTCAAGGCACCACAGTGGAAAGCGCACTAATCATGGCTGATATGTCCTTTCAAATAGGAAAGTCCAAGCTCAAATTTTCAGTTAGATAAGATGGCTCTAAACCAGTGAAAACGTTGAATAGTAAGTCGACTTTAGCAAAAAGGGCTGCTCTGATTTTGGCAGCGGTGGCATTGGTGCTCCTTCTTTACCCTGCCTTTGGACTCTGCGATTGGGACGAGGCCTGCCGTGTAGCGGTGTCCAAAATCAAAGAGACCCATGAACTCAGCCAGATTCCCGAGCTGGTTTTCAACGACTCACGGGCCGGCCCTCCCTCGCAAGCTCTGATGCGAAGCCTGACCGAGGCCGGATATCGGCTGGCCCCTAGCGGCCGGGCCCCCCGGGTGGAATTGACCAGAAGCCAAGTGGGAAAGAATCGCTTCTGGGAACGGCCGTACAGGTCTTATGTTCTCGAGGTGCGAGTTCTGGATAAAGGCAAGGTAATTCATTCCCACCGGGCCGTGGACGTGGACCGCTTTGACTCCCCCTATCAGATACCGGTGCGAATATTCCTGGCACTCCTCTCAGGGGGTTTAATCTACTGGGCCATCTTTCAGGCTGGAGCTTACCGGAAGGTTTGGGCCTGGATGGCCGGAGGATTGCTCTGGATCCTTTTACTAGGATTTCTGGCACAGGGTTGGTTTGTTTTAGAAATCTTCATGTAGCTTTTGATTATGTACAAGATTGGCAGCCTCATATTGGGTGGGAAATTTGTGGTGGAGGCCGAAGTCGGCTCCGGCACCTTCGGAATGGTCCTCAAGGTGCGCGACACCATAACCGGAGAGTTTTGGGCGGTAAAGCGAATCTTCGAAAAATCCGCTCGAGAAAGCTTCGAAAAGGAAGTAAAACTTCTTCACCAACTAAAAGATGGCCCCCATATCCTTCCCTACCACGACTATGCCATTGATGCCCAGGGAACCTTGCTGAT
>JBFFBS010000259.1:0-5098 GCA_041560295.1 Syntrophobacteria bacterium | reverse complement strand
GTAGCGGAGGTAAAAATGAAAGGCATCTGCCGGTGAAACAGGTGCTCCTGTAGGATGGGCGCCACTTGCACCGGCGAGGCCCAGAGGAACTTACCCTTCCCTCTCGTCTCATACCAGTAAACATAATTGGCATCGTTTTGATTCAGAATCAACTCGAGGCTCTGGTGAATCTCTTGAGCACGCCGATGACACGCCGACAGTCCCTCACTGAGGTCTTGGTGACGAAAGAGCTCGGTTATGAGCTGTTTTAAAGCTTGACTCAGTTGCAGCCACCGTTGCTGAATCTCCCCGCTTATAGCTTCAGACAGGAGCCGCTGCCTTCTGTTGCTGAAGGGAAACATCTCAAAGAATCGGGTGCTCAAGGTGCCGAGACTTTTTAGTGAAGTGGTAAGGGAGCTATCCGTGCTCCGCGCTGCTCCCATCTCCCAAGAGATGTCACGAAAAAGTTCAAACAATCGATAGCTACTCACCTGGATGCTGAAGTAGTTGTTTGCAGTTTCTTCCAGAAGATGGGCCTCGTCGAATATGACCACCTCATACGGGGGAATCACCTGCCCGTAGCCACCGGACCGGACCGCCAAATCCGCGAAAAAAAGGTGATGGTTGACTACGACGATTTCCGCAGCTGCTGCCTCTTGTCGCAGCAAGGTAAGAAAGCACTGTTCGAACTTGGCACATTTCTGCCCCAAGCATTGGTCTGCCCGAGCGCTTATGTGCTCCCACCCCAGAAAATCATCAGGCAACCAATGGATCTCTGAGCGGTCTCCGCTCGTAGTTTGTTGCGCCCAGTCAACAAGTTCCTTGCTGATAGTCCCCTCAGAACCAGGAAGGAGCTCAGGCTGTTCCACAGAGCGGTGAAAGCGATACAAACACAGATAATTGGCCCTTCCCTTCATACAGACCGCTCTGAAGGGCTGGGAAAGGTGTCTCTTGAGGAAGGGGATATCGTGTTCCAGCAATTGATCTTGAAGTGTTTTTGTCCCTGTTGAAATAATCGTCTTTTTCCGGCTCAGCACAGCCGGGATGAGGTAAGCCAGGGTTTTTCCTGTACCGGTCCCTGCCTCTATGATACTCTCCCGGCCCTCACCAATGGCTGCCCCTACCTCCCGGGCCATAGTTTCTTGGATAGAACGGTATTCGTAGTCACTGAGGGCGCGACTGAGCAATCCATCTCTGCCGAAGATCTTTTGCATGGTTTACTTCTGTCTATGATGCTGTACGCTAGAAAAGTGCACCTTTGGCTGAGCCACAGAGCATCGCTATCGGAAATCCGAAATCCGAAGCACGAAATCCGAAACAAATCCTAAGGAATTGATGTGGGATGTGCGATATGTGATGTGAGATTTAACATTTCTTTAAGGATTGAGTATCCAACATTTCATATCCCACATCTCAGATCTCACATCTCACATCCAGTTTTCCATTTCCTTCGTATTTCGATATTCGAAATTCGAGTTTAGGGCATTGAATTGAAAGATGGAATCTGGAACTTGGGGCATCAGTCGTGCTTCTGCGGTTACATGGGTTCCGCATCCAAGTCGCCTTTGAAAAATTCACCCATGGTAGGTCCGGTTACTTCAGTGGTCTTGGTGGGAGCTGTTCCTTCTTTAAACGCTTCAAAAATGGCCTTCTCGTCGCTCGGATTTGCCAGTTCTCCTGTCTCAGGATCTATCCTCGCAAACACCACATTTTCCGGCACTGTAAAGACCTTAATCGGTTCTTTCTCCAGGATCTTCCGAGAAAAATTTACCCAAATGGGGCTGGCAGCTCTCGAGCCGGTCTCATATTTTCCCAAGGTTCGATCGTCGTCAAATCCTACCCACACACCGGTTACATATTCAGGCGTAAAACCTATGTACCAAGCGTCCTGCAAATTATTGGTAGTCCCCGTCTTTCCAGCATTGGGTCGCTTCAGTGCTTTTGCCCGCCAGCCGGTGCCATATTTGACCACCTCCTGGAGCAAGTGCGTCATAATATATGAAGTATCTTTGTCGAGTACTCTTTCCCTCTGAGTCTTGTGCTCCTCCAACAGATTGCCATGGCGGTCCAAAATTTTCGTGATAAAAACGGGGCTTACCAGTTCACCCAGGTTAGCAAAGACTGAATAGGCATTGGTAAGCTCAATAAGAGAAAGCCCTGAAGAGCCAAGGGCTAGAGATAAGTCCCGAGACAGAGGCGCAGTGATCCCAAACCGGCGAGCATAGTCTATGACATAATCAATACCTATATCTCGCAGGATCTTGATGGTGACCACGTTCCGGGAGAAGATCAGGGCCGTGCGGAACAGTGTGGGTCCATAAAATTTTTCCTTATAATTTTTTGGCTTCCACTTCCAGTCCATCTGATCGTCAGTATAGATGATCGGTGAGTCTATAATAATGGTGGCGGGGGTATAGCCCTTATCCAGTGCTGCAGCATAGGTAAACGGTTTGAATGCAGAACCCGGTTGGCGTCGAGACTGGATAGCACGATTGAATTGGCTGATAGTGTAATCTAGGCCGCCCACCATTGCTTTCACATGGCCAGTTCCGTTTGCCATACAAAGCAAAGCACCTTGAGCATCCGGCTCCTGCTCCAAGGCGAGAACCCAGCTACCGGCTTTGCCGTCCTGTTCTATTAAACGCACAAGAATAATATCGCCAACCTTCAGAACCTTGGTCGGGTCGCTGATTTTCACGGTGCCAGAAGCAATCTCTGGATCAGGCGTGCGAGCCCACTCCATGTTTTCCACAGGAAGAGTGCCCACCCCTTCATGAAGCCGTATAGAAGCATTCTTTTCTTCCCCGGAGACTCCAATGACCACTCCCTTGACCACAGCCCCCTTCTCTAAGCTGTTACCTTCGGCAGACTCCTTCATGTTCTGGAAAAACGCTTCTATTTCCTCAGGGGCCAGGTGTCCGAGAGGTCCTCTGTAGCCCTGACGCTTATCCAGATCGTACAACCCTTTTCTGATGGCTTGTTGCGCGTTTTTCTGGTGAGCCACATTCACCGTGGTGTGGACGTGGAGTCCCTCTCGGTATAATACTTCTTGCCCGTATTTCTCTTCTAGATATCTCCTAACGTGCTCGGCGAAATAGGGCACACTCCCGACATTCCAGTCTTTACGAGCCTTGATATCAAGATTGGCTGCCAAAGCTTCGGCGGCTTCGTTGGTAGTAATGTACCCGGCGGCCACCATCCTGTTCAAAACATAAACCTGCCGCTCTTTTGCCCGCTGAGGGTAACTATAGGGTGAATAGCGACTGGGCGCCTGAGGCAGACCAGCGAGCATGGCACATTCGGCGAGCTCCAGCTCCTGCACGTTCTTGCTAAAATAATTCTGCGCCGCGGCTTCCACGCCGTAGGCACCGTGACCAAGATAGATCTGGTTGAGGTAGAGAAAAAGAATTTCTTTCTTGGATAGATATTTTTCAATCCGGTAGGCAAGGATTGCCTCTCTGAGTTTCCGAGTAAAACTCCTCTCGGGGGTCAGCAGTAGTGACTTGGTAACTTGCTGGGTTATAGTGCTGCCACCCTGGACAATGCCCCGCGCTTTGATATTCTTCCACGAGGCCCGCAGTATTCCAAAGAAATCAATCCCCTCGTGTTCAAAAAAACGCGAGTCTTCGGCTGCCACGAACGCATCTATGAGAGTTTGAGGAATTTTCTCCAGGGGAACCACAATGCGGCGCTCCAAGTAATACTCCGCTATGAGGCTGCCGTCATCGGCATATAAATTAGTGACGATACTAGGCTGGTAATCTTTTAGAGAGGATATCTGGGGAAGATTCCGGGTGACTCGATAAAAACCGTAAGCACCGCTTCCCAGGAACACAACTATGAGGATTAAGGAGGTCCAAACAATAAATCTCACTCTTCGCCTTTTGCGCCTTTTGCCAGGAAACTGCGGTCTGCGGTAGCCTCTTAAGATTGCCAAAATCTTACCTCGGTTGGTGAGTGGACATTTCTTGTGGCATACAAAAATTTAGATTCTAAAGCACTATCTTATTGATGTCAAAGACATTTATGACCAGCGTCATCAGACTGCCCTTACCCTTTAGTACTTGTAAATCGCACCGTATAGCAATACAAACTCTCCGGCTTCCCTTTCATCTGGAAAAGGGGCGTCGGCAAAATATTTATATTAACAGCTGCGCAACGAAACAGTTTTCGATAGAATTAGTCAACCAATTTCTTAATATGTTCAAAGTAAGTAAGAATAATTTTCGCATTTTATACTGAATTATACTAGCCCCTGATAATTCACCAGTTTAGGGAGATGCAAAAAGAAATGTCTGCACCTTTAACCTCGCCTCACATCCTGAACATCGCCCACCGTGGTGCTCGCTCCCTGGCTCCAGAAAACACCATAGCAGCGGCCCGTAAGGGGTTAGAGGTTGGTGCTGACATGTGGGAACTCGACATAAGGATGACCGCTGATGGCGAACTCATCGTCTTGCACGACAGTACCCTGGAGCGCACATCCAACGTCAGAGATGTTTTTCCAGGTCGAAAACCTTGGCTTGTCCACGAGTTCAGACTAGATGAAATTCTCTTACTAGATTTCGGCTCTTGGTTCAGTACGCAGGATCCCTTCGGCCAGATTGCCGCAGGTGTGGTTACAGAATCTGAGCTGGCGGACTATGAGGGGGAGCCGTTGCCAACTCTCAGGGAAGCTCTCGCTTTTACCCTGGAGCATGATTGGCAGGTCAACGTGGAGCTCAAAGACTTAAGCGAGAATCCAGGCCACCCCCACATTGTCGACAAGGTTGTATCTCTGCTGCAGGAATTGGACATGGTGGATCAGGTTCTGATTTCCTCCTTCCATCAGGACTACTTGGCAAGGGTTAGAAAAATAGATCACAAATTTGCCACTGCCCTCTTGGTCTCAAAATCCAATCCACACCCCGCCGATTTGCTGCGCGAGCTTGGGGTCCGAGCTTATCATCCTCGGAAAACCGCCATCCGCTCCAAAGATATTGCGCTGTTGGTCCGTCTGGGTTTTGGTGTCCACGTTTGGAACGTGAATGATCAGAAAACCATGCGGCGACTGGTGAAGGCCGGTGTAAGCGGAATTTTCACGGATTTTCCCCAGGTGCTTGCTTCGGTGCTCGCCAGT
>JBFFBS010000258.1:0-5160 GCA_041560295.1 Syntrophobacteria bacterium | reverse complement strand
GATCTCCCTGAGAATATCAAGACTATCGAGGGCCTTTCCGGATCCCAGTACTACCGTGGACAGGGGATCCTCGGTGATGGTGATGGGAAGTCCTGTTTCTTCACGGAGAAGCATATCCAGATTTTGTAGCAGCGCTCCGCCGCCGGTGAGGACAATGCCCCTATCCACGATGTCGGCGGCGAGTTCCGGCGGGGTCTGCTCGAGGGCCATCTTTACCGTCTCTAGAATGGTCTCGATCTGTTCTATTATGGACTCACGCACCTCATCTGAATCTATCTCTACGATCTTCGGTATTCCTGAGACGAGATCCCGTCCCTTAATCTGCATCTTAGCAACTTGATCTCCAGCGAAGGCATTGCCGATGGTGGTCTTTATAAGTTCCGCCGTTCGCTCACCGATGAGCAGGTTGTATTTTCGCTTTATCTGCTGGAGAATGGCCTCGTCCATCTTATCTCCACCCACTCTTACCGACTTGCTGTAAACGATACCAGCGAGAGATATTACCGCCACCTCAGTGGTACCACCCCCAATATCTAGTACCATGTTACTGGTCGGCTCAGTGATGGGGAGTCCCGCACCGATGGCTGCAGCCATGGGCTCTTCGATGAGAAAAACCTCCCTGGCACCAGCTGATTCTGCAGACTCGCGCACTGCGCGTTTTTCCACCTGCGTTATTCCCGAGGGCACGCAGACGATAATGCGAGGCCTGATCAGGGAACGGCGGTTGTGCACTTTTCTGATGAAATGCCGGAGCATGGTTTCAGTTATCTCAAAGTCGGCTATGACTCCATCTTTCATGGGTCGAATGGCTACGATGTTGCCGGGAGTACGACCCAGCATCATCTTTGCCTCTTTGCCCACGGCAAGAACCTTGTTGGTGCCCCGGCCGTCTTTGCGTACCGCCACAACAGAGGGCTCACTCAGTACGATGCCCTTGCCCTTGACGTAAACCAGGGTATTGGCCGTACCCAGATCAATGGCCAGATCACTGGAGAACCAGCCCAATATAGGATCCAAAATCACGAACTAAACTCCCTTCAGGGTTTGTGTAAATAGTGAAGCTAGAATCGGCTGAAAAATAGCATGAAGGCTAAATTTTATCAAATATTATCTTCCATAACTTTCAAGGTTTATGCACAGGGCAAAATTCCAGGAGCCAGGAGTCAGGAGCCAGGAGGCAGGAGCCAAAAGCTTAGGTACAGGGTGCAGGGTATAAGGTACAGGGAATTATGTGGCTCCTTTTCAGTGGTTTACCCTGTACCTTGTACCTTGTACCGGCATTCTCTGAATTCTGACTCCTGGATTCTTTCTCTATCCCCTATGCCCTATGCCCTCTGCCAACGGTGTTGAAAGGGATAGGGGATCGTGATACGATGCGATACTTTCCGTGAGGCTACTGGCCTAACCGGCCTAACCGGCCAAACTGGCAAACTGACTTGACTATTTGAAGAGGTCGTTGTGTTCACTTTCGGTGTTCCCGAACTTTTAGTAATTCTCGTCATCGTTCTCATCATCTTTGGTGGCAAGCGCTTGCCGGAGATAGGCCGCGCTTTGGGTAAGAGCATTCGAGAATTCAAGGGTGCCACCGGCAAAGATAAGGATGAAATCTCCACCTGGATAAAGGACGACACAGAAACACCTTCATCTGCCGAATCCAGCACTGAGAATGAAAAAAACTTTATCCAAGGGCACGTGGAGAATATCCCCGGGGTCAAGGAAGCCCAGGAAATAAAAAAGACCGCCAACAAGATAAAAGCGGCCAGTAGATTTTTTCTTAAGAAGTAGACCCGTTCTTACTAGGCACTAAATATCAAGGTTTCAGGTGTCAGGAGGTTAGCATAGCGCATAGCGCTAAGCGCATAGCGTTACAATTTAGTAGTCAGTAGCCAGTAGGTTAGAAAGATTCTTATTTATTTTCGTCTCCTAAATTCTGGATTCTGGCTCCTGACTCCTGGATTCTCCCTTTATCTCTATGCTCTATGCCCTCTGCACTATGCTTTCCTAAATCCGAAATCCGCAATCCTCACTGTCCTTCCAAGTACCTTACGCAAGGCGTCCAGGATTTGAGGGGACGCTCACATCCTTTGCAGCTTGACAGACCTTGTCTGATCTTGCAGTAGCTATCCACCACATAGTCGAAGAGCCTTGCATTCTTCACTGCCAAAGCTACTTCGTCAGCAATGGCTGCAAGGATTTGGGCATCTTCTTTGTCAAAGCCGTCATCTCCAATCTTATTGATTGCTTCGATGACACCAACAACTTCCTCCCCCGAGATAAGGGGTGTTGCCAAGATCGACTTTGTCTTGAATTCATGCTCTTCGTCGATGTTGCCATAGAAATCAGGATCATTAGCAACATCGTTCACCACCAGGGTCGTGCCTTCTCGGAGTGCTCTGCCTGCAATACCTTTGTCCGCAGGAAATCGAACTTTCTCGAGGTCCTTTCCCGTCTCGCCCACGGCAGTGAAAAATTCGAACTCATTGTTTTCCTCGTCAAACATGAGAACCGAACCTTCCTCGCACAGGAGCTCAGAAGTGACAATACTCATGATGGTGTTGAGGAGTTCATGCAGGCCTCCTGCATATGCGAGCGATGAGCTTACTGTTTGGTACAGGTTGAGCCTGCTAATCTTCTTGCTTTTCTCTTCATGGGAGATGGCATTATCCAGCAGATTAGCTATAAGGGGGCCAAACCAGCATGACCTCTTCTCTTCATCAAGCAAAGACTGGACTGCGTCTGATTGTGCAACCAGGGCAACAGTACCGATGGGGTGCTCTCTTGTGGACAAGATCGTGGCAAGTATCACCTGCTTGAGAGACTGATCGTGTCCTCGATCTTCTCGTATAGCGAGGCCCTCATCGCTCATAGCCAAGAAGATAGCTTCATGCTCTTTATCAACGGCTTGATGCATGTGTGGTAGTAGTGCATGGAGATTATGGAGGACCTCTTCGGAAACAGTGTCTGCGTAACGGAAATCCTGGGCCAGCCTGGAATCCTGCAGAAAGAACGCACTTCCCGACACACCACAATAACGCTTGAGCCACGTCGCTATCTTTGCGCATTGTTTCTCTACTTCATATTCGCCCATCAACTCTGTCCAGGACGTTGCCAACTTTGCCTGCTCTAGGGTGAATATCTCTTGCTGCATGATAGCCTCCTCGCTTCAGTACTACGACAGAAAACTACCCATTGCCGCAGGTCTAAACCGTTCAGGAACATTGCATCATTTCAGCCATCTGACCATAATATAGTATTTGATAGGGGGAGAAACTAAATCTCAGCGATTCAGGTGTCAGGAGGTTAGCATAGAGCATAGAGCATAGAGTAAAAAAGATTACTCTTTTTCCGTTTCCCTTTATTTTTGTTACAACGGACCACGGACCACTGACAACGGACAAAACTCGCCAGTTCGCCGTTTCTCCATCTCTCCGCTTCGCCCCACTGTGCTTAGTGCTTAGTTCCTAGTGCCTAGTGTTCATTCTGGGTCTCGCCAGATTTCCAGCATGGTCAAATCGTCGTTTGCCTCTGCTGGGCCTCGCCAACCATTAACCGTATCCAGTAACCCTTTTCCGTAGGGAGGCCCGTCTGCCGAGGTGAGATGATCTGACAGGCGACCCCTGCCAAACAACTCAGCCTGCTCATTCTCTGCCTCAGTGACCCCGTCAGTTACAAAAAGGATCGATTCCCCGGGCGAGAGGAAAATCTCCTTTTTCCCATACGTGGCGTCCGGCGCGACGCCCAATGATATCCCCCTTAACTCCGAGATCTCTCGCAACTGATCACCAGCAACCAAGAGAGGTGGCAAATGGCCTCCCAAGGTGAGCTGCATTCTTCCGTCGGCGGGCCAATATCTGGCGAGAACGATAGTGGCAAAAAAACCTTCCTCCACTGTCAGAACATACATGGCATTGTTGACAGTCTCGAGCAATGTGTCGACCTCATGGTGCGAAAATGCTTCGCTCCTTATTCTCGTTGATAATGCCGCCATGATCAGTGCAGCAGGTAGGCCCTTATCGGATACATCGGCTACATAAACCAGCCAACTTTCATCGGGCATGCGAATCACATCGTAGACGTCCCCGCCAACAAACTTTGCGGGCTTCGATAAAGCCCAGACATGACTCCCTGCTCCCAACTCAGGGAGTCCAGGCCAGAAAAGCGATTGGATGTTGGCTGCGGCTTCCAGTTCAACCTGGATCCTCTCCTGAGTAAGTCGGAGGTCAAGAAATCTCGACCTCATTATGGCAGTGCTAGCCAAGTCTGCGAAGCATTCCAAGAGTTCCTCATCAAAGTCATCAAAACCCGGCTTGTCTTTGGAGTTGAGGACATTGATCACTCCGAGGAGATCGCCGCCATAAAGGAGGGGAACGCAAAGGAGGGTTCGGGTGACAAAGCCTGTTTGGTGGTCGGCCTGGCTGGAGAATCTTGGATCATTCTGCACGTCTTCAATGAGAACAGATTCACGGTTTTGAGCGACCCAACCCGCAATTCCCTCACCCATTTTTAGTTCGACAGCACTCTTCAGGATTTCATCTGCCTTCTCGCCCAGAACCTCATCTTTGACGGCTGCGAACTCGAGAACGTCTCGTTGCTGGTTGTACAGTAATAGAGAAGCGGCCTCTGCGGTTGACACATTCTTAGCGAGGTCCAACAGACGTGGAAACAGTGCCTCAAGCGATTCCGTGTCTGCCAGAATCTGGTGTGCTTCCATCAGCCTTTTCAAAGGCCTGGGAACTTTTTTGTCGCTGTCGCTGTAATTGTCTTCAGCCATGATAATTAACCAACGGATGGTATTTTTTGTGGGGTGTCAGGTCTCAACTCCTCATTGAACTTTAACCAATAGATCCCGGAGTGGGCAGGCCATTGGTCTCGAATTGCCATCAGCAATCAGCGGTCAGTTTGTCCTCATTTTGCTGATGGCTGAGCGCTGATAGCTGATCGCGCTCATCCGAAAACAGCCGTTTTCGGCTGAGCACTCTTTAACTACACGTTCTGTAGATATGACATCCATGTTCCGCGCCGAAAACATTGGCATACAAATTGGCGATCCATTGCTTGCCTTCCTGAGTTACACGAAGATATCGTAGGGCCTCCTGAATGTATGGACTCACCACATCCCAATAGAATCTTGCATAGCTGTCGTGTAGGTCTCCGGGCCTC
>JBFFBS010000257.1:0-5197 GCA_041560295.1 Syntrophobacteria bacterium | reverse complement strand
ATATGGCCGTCCTTCCTGGCGTCCTCGGGTGTTGGCCCCTGCGACGTACCGTTCAGGTACGGAAACCAACACCCTGTGGTTACCAGGTGGTACGTCCATCTTCGTGGTCTCGCGACAGCAATTCATGAAATATCCGGGCTGACCGGCTTCCCCAATACAGAAAACGCCTATACCTTTTTATTTACTAACCACAGAGACACAAGGGAGTGCTTCGCACTCAAATTCGAAATACGAAACTCGAAGCACGAAACAAATACCAAATCCGAATGCTCAAATGTTCAAAACTTAAGTACTTAAGAAAGATTATCTGCTGTTTGGGTCATTTGGATTTTGGTAATTCGAGTTTGTTTCGGATTTCGATATTCGGATTTCGGATTTACACTACATGTGTGCCTCTGTGGTAAATCTTCACTCAGGCTTCCTTAGACCGCTACCACACGGAGCAGAGTAAATAGTCGTAACACAGAACTCTGCTACCTTTTTTTGCCCTGCAGTCGTCGAATTTGGTATGCTGTGTGCATATTGAAAATCCTACCGAGATAAATAGCGAATTTATATGACAGAATACAATATCCAGAGACTTCTAGGTGTCGTCACAAGATGTTATCCTATGCGATACTGTGCATGGTGGCCGGTTAAGATGGGCGAAGACAGCCAGAGTAAAAGGTTACTGCATCTCCGAGGAAGACAGGGAGAAAGTGGGAGAGGAGAGTAGCCATGGACGAAGTGGCTAAATTCTTGGCTGATTCAGTGATGTGCAAAAACTTTGATGGTGACGAGGTGGCGAAACTCGCCGCGGTATGTAAGTCCGTCCGATTCGAATCCGGAGACGTCATCGTTGCCGAAGATGCCCGCGGGCGAGACCTCTACTTCATAAAGAGTGGGAGGGCGCAAATTAACCTCAGCGGTCCCTCCTCGCGAGACGACGCAGGGGCCATTAGTAAGATTCTTCCCGGTCAGGTGTTTGGCGAGTTGGGCTTCATAGATGGTGCCCGGCGATCCACCTGGGTGATAGCCATCGACGAGTTGGAGGTAATTCAACTCGCATGGGAAGACTTTTCCCAACTGACTTCGAGCAATACAACAATTGCCTATAAGTTTATCTATAATCTCGCCCTGGTCATTGCCGAGCGGCTCCGAGATACCACCATGTCCCTGAGTAACCTATTGGGTGTTCGCGGGAGGTACTAGTCAGGATATTTCATACCTCCGCTGCTCCAACATCCCAACGCCTTCGAGCCTACCCCATTACTCCATTGCATCCGCAGTCTGTCTGTGCTTAGATTAATACTGTGACGTCTAGGAGATGTCTCATGTATAGTCTTCTCGCCGATCTCGTAGTGCTTCTCCACTTCAGCTTTATCCTCTTTGTGGTCTTTGGGGGACTGCTTGCGCTTCGGTGGCAGCGCTTTGCTGTGGTGCACCTGCCGGCGGTACTGTGGGCCCTCTTTTTGGAACTCAAGCCGGGGACCCTGTGCCCATTGACTCCCCTGGAGCAGATGCTGAGACACCGTGCCGGAGAACCATCCTATACGGGGGGATTTGTTGGACATTACCTCGGTCCCATCATCTATCCGAATATGACCCTTCGGGACCAATATTTCATAGCTGCGGCACTGTTTTTGTTCACCCTGGTGATTTACTGGAGAGTGTATAGGAGATGGCGCAAGACCCGTAAATGAGACGCAGGGGGCGAGGCGTTCTGCGCAGTAAGTAGCTGGCAGCCACTAGCAATGCAACTAGGCACTAAACACTAAGCACTAGGCACAGAGGAAAGAGATCGGAGGTCAGAGATCAGAGGTCTGAAAGCAAAGCCTAACGTATAACGCGTAACATCTCTTACTGCTCACCGCTTACCGCTCACTACTGAATTCTCTGTTTCTATTCCCTGACATCTGAAACCTCAATTCTGACTCCTGTCTCTTTCTATTTACATTCGCAATTCTAAATCCCACATCTCACATCCCACATCATTTATTCACTCTATGCCCTATGCTCTATGCCCCATGCCCTATGCTTTTTCCCGTCAACCCCCTTGCGCTCTGCAAATTCAGCCTTATATTCACGAGAATCTAGACACCCGAGAAAGGGGGCGATTTTAATGGAAGAGATTTGTCTTTGTGCGGTTATTGATGAGAATGATCGTGTCCTCTGTGTGACGGACGAAAAGTGTTGCGAAGAGATACGTGAAAATTTGGAACCGTATGAGTGTTGATGAGCTTCACGTTCAGATAAGTTACGATTAGAAAACCACAGACGCCACTGGCTTTCCGGCCGTGGCGTTTTTCATTTTTTATCTAGCATCGAAAACCTGGTTCTTGGGGCCAGGTGAGATTGCATAGCGCATAGAGCATAGCGCATAGCGTGGAAAATGGGATCTTGAACAGTTTTTCGCTCTGCGCTTAACGCTTTGCATCATAAGGCGCCCGGCGTAAGGAGAGAATAAGTTTTCTTTTTTGTTTTTGCCTTGTGCCCTGTGCCTTAAGCCTTGAGCCGCTCCCTCATGCAGTTCAAAGCCGGGTCCTTTGGGTCCGGATTCTATTGTTCGGCGCCGCAATGAGGGCAATAATTGAAACCCTTCTCGAGAGGCTCACCGCAGCGGTTGCAGCGGATTGCCTCTAGATCGGTTCCGGCAGAATAAACCTTGCCCATTTCGTCGGCGATATGACCGCAGCGCTCACACTCGACAAAAGACTGGCCCTTGCGAACGCGAAAAAGGGGTATAAAGAAAAGAGATAAGTAGTCATCCGTGCGAACCAGATAGGCCTGACTCAAGCCACAATTGGAGCAGATGCGTGGCTGGGCCTCAAGTTTTTTCCGTCTCGGTCCTACGCCGCCGATGAAAATCATCGAGCCTCTCTAACCAGTTTATCTTGAACGCATATGAGAAAACCAAAATTCCAACTCCAAATCTCAAATCTGCCTCTGCCTCTTACAACAAGTGACAGCGAAGCGAAACTGGGAACCCGCTTGCGGGACTGAGCGGAGCGCAGCGAGCGCGAAGAAACTGGGAACCCGCTTGCGGGACTGAGCGGAGCGCAGCGAGCGCGAAGACATGGCGTGAAGCCAAATACCAAATCTATAATTCGGGATTTGTTATTCCGCTGGGGCCGCTTCTTCTATATCCTCGCCTTCCCGGCGGGCCACGGCCTCCACAAAATAAGCTGAAGCGCAATTGATGATGCGAGTCAAACCCTCGGTTTCAATTTTCACCAGGGGAGACTCATAGGAGACGACCTCGCCGGTGATGCTGGTGTCGCCGTGCTCTTGACTAAAATAGAAGGTGTAGGTCTTTCCCGACTCGAAAAATGGTGCCATTCTTAACCTCCTTTACGGTCTTGTGACACCCGTGCTAGAACAAACACTGGGATTCTAGCATAGTCGTTTAAATTTTATAAGGATTTTGATCCAGTGAAGGTGCACTTCATTATTCGCTTGCCTTCTGCCAATGATCTTCCTAACATGTGCACCATATTAGGCTAAGGAGGAGACTTCTATGCGGGTTCTCATTTGCGACGGTCTGCGTCAGCAGGGAGTGAAGATTTTTCAAAAGGTCAAGAACCTCGAGGTGGAGGTTCGTGAGAAGATAGAGCCCGAGGAATTGTTGGATGTGATCCCTGACTACGACGGAGTTGTGATACGTAGTCGTACAAAGATCGGGCGGAAAGCTCTTGAGCGAGCATCCCGTCTGCGCGTGATCGGCCGGGCAGGCATTGGTGTGGACAACATAGACATAGAGGCGGCAACCCAGCGTGGCGTGCTGGTGATGAACACCCCTGGAGCCAATGCTGTGGCCGCTGCTGAACATGCAATGGCCCTTATGTTGGCACTCGCCAGGCACATTCCCCGGGCGGACGAGTCCGTGCGGGCCGGTAAATGGGAAAAGAAGAAGTTCGTAGGCACCGAGCTCTACAATCAAACCCTGGGCATAATCGGTTTGGGCCGCATTGGTTCCATTGTGGCGAATCGAGCCCTCGGTATGAGAATGAGGGTGCTGGTGTTCGATCCGTATGTCTCAGAGGATGTGGCCGCCAAACTCGGAGTGGAATTGGTCTCTCCACGGAAGCTCTTTCGGGAATCTCAATTTATCACCATTCACACCCCATTCACCAAAGAGACCGAGGGGCTGCTGGACGAAGCTGCCTTTAAAATGATGAAACGGGGGGTGCGCATCATCAACTGCGCCAGAGGGGGAATCATCGATGAGTCGGCCCTTTACGAGGCCATAAAGAAAAAGAAAGTGGCAGGGGCAGCCCTGGATGTTTTCTCGCAGGAGCCGCCGGTGAACAATCCACTTCTTGACCTACCTCAGGTCATAGCTACGCCCCACCTGGGCGCTTCCAGCGAACAGGCCCAGAAGAATGTGGCCGTTGCCATTGCTGAACAGATGTTGGATTACCTGCAAAATGGGTTGATCAGGAACGCGGTGAATATGCCCTCCATGAGCCGCAAGATGATTGAGCAGATACAACCTTACATGCGACTGGCCGAACGACTGGGTCGCTTCCTCTCCATGTATTTTCAGGGAAACGTGCGTCACCTGAAGATCAGCTATGGGGGTGATTTGCGAGAATTGGAGTTGGCACCGGTAACCAATGCGGCCCAGAAGGGTTTTCTGGAGCGGGCCCTTGCTGATGAGGTTAACCTGGTGAATGCGCCTGTTATCATGCGGAATCGGGGAATCCAAGTGGAAGTGGCCACCACTTCCGAAGCGCGAGGATATGCAGGGCTGGTTACCTTAGCAGTGGTCACTGACAAAGGTCAATCTCGAGTTGCCGGCACGGTTTTCCCGACACCGGAATGTCGAATTGTCGGCATAGATGACTACCGCGTGGAAGCTTCCTTGGAGGGACGCATGCTGCTCATCTCCAATTACGACCGTCCTGGTGTCATTGGCTTTATTGGTACGACTCTGGGTGACCATCAGGTCAACATTGCCGACATGCATTTGAGCCGCATTCGCAGCAAAGGAACGGCCATCTGTCTGGTCACTATTGATCATCCTGTAACCTCGGCCGCGCTCCAGGCCTTGAAGGAATACGAGGACATCATTGGGGTAACGGAAATAGAGGTGTAGCCCGGATAATTCACGAATCAGCTGCTCCGGCCGCGGATATGACCTTCCTTCCGGGCGTCCTCGGACCTCGAACCCTGCGACGTACTGTTCAAGTACGCCTCGGATTCAAGCCCCTGCGGT
>JBFFBS010000256.1:0-5225 GCA_041560295.1 Syntrophobacteria bacterium | reverse complement strand
GCGCTAAGCGCAGAGCGCAAAGCGAAGAACTGTCAATGTCAGAGCTCTCTATCTTTGTACGCTATGCGCCAGGCGCTATGCTCTATTGCGATCTGACCTGACCCAGAGGACCAGGTTTTTCAAACAAAAAAAGCCGCGGCCTAAGGACTGCCGCGGCTTTCAAAACACATTCACAATAGTTATGGGATCAACACCTGCGTACAGCCCCCTCGTTCGCCATGCTGACGAAATAATAATAACCATAAAATGAATAGGACTGTAGCTTCATTGTTGCCCTTAGACTATATCTCAAATGAGTTTGATAAGTTAGACTATACTGTAGGAAAAGTCAAGTTACTTTTCTCAGTCCACGACCCTTGACAATTTGCGCATAATTATGACAAGTTAGCATACTTAGCCCGGATATTTCACGAATTGCCTACTCCGACCGCGGAGAAAAGTGTGCAACCGGCTCGGTTGTGAGACAGCTCTCTTGCTTCAGGTTACCACTGCTCTAAAGGAGATTGACAATGAGCGATAAGATCATCAATGAGGTAATAGCAAAGGTTGAGAAGATGTCCGCATCAGGTGAAGAGTTCGAGGATAAAGAGTTACAAGAGTTTGCTATTACCATTGAGAATCTTCTAAGAGAACGGAGCCGCAAAGAGCAGGTTCTTGGCCTGGCCGCCGCCGCTTTAGCCCTGGACGAGTACAAGAAAGGATTGCAGAAGCGCACTGAATACGCCAAGATGGGTGGACTCAAAGAGAGGGAAGCAACCTTACTGGAGACCTTGGATCAGATCGATAAAGAATTGGAAATGGCCGTAACCATGAAAATCCATGAACACACCTACCAAGAGAATATTGCTGATGAGCTCACTGCGGCCATTTTAGAACATCTTGAACCCACTCTGGGCCGAGGCAAATGGCATGCCCGGGAGCAGGAAGCCATAATGGAAATCGTCGCCAAGGCGATGGAAGGTTATCTGGTAGTTAAGACTGCCGCCCGCCCTAGATAGAACGCATATCCCAGGGTGCCATAGAACAACCATTCACCGAAGTTTACCAAAAAAATCTCCCACCGCTTTGATTCCGTTGGTATTCAACAATCTGAGGGCCTGGCTACCCACCACAGCTATTTCTACCTTACCTCGAAGAAATTGCACATCTTCTTTGGAGCTAACCCCAAAGCCCAAAGCCAGCGGCAGTTGGGTTGCCCCCCTACATCGGTCAAGGAATTCGTCCAGTTCAGAAGAAAAATCGGTCTTGGCCCCAGTTACCCCTTTACGGGCAACACAGTAGAAGAACCCGCGGCCAAAACGCGCCAGGTAGTTGATCCTTGCGGACGGGGATGTGGGTGCAAGAATGAAAATAGGATCAATGTTATTGGCTGTTGCAGCGGCCATGAAGGACTCTCCCTCCTCCGGCGGTATGTCGGGAACGATAGCACCACAAATGCCTGCCTCCCGCGTCTCGGCGAAGAAACGTTCCTCTCCTCTTTTGAAAATAACATTGTAATACGTCATGAAAAGAAACGGGATATCAAATGCGTCCGTTATCTTCCGGGCCAATCTAAAGCAGTCATCTACCCGGACCCCATCTGCGAGGGCAGCCTGACTCGCTTGCAGAATCACCGGGCCGTCCGCAATGGGCTCAGAAAAAGGAATCTGTAACTCCATCAAGTCCACGCCCGCCTCAACAATTGTCCGCACCAACTCAAAAGTCTCCTCAATGCTAGGATAACCCAATACTACATGGGCCATTAGCAAGATGTCCTTTTCCTTCTGCTTGTTACGAATATAGTCTTCAAGCACGGTATTCCTCCGCCTTCGTAGTAATGAATGACTTCCAGGCTGTATCTCCCAGAGCGTCGGCAATGGTGAAAATATCTTTGTCTCCGCGCCCTGATAGATTAATTATCACCACACCATCACCGCTCATCTCTGGTGCCTCACGAAATGCTCCAGCCAGAGCGTGAGCTGATTCCAAGGCAGGAATAATGCCCTCTTTTCTCATAACCAGCCGGGTTGCCTCCAGCACCTCTTCGTCGGTTGCTGCCTCAAACCGGATTCTACCCTCTTCATGATAAGCGGAGAGAATGGGTGATACCCCGATGTAATCGAGTCCGGCCGCCACACTGTGCGTCTCCAGCATCTGACCGTCATCGTCTTGCAAAAAATAGGTCTTATAGCCTTGGGCCACGCCAACACTGCCATGTTTCGAAGCCAGCCGGGCCGCGTGTTTGTGGGTATCCAGACCTTCGCCCCCAGCCTCAACACCTACCAACTCCACTTCTGCATCATTAAGGAAACCGCTGAATACTCCCAGAGCATTGGATCCTCCACCAACACAGGCGTAAACCCGAGTGGGTGCGCGGCCGCTTTGTCGGAGTATCTGCTCTCTCACTTCCGTACCAACGATAGACTGAAAATAGGATACCATCTCCGGGTAAGGGTGCGGTCCGCAGGCAGTGCCCAGCACATAGTGGGTCGTGTCCATATTCGTGGACCAATCGCGCAGCGCTTCATTTATGGCATCTTTCAATATTCGGGCTCCATCTCTGACTGGTACCACTGTAGCACCCAATTGCTCCATCCAAAAAACGTTGGGCCGCTGCCGTGCCACGTCCACCTCTCCCATGTAGATGGTGCACGAGTAACCGAACTTGGCAGCCATCGTTGCCGTGGCGACCCCGTGTTGCCCCGCCCCTGTTTCGGCAATGACGCGGGTCTTTCCCATTCTTTGCACCAGCAAACCTTGTCCTATAACATTATTGAGCTTGTGAGCACCGGTGTGATTCAGGTCTTCACGTTTTAGATAGATTTGGGGTCCGCCAAAATGACTGCTCAAATTTTCTGCGTACGTCAGAGGTGTAGGTCGACAGGAATAGGTGGACATCAGATCTTGATAGGTTGACCAGAAAGCTGGATCTTCTTTGGCCTCCTGAAAACCATGTTGTAATTGTTCGAGGGTGGTGCTAAGAATCTCTGGAATAAATGCACCGCCAAACGTCCCATAGTAACCAGTCTTATCCATAATCGCTCCTTAATCACTCCCTACTGCTGAGCGGCTTTATTAGCTTCTTTAATGAACCGTGCCATTTTCTCGTGATCTTTTACTCCCGGACTCCGCTCCAAACCACTGCTGGCATCAACAGCGTAAGGCTTGACCATGCTGATGGCAGCAGCCACATTTTCGGGATTTAGCCCCCCTGCAAGAACTATCCTTCCATATCTTCTGGCCTCTACAGCCAACTTCCAATCAAAGGTAATACCTGTGCCGCCGAGCTTGTTGGGTACGTACGTGTCAAGCAACAGGGCGTCAACAACATTGACATATTTCGACAGATTCTTGAGCTCATCCCGGCTTTGCAACCGCACCGCCTTTATCACCCGGCGATCGAACCTGCTACAGTAATCAACTGACTCACTGCCATGAAGCTGGAGAATATCCAGCCCGCAGGCAGCGGCTGTAGACAGCACCTTTTCTGGGTCTTCATTGACAAAAACCCCCACTGTCTGAACCAGGGGTGGTAGGACCTTGATGATTTCCCGTGCTCTTTCCACCGAGATTCGCCTGGGACTGGGGGCGAAAATAAAGCCCAGGGCGTCAGCACCAAGATGTGCCGCAGCTAAAGCGTCTTCCTCATTAGTAATGCCGCAGATCTTGATGCGAACGGTCATTTAAGGTACTCGCTCTTCTTATCCTGGCAGATGTGGGATGTGCGATCTATACATTCAGGAATTGCGAATTAAGGCATTAAGGAATCGAGCCTGGCCTTGAAAAATCCCTAAATTCTTGAATTTGCTTCGCGCGTCTCACATCCAACTTGAATTTGTTTCGTTTGCGGTCCAGTCCCCAGTTTCAAACTCCACCCAATAATTCCCTCAGCTTCGCTTCCGGATCCTCTGCCCGCATAAGACTTGTTCCCACCAATACCGCATCAACCGCCGCCGACGCCAGAGACTGCACATCGCTCTGTTCTTGAATACCGCTTTCACTTACAACCAACCGATCGGACGGAATGCTGGGCCGTAACCTGAAGGTAGTATCGAGGCTCACCTGAAAGGTCCGCAGGTTGCGGTTGTTGATGCCGATGATGCGGGCATCCGTTGTCAGCACCCGCTCCATTTCCTCCTCATTATGAACCTCAACCAAAGAGGCCATACTTAGATCACGAGCCATGGCCAATAGCTCCAACAGAGAGCTTTGCTCTAAGATCGCTGCAATGAGCAGCAGCGCATCGGCGCCCGCGGCACGTGCGGCGACAACTTGTATGGGATCTATGATAAAGTCTTTACAGAGAATCGGCAAAGAGACCGCCGTCTTCACCTCCGTCAGATAGCTTAGTTTGCCGTGAAAAAAATCCTCTTCGGTAATCACCGAGATGGCTGCAGCCCCTGCCCTTTCATAACCTTTCGCGATCTCTGCCACCTCAAAGTTCGGTCGGATCTCCCCGGCTGAAGGCGATGCCTTCTTGATCTCTGCTATGACAGCCGGTTTACCCCCTTGCTTGAGTGCAGCAGTGAAGTCGCGTGGTTTTGAAGCCAACGTAGCAGCTTTCTCCAGTTTGGCCTGGATCGACTTGCTCTTGAGCTCGATCAGTCGTTCCTTCTTGCGTGCCACAATGTCGTCAAGAATCATTATATTTCAACCGCTACATTATTGTTTGTTCGTGATTTTCTTGAGTGCTTGTAGCTTCTTCAGAGCTTCACCTGAATCGATGGCCTCAGCCGCCTGTTTGATACCCTGGCGAAAATCGCCAGCCATCCCTGCGGCAACCAGTGCCGCCGCAGCATTGAGTAGCACAATGTCTCTCCGGGCACCCGGTTCACCTTGCAGCACATCTAACACTATCTGCCCGTTTGTCTCAGCGTCCCCGCCTTTGATTTCACTGATAGAGGCGCGAGATAGACCGAAATCTTCTGGTTCAATGGTGTAGGTGGACACCTCCCCATCTTTCAGCTCACTCACAAAGGTGCGGCCTGTGATACTGACCTCATCGAGGCTGTCCTCACCGTGGACCACAAAGGCACTCCTGGAGCCCAACCTGTTCAATACCTCGGCAAGAACCGGAGTAAGCTCTCTGTCGTAGACGCCCAGCACTTGGACGTTAGCTCCTGCCGGATTGGTTAGGGGACCCAGTATGTTAAAGATGCTGCGGATGCCTATCTCTTGCCGGGGTCCAATGGCATACTTCATGGCCCCATGCAAGGCGGGTGCAAAGAGGAAACCGATTCCCACCT
>JBFFBS010000255.1:0-5237 GCA_041560295.1 Syntrophobacteria bacterium | reverse complement strand
CCGAACCCAGGATTTTGACAATCTTTTATTGAGAACTGCAGACGGTCGACTAATCACCTTGGGATCGGTGGCAGATGTCCGCTGGGTGGCCGGACCCACTCAGATCAATCACATCGAGCGCCAGAGAGCAATTACTATTCAAGTGCGACCACCCCGTGAGACACCTCTTGAAGCCGCCATGCGGACGCTGGAGAACGAGGTCATCGCCCCCCTCAAAAAAGGCGGCGAGGTCGGCGGCCTTTACAACATCAACCTTGCAGGCACTGCAGACGACCTGGTGGTCACCAGAAAGGCCTTGCAGTGGAATTTCGTTCTAGCTCTCGCCATCACCTACCTGCTTATGGCCGCCCTTTTTGCCAGCTTTCTCTATCCTCTGGTTATCATGTTCAGTGTGCCGCTGGCTGCTGCTGGCGGTTTTGCCGGACTGTGGCTGGTGAGCCATTTGATTGAGTATCAGTCCCTGGACGTGTTAACCATGCTGGGCTTCATCATTCTCATCGGCACCGTGGTGAACAACGCCATTCTCATCGTCCACCAGAGTTTGAACCACATGCGACATGACGGAATGGAGCGGCGGGAGGCCATCCGTGAGGCAGTGAGAAACCGCATCAGACCCATATTCATGAGCACCACCACCAGTGTGTTTGGTATGATGCCACTGGTGCTTTTCCGGGGCGCCGGGTCCGAGCTCTATCGTGGCTTGGGTAGTGTGGTGGTTGGTGGTCTTGCCCTTTCTACTATTTTTACTCTCTTTCTGATTCCTGCACTTTTCAGCCTGGTTTTAGACGCACGTGTTAAGCTTACTGGAAAGGTAACGTAGACTGCACGGCGCAGAACCAAGCAGTTGATTGGTCAAATCGTAAATGGTAAACGGTGAACGGTGAGCAGTGAGCGGTAAAATGCTAATATTCCCTTTTGTTTTCTGCTTTTTCTAAAATCCAAAATACGCAATCCCGAACAACAAATCTCAGGGTTTCAGGTGTCGGGTGTCAGGTGTCAGAGAAGAAAAACATTAAAACTGAAACCTGGATGCTGGATTCTGAGTCCTTCTTTTTAGTGCCTAGTGCCTGGTCCTTAGTGCCTAGTTTCTGCCCTATGCCCTGTGCCCTGTGCCCTGTGCCCTTTGCTTAGAGATACTTCCTGAACCATTCCATAGTAACTCGAATAGCCACTTCTCTCCATTCCGGTGCACTGAATCGGTGATCAGCTTTCTTTAACATGTGTAGGGCTTTCGGCTCATCTAGCACTTCATACAATCTCGAGGCGTGGTCGGGCGGAACCTGTTGGTCCTCCTGGCCATGCACAATAAGAATACGCTGGACATTTTTTAAGCGAGAAAGGAGTTCCACTGTGAGCAGGTCTTCGTGGCATTCCTGGGAAAATTCCACTGGAGAAATTTCAGGGAGGCGCTTAGCCAGATCTAGAAGATGGGACGGGGTGGACCAAACCGTAGCACAGCGAACTTTAGAATTACGACTTACCTCCAAGAGAGCCAGGTAACCACCTAAACTGCTTCCCAACAAACCCAGACGCCCATCAAAATCGTCCAGATCTAGGCTCTCGTCAATCACCCTTTGCAAATCTCTCCACCGTCTGGAAATCGAGCTTTCAGACAATAACCCTTCACTCTCGCCGCAGCCCCTGAAATCAAATCTGACCGTGGCAATGGATTCTTGGGCGAATATCTGAGCAAGTTGTCTGTATTTTGAGCTGTCCTTGTGGCTCAAAAAGCCATGACACAGTATCACCAGCGGCCAGGAATTACTTTCAGGAGTAGTCAGCACACCCTGGAGTTTTAGATCATCGGAAACGATTTCTAAACGTTGCTCAATCATCATTGGAGTTCCAAATCCGTTATACGTTATTCGTTATTCGTTATCAGTGGATAGTTTCTCTCGCTATGCGCTATGCGCCGTGCGCTATGCGTTTTAGATTTCAACCTGCAGCCCATCGTAAGCTACCTGCACCGGAACGTTTATATCGTTGTCCCTAAAAACTTTCTCAGCTATCTCCTGCCATTCCGTCTGACAGGTCGGAACGGGATATGGAATACCCGTCCGAGGATCTTTAAGCGGAGCCGCAGGAGGTATCTTTTTAAGGTAATCGTTGGCTGGGTCACCGTCCACCTGATCAGCGTCGGAGATATGAACCAGAAAAACCTTCTCTTTCGGTTTCCAAGCTCGAATCATGGGTAGCGCTCGTTGCAAACTCAAAAGCGAAGGTCGGTTAAACTCTGGCTCATTGAGCCAGTGCGATTGAATGACAAGCACGTCAGGACTACCCACTCTTGTCTCTTCACCCTCTACATGCAGGAGATCTGAAGTATACAGGAGACGCTTCCCACCATCTTCAATGAGGTAGCCAACCGAGCCCTTTGCCATCGGCCCATGATACGTCTTGAAGGGCATCACCTTTGTATGCAATCCGGGAAGTGGCTCTCCAGCGGTGGCCAGCTTTTTGGCCAGGGTCTTCTCCAGAAGATAACCAAAACGCAGTTCTATGGTCTCCCAGGCTGCAGCTGTGGCGTACGTGGAAATGGGACGCCAGTCCTTTGGAGCAAAGGAGCGCCGCAAAGCAACCAGTTCGTCAAGGCCCAAGTAATGATCACCGTGCTCGTGGGTAATCAAAACCACATCAACCCCTGTCAGACCATTCATCCACCATTGCCGCACTATGTCTGGACCGCAATCAATCAATATCCTTTCATTACATTCAAGGTAGAGGGAAGTGCGAAGACGTGTCTCCTTGTTCTTATGCATCTGCCGGCAAATAAAACAATCACAGCCTATTTCGGGCAGCGACCAGGCTGAACCAGTTCCGAGGAATGTAAGTCTCATACATGCACCCCCCATAAGCAGGCGCTCGTTGATTAGTTAATTAGTTGATTAGTTGACTAGAGAATTAGTTAAAATAATTGAATTGTTAGTAGCTTACGGTTTACCGTTTACCATTTACCGTTCACGATTTGGCCAACTCTCTAATTCTCTAATTTTCTAATTCTCGAATTAACTAACTGATTTAAACACTGTGCGCATCACACTTCCTCTTTCCTTTTAATCGCATAAAGACTGATGCCAAATTCCTGGTCTTCAGACCGCATTACTTTATCCAATCGCTTAAACTTAAAATGTCGGGTGAGTTTGGCAAAAAAGGTATCCGCCGGCAGACTCGTGCTCTTGGCGAGGAAAATAGTGCCGTGCGGTTTTAACGTTTGCAAAAGAAACTCGACCAAAGCATCGTATGTTGGCCGATGGTACACTACTTCTGACCCAACAATCCAGTCGTAGATCTGCTGCTGTGGAGTTGCTTGGGTCCAGTCAATATTAATAGTGGACACACCTTCCAGATTGTTCAACAAAACATTGGCCCTAATGAATCGAAGAATTTCCTCTTGGTGATCTGAGAGGGTGACCTCATGACCACAAGCAGCCGCAAAAAGACCGCTCACCCCCAAACCGGTACCGATCTCTAGGATCTTTCTCCCCGGCAACACTGGCTGTGCTGCCAAGTAAGCTGCCAGAAGGATACTTGCCTCCCAAATCTTACCCCAAAAAGGTAACTCAGACGGATCTACATCAGTTGTTACCAGCCGTTGCAATATAATCTCGTCCAGATCTTCTATCCGCAAACATTTCAAGGTCCTACCAGATACGGTTATCGGTACTATTTCAGTCTGATAATCTTTCTCAATATCCTTAAGAATTTTCTCCAGATCTTGACTACTCACGGGATGCTCCTATTTCGGTTCAATGCATGTCTTTAGTAGCACAAGTGCAAGAACCGATTCAAGAAGTGGTTGCTGCATCCTCCATCCCCTACCCCCTTCGTACACCCGTAAACTACTCGCCGTCTCCAACAACCATCAGAAAAACTACCTCAAGCCCGGATATGTTATGAATTGCTGTCGCGAGACCACGCAGATGGGCGTGCCGCAGGGTGTTGGTTCCGAGGTGTACCTGAACGGTACGTCGCAGGAGCCGCCTGTCCTGAGCGAAGTCGAAGGGACACCCAAGAACGCCGGGAAGGACGGCCATATAATTCGCGCTCGCTGCGCTCCGCTCAGTCCCGCAAGCGGGTTCCCAGTTTCGTGGTCCCAGCAAGTGATTCATGAAATATCCGGGCTAGCAAAGCATTCTTTGTTGGCATGAAGGTTGCTTTAGTATTAGCGAACGTAAATGCATAAACTTCGCTACTGGATCACTCATGGATGATTTGATGAAAGAACCGGATTTGGTGACCTCAGTCGCCAACATTCTGGAAGAAAATTCCATCTACATTCAACATCTCATGACCTGCGTTGAAATCGGCAAGGCCCTCACTTCAACCTTCAATATGGACCAGATTTTAATCATCATACTCAAACGGCTGAGTGAATTGATTAAGGCAAAAAATTGGACCTTGTTTATGCTGGATCCCAAGACTGAGGAGCTCTATTTCGAGGTAGTAGTGGGCTTGGACAAAAATGCACTGGCTGACGTGAGGATAGGCCTCGGAGAGGGGATAGCTGGGACAGTAGCGCTTACGGGCGAACCAATTCTCGTACCGGAGGTGCGGCGGGATACTCGATTCAGCAATCGAGTGGATGATCTCACCGGTTTTGTCACCCACTCTATTATATGTCTTCCCCTCAAGATGCAGGGGGCGGTAATCGGAGTTATTGAAATAATAAACCCTGAGGATAGGTCGTTATTTCAGGAAAATTATATGCCGCTGCTTACTATATTAGCCGACTACGTGGCCATCGCCATCCATAATGCTCGCACCTATAGAAAGATCGAGTCCCTCAGCATCACCGACGACGTTACCGGTTATTACAATACCCGCTACATGCACCAGCACTTGGACCAGTTGCTACATCAAGGGCAGGAGGTTTCGCTGGTGTTTCTTGATGTGGATAACTTCAAAGAAGTGGTGGATAGCCACGGGCACTTGCTCGGCAGCAGAATTTTAGGGGACGTTGCTCAGATCATAGCCTCCAACCTAGTGGAACATGATCGACTGGTACGCTACGGTGGCGATGAATTCGTAATCATACTGCCTGGACAAGACAAGCATGCGGCCTTCGACAAGGTGGTCGCCGTGCGTAAAGCATTAGCCGATGCTACTTTCCTGGAGGATATGGAACTTGAGATCAGACTTACCGCCAGCTTTGGTATTGCCAACTACCCTGGTGATGCTGCTGACAAGAAAGAGCTGTTGCAGATGGCGGACAATTCTCTTTACCGAAGCAAGGATGT
>JBFFBS010000254.1:0-5288 GCA_041560295.1 Syntrophobacteria bacterium | reverse complement strand
TGAGGTGTAATCGCCTCATTATCAGGGTGAAATTTTCAAACGGTTTCCCGCCCTGACAAGAAAGCCCTCTTTTGTAAGCTGGGTGATAATCGGTCGCACCCGTTTCGGATTCTTGCCCACTGATCGAATCAGTTCCCCTTCGGTGAGGTCAGGTTTCTCGAGTAAGGTCTTGAGAATCAGTCCGCGAATCTCTCTGTTTGAGCCCTGAAAAGGAGCCTGCCTGGTATAGTGAGCGCTTCGCCGATTGGGATTTTCCTCCTCTTTCTTGAGCATGGCACCGTAGTCCATGAGCGCATGGTACCACCTCCGCGGACTGCGACTATCCAGGGTTCCTTCCACCAGGGGCAGGATCTCTTTATCTTTGACTCCACTCTTGTTCGGAAAAAAGAAGTGAATAAATACCCTGCGGATGTTGGTCTCAATGAAAACCGTAGGCTGATTGAAAGCGAAGGCGCAGATTGCCCCGGCTGTGGCAGGACCGATTCCCGGGAACGTCTGCAGCGTTTCTGTGGAGCTCGGGAGCACACCACTATATTCAGTGACCACCAGTCGACAGATTTTTTGCAAAGCGATCGCCCTGCGGTTATAGCCCAGCCCCTGCCAAACTCCCAACACCTCTTGCAGTGGGGCTTTGCTGACTGAATGAAAATCTGGAAACCTTGAAATGAACTCCTCATACTTTGCCAAAACCCGCCCCACTTGAGTCTGCTGCAACATGATCTCTGAAACAAGGATGTGGTACGGATTGCGGCTGACTCGCCATGGCATCTCACGGCGGTGCTCAGCGTAATACTGGTAAATGGTTTGTTTGAACTTATCTATCGATTCGGGCATGAGTGCTTTGGTTCGCAGTATGCTTGCGAGACAACATAACAAACGTACAAGGGGAGGGGTTAATCCCCTCCCCTTGAGCTCTTGCTGTGACATCTTTAGCGGGCGGGGATAAACCCCGCCCCTACAATTATCTTGCCGCTTTGAATGGTAACATAACAGGAGAAAAAGGCGGCATATCTTGAATACTGGCCCGTTCCTGTCTCGCGGCTACGTTTTAATCATAACCCGTTTCAGCATCTCTTGCCGGTAGATCTTCAGGAGTTCGTTTCGGGTAATGACCCCGAGGAGCCGACGAAATCCATCACCGCTTGCCACTACTGGAAGCTCTTCCATATCAATATAGCTAAACTTGTTCAAGGAAGAAGCCAACGTCTCATCTGGGGTGACATACACCATATCGGTATTGGCCAGATCCTTGGCATACACCAGCCCGTTGAGCTGATCGTCGTAAATGAACTCTTTGAGGTCCTGAAAAGAAATAACTCCCTCCAGGTTGTCATCCTCGTCTGTAGTATAAAGATAATTGCCCTGGCTCCTGAGAAAAAGCTGCATTATCTCATTGTACGGCAGGGTTACTGGTATCTTAGACACCTGGGTATTCATGACGTCACGTGCGGTGAGGTTGGTCAGAATCCCCATCTCCCGGCCGGCCGAAATGTCGATGCCGCGATCAATGAGAACTTGGGTGTAAATGGAGTGACGCATGAGTCTCCGGTGGACTACAGTGGCCAAGACACAGGAAGTCATCAGCGGCAAAATAACCGTGTAACTGCCGGTCAACTCGAAGCCCATCATGATCGCAGCCATGGGGGCCTGGACCGCAGCTCCCAACACCGCACCCATGCCGACCAGGGCATAACCTCCGGCGTGGGGTGCTATATTCGGAGCCAAAATATTAAATATCAGCCCTAAAACACCTCCGAGCGTAGCACCCATAAAAAGGCAGGGGTAGAGAATGCCTCCCGAGCCCCCGGATCCTAACGTAAGACTAGTAGCGACAATTTTCAGCGCCAGCAGCGCCAACAGGGTCTGCCAGACGAAATCACCCTGAATCGCCTGGGTGATAGGATCATACGAGCAACCGAGAATCTGAGGAAAGAAGAAGCCGATAGCTCCCACTCCCAGACCACCCAGTATGGGTTGCCAGTGAGTCTTGACCGGAGCGAACTTCTCGAAAAGCTTTTCCATTCCATGCAGGCTCTTGGTAAACCACACCGAGACAATTCCGCCGGCAACGCCGAGAATTGCATAGAAGAAGATCTCCCAGTAACTGAACAACATGTAGGGTGGGAGTTTCAGGGCCGCACCATGAACCAACCAGGCCCGGCTAACGGCAGTGGCCACTACTGATGAGATAACGATAGGGCTGAAGCTGTGCAGATTGAATTCTCCCAGCACCACCTCCAGCGCGAAGAGCACCCCAGCGATGGGAGCATTGAATATTGCGGCAAGGCCGGCCGCAGCGCCGCAGCCCACCAGTACTCGCATCCGCTCCCCAGATACCTTGAAGAATTGGCCTACAGCGGAGCCAATGGAGGCACCGATCTGAATGATGGGTCCTTCTTTCCCGGCGGAGCCGCCCGAACCCAGGGTAATGGCCGAGGCCAACATCCGGGTGGAAAAGGTACGTACCTTGATGATGCCGCCTTTCAGGGCCACCGCTTCCATGGTGGCCGGGACACCGTCGCTCTTGGCCTCAACCGGAAAAAAGTAGATGAGAGGAGCCAGGAAGAAGGCTCCAAAGGCAGGTATTAAGATGACAAGCCATGTGGGGTTTCCCACCAGTGCAGGAACGATTTCGAAGAAGAAATGCTGACCGATTTCGATCATCCATTCGAAACCGATGCTCCCCAGACCTCCCAAAAATCCCACTATCACGGCCACGATTATTAGAAAAGTCTGATCGCTCAGTTGATAGCGGCGAAAGAATTCGAGCAACCGATTTCTAAGGGAGCGAGCAATGCCTTCTTTGGCCGGGTTTTTCATCAACAGTCAATCCTGGTCTCACGAAGAATTCCGCAGAGGAAGTCTGTGCAAAAACCAAAGTGAAACCCTAGTTCCTGGATCCCGATAGGAATAGACCTCATCTCCACTGATTAATTTAGCAAGGACGGTGCCACCAAGGCCAAAAATGCCATCAAATATTTTAGCTAATGACAACAGCTTATTATAAAGCAAGGCTTCAGGTAGTCAAATTGGCGCCAAGAAATTATCTGCAAACTTTACAGTAATTCTTAAACTCAAGTTTTGGACCACCTATAAACCAAATTTTTGCAATAATATCAGAATTATTCGTATCTGCAAACTTTGCAGTAGCCCGATTCAGGAATCAAGGAATTGATGAGTAAAGAATCCGCGCTCTGAGGGGCTTTAGCCATCCCCAAATTGTAGATTGCAGATTTGTGATTTGAGATGAGAAATGAGCAATGCCAGATTACAAATGGCAACTGGCCTGATGATTGCAAAGTCCAAGCCCTTGTGGATTTTGTTGACTTATTAATAATTCCATTCATGAACTCGCTCTGACCCCAAGAATACATCTAAACATCTGAAGTCAAGAGATATTTTGTACTTAATACATCGGTTATTTTTCAAGGAGTGCAACACTAGACAGTTACAGTGAAAGTTGCTATAGGTTAGGTGGTTAAGGAACAAAAGTTTTTGCAGACATGTCCCTCGGCCATTTTTTTTGCCGTTAAGCTATGGCTTTCAGGAAGGATTGAAAACCTCGCCAAGTATCAGCCAACTCTCAGTTGACAGGTGCTAGGTTTAGGGAAAGAGGACAAAGTAGGAGGTTTAGAGCAGTAGTGGAAAGTAGTGCAAATACCCCTTCCAATCAGAACCCAACGTCTAGAGAACTTTTCTTTACTGAGCCCAAGAAACGATTGAGCCAGTGGCTGGCAACTGGAATTTGCGGTAACGACATCACCTCTTCCTGCCTCTACGTTTCTGCCATCGCAGCTGTATTTGCCGGCGTCCTTGCTCCTGTGGTCCTCCTCATGGTCGTCGGTGTCCTTTACCTTTATAAGAAGGTCTATACTGAGGTAGTGGAAGCACTACCCTTGAATGGGGGAACTTACAATGCCCTGCTCAACAGTACCTCGAAATTCGCCGCCGCCCTGGCAGCCTGTATGACCATCCTTTCTTACATAGCCACTGCAGTGATCTCTTCCAAAACAGCTGCCGAATATCTTCACACCATCTTCCCGTCTTTTGGTAGCATGGAAGGTACCATTCTCATACTTGGTATCTTCGCCACCCTGGCCATCATTGGTATCACTGAATCCGCCCTGGTTGCTCTGACTATCTTTATTATTCATATGTCAACCCTCACTGCCTTCTGCGTACTAGGCTTCATCAATCTCCCCCCTGACTTCCACATCTTCAAGGCTAACCTCACTACCCTGCCAGTGGGCAAAGATCTGCTCATTGCCATCTCTTTAGGATTTTCAGCGGCTCTGTTGGGCATAAGTGGTTTCGAGAGTTCGGCCAACTTTGTTGAGGAGCAGGATGTCGGCGTCTTTCGCAAGACCCTGCGCAATATGCTCATAGCCGTGGCCATATTCAACCCACTGGTTTCCATTCTTTCTCTTAATCTTCTGCCGTTAGCCGAGATTGTCGGGCACAAGGACTATTTACTGTCGGAAATGGCCCACCTGATGGCTGGGCAGACATTCAAGGCGATTATCGTCCTAGATGCCACCCTCGTGCTTTCAGGTGCGGTGTTAACGAGCTATGTGGGAGTAACCGGGCTTGTACACAGGATGGCTTTGGATCAAGTGCTGCCCCAGTTTTTCTTGAAAAAAAGCCGCAGAAATACGAGCCACCGTATCATTATCACTTTCTTTCTGCTCTGCTCTTCCATCCTGTTGGTTACCGGGGGAAGTTTGCTCTCCCTGGCAGGAGTCTACACCATCTCTTTTCTGGGTGTCATGACCCTTTTTGGTATAGGCAATATCCTTCTAAAGACGCGACGTAAGGAATTGAAGCGAACCTATCGTGCGGGGTGGGCAACCATAATCATTGCCATTTCAGCCACTAGTGTGGGCATGGTGGGTAACGCTATTATTGATCACGAGAATTTACTCTACTTTATGCACTATTTCATCCCCACGGTGTTATTGGTTGTGCTCATGTATCTGCGCATTCCGATTTATAGAACCATCCTGCAGGTATTGAACAATGCCATGGCCAAGTTTCTGGTCTGGCGCACGATTATAATAGATAGAATCACCGCACTCACAGAACAGCGAGTAGTACTATTTGCCAGGGGCGGAGACTTGCGCCGCTTGCACGTTGCTTTCAGCTACATCCTCAATAACGAGTCAAGCCGCTCATTAGTTATCTTCCATCTCTACCCAATTGCAGGGCAAAGTGACGAGAAAGAAATAAAACACAGTCTGGAGGCGCTAGAGGAGATTTTTCCGATGCTGAGGGTGAAGCTCGTAGCGCGC
>JBFFBS010000253.1:0-5289 GCA_041560295.1 Syntrophobacteria bacterium | reverse complement strand
GATTGTTTTTCAGAATCAGCACCCCGATATCAAGAGAATTTTCTATGAAACACTACCGCCCGGTTTGGAACTGAAGCAGATTCTGGCAGGGGGTGCCCTTTTTCGGGACAATCTCATCGATGTTCGACCCGATGTTTACGCATCAGTGTCCGAAGCGGCAATGCAGCAGCTGGAACAAAACGACCTCATCTCTGCTGGGGACTATTTTCTCTATCTGCACAACCGGATCGTACTGATGGTGCCAGAGACCAATCCTGCGCAGATTGCCACAGTCCAGGATCTTGCCAGATCAGAGGTGCGGATATCCCAGCCCAATCCAGAGTATGAAGATATTGCTTTTCACATCTTGGACATGTACCGCCAGGCTGGAGGTGAGGCTCTGGTTCACCGTGTCATGGAGGAGAAAAGGGCAGAGGGCACTACCATCCTCACAGTTGTGCATCACCGGGAAACTCCGCTCAGGCTACAAATGGGGACGGTTGACGTGGGTCCGGTGTGGGCCACAGAGATACAGCATGCTCGGCAGAGCAAGCTGGCTGTGGACATGGTGGACCCAGGTCAGGGGCTTGACCAGAGAGAAGAGATTAACTACTACATTTGCAAACTGAAAGGCTCAGGCAATCCGGAAAACGGGGCGAAATTTATGGAATTTATAAGGTCCCCAGTGGCTCAGGGTATCTATGAGAGGTACGGTTTTGTGCCACATTTTGCTACTTCGTAGTTTTAGTTGTGGCAAGATCCGGCAATAATGATTATACAAAGTGAGCTTTTCTGTCTCAAACTGGCTAAGGTGAACGATGCCGGATAAGCAAAGAAAATCAATTCTCTGCCCCCATTGCAGCAAGCTGATCAGTGCTTCTGAGCAAACCTGTCCTCATTGTGGGATAGCGAGACCTGGCGCCCGCTGGAAGAATATTCCTATAACTCGTGGCCTTTTGCAAAGCGACCAACTCATTAAGACCATTATTTATGCCAATGTGGGAATGTATCTCATCTCTCTTCTGATGAATCCGACACGGATGGGCTTGTCAGCCAATCCGTTTATGTTTCTTTCCCCATCAAACGGGGCCCTCTTGCTGCTGGGGTCGACGGGAGCAATACCCATAGATCAGGGGCACCGCTGGTGGACCCTTGTCTCCGCCAATTATCTTCATGGTGGAATATTACACATTGTGTTCAACATGATGGCATTGTACCAAATAGGTCCTCTTGTACTTCGTGAATACGGAGCAAATCGCTTGATTAGCCTCTATACTCTCGGTGGTATCTTTGGATTCTTGGTTTCATACTTTGCTGGAGTGCGTTTCACCCTTGGTGCTTCAGCCGCCGTCTGCAGTCTGATTGGCGCCAGTCTTTACTACGGGAAAAGTAGGGGAGGCGCGTATGGACAAGCTATCTATAAGCAGATTAGCGGCTGGGTGTTGGTACTCTTCGTCTTCGGCTTTCTGGTGCCGGGGATCAACAATTGGGGCCACGGTGGTGGTATCGTTGGTGGTATCATTCTGGGGTACCTGTTGAGTTATCACGAAAGAACCAGGGAGAATCTTTTCCATAAAAGCCTCGCTGGCGTCTGTGTTGCATTGACGGTGGCGGTTTTGGCCTGGGCCATCCTGTCTTCGTTTTATTATAGATTTCTCGGCTAGGAGTACTGCCATTCGCTCTGCGCTTTGCGCTCTGCGACACAATTGGTCCACCGGTATCTTTTCTGATATATTTAACCTGGATACTTCATGAATTGCTGTGGCGAGACCGCGAGGATGGGTGTGCCACCTGGCAACTCGTCCCGCGGTACCGCGGGATTGGTTCCGAGGCGTACCTGAACGGTACGTCGCAGGTGCCGACACCCGAGGACGCCAGGAAGGACGGCCATCTCCGTGGTCGCAGCAGGTGATTCATGAAATATCCGGGTTAAGAGTCATGCTTCGTTAACGCATATAGAAAGGGGTGGCAGAGATGGCAAAAAACCTCGCACACAAAATTCTAGAAGCTCACTTGGTGGATGGTAGTCTTATTCCTGGTGAGGAAATCGGCGTTACAATCGACCATACCCTGCTGCAGGATGCCACGGGAACTATGGCCATGTTGGAGTTTGAGGCACTGGGTCTTGACCGGATTAGAGCTGAGCTTTCAGCCCAGTATGTGGATCATAATCTCCTTCAGACTGACAATAAGAATGCCGACGATCATGTTTATCTGCAAACCGCCTGTGCCCGGTACGGGCTGCACTTCAGTCGTCCCGGCAACGGCATTTCCCATCAGGTTCACATGGAACGTTTTGGAGTTCCGGGGAAAACCATGTTGGGCGCAGACAGTCACACCCCTGGCGCTGCGGGTGTTTCCATGTTGGCTATGGGTGCAGGGGGGCTGGATGTGGCCTTGGCAATGGCGGGGCGACCCTACTACTTCCCCTGTCCAAAAATCCTCGGGGTCAAACTCACCGGAGAACTTCCAGACTGGGTCAGCGCCAAGGACGTCATCCTCGAGATGCTGCGGCGCTACGATGTCAAGGGATGTGTGGGGAAAATCATCGAATACTATGGGCCAGGTGTTAAGAGCCTTTCTGCCACCGACCGGGAAACCATTGGGAACATGGGTACGGAGTTGGGTGCCACTACGACGATCTTTCCGTCAGATGAGAACACCCGGGCTTACCTGGAGTCCGAGGGGAGGGGAGATGGTTGGGTTGAATTATCGGCCGATGAAGGGGCTGAATACGATGAGTATGCGGAGATTGACCTCTCCAGTTTAGAGCCGCTGATAGCCTGCCCCTCATCTCCTGGCAACGTGGTCGCCGTCCGCGAGGTAGCAGGGATAAAAGTACATCAAACAATCGTGGGAAGCAGTGTCAACTCTTCTTTTCGAGATCTCATGGTAGTGGCTGAGATCGTGAAGGACCGCATTGCCCATCCAAACACTTCCTTTCACATTAACCCTGGCAGCAGGCAAGTGCTGGAGAATGTGGCTGCGCGGGGCGGAGTCATGAATTTGCTGGCTGCCGGAGCCCGGATCCACCAGTCCGGTTGTCTGGGATGCATTGGCATGGGGCAGGCCCCCGGCACCGGACAGGTGAGCCTGCGAACTTTTCCCAGGAACTTTCCAGGTCGTTCCGGAACCAAGGACGACAAGGTCTATCTTTGTTCCCCTGAAACAGCAGCAGCAGCAGCTCTGAAAGGGGTTATTACTGATCCCCGGGATCTGGGCAAAGAGATGGCCTATCCTAGGATAAAGCACCCGGCGCAATATGTTATCGACCAATCTTCCATCGTTTTTCCGTCCGAGGAAGGTTATAAGACCGAAGTAGTTCGAGGGCCCAACATCAAGCCTTTCCCGCAACTGGACCCTCTACCTGAGACGCTCACCGCAGAAATAGTTCTCAAGGTGGATGACAACATCTCCACTGACACCATCATGCCGGCGGGCAACAAAGTTCTACCGCTGCGGTCCAATATTGAGGCCATAAGTGAATTCGTCTACTACCAGATTTCGCCGAACTTCCACAGCGAGGCAAAAGAAAAAGGTAAGGTCGCAATCGTAGGCGGCGAGAATTATGGCCAGGGATCCAGTCGGGAGCACGCCGCTTTGGCTCCGCGCTACCTCGGGGTCAGAGCCAAGATCGCCAAAAGTTTTGCTCGAATACACAAGGCCAATCTATGCAACTTCGGCATCTTACCCCTGACCTTCAAAGATGGGGCAGACTTTCAGCAGCTGAATAAAGGTGCCAAGGTGGTATTCAAAGACATAAGGGGCAGGATTAAGAAGGGCGACACTGAAATCCCTGTGGAAGTCAACGGCCAGACGATCATTACCCTGCTGGATGTCTCTCAGCGCCAGCGCCAGGCCCTGCTGGCTGGCGGCACCCTCAATGCTGTAAAGCGAGAACTAGAAGCGAGCAACGGACAGTAATCAGCGGGCAGAGGACAGGAGGGGTTTATTAGAAAATTAGAAAATTAGTCAAAGCGATTCGTGATTCACAGAGTACCGATTACTAATCAACTAATCAACTAATTAACTATGCACGTAGTACCTGAGGGTTAGGTTATGCAAAATAGGATACGCTTGGGATTAAGTACGTGTCTCTTAGGTGAAAATGTCCGCTTTGATGGTGGGCACAAACGGGACCGGTTCGTTACTGATACACTTGGCCAATTTCTGGATTTTGTACCGGTTTGTCCGGAGATGGAATGTGGACTCGGAGTTCCCCGGGAGTCCATGCGCCTAGTGGGAAACCCGGAATCACCAAGACTGGTTACCAATCGAACCAAGATCGACCACACCGAGCGCATGGTCACCTGGGCCCGAAAAAGGGTGCAGGAACTGGAGAAGGAGGATCTGTGTGGCTTTATCTTCAAGAGCCGTTCCCCCAGTTCAGGCATGGAGAGGGTCCGGGTTTACAATGAAAAGGGAATTCCGGAAAAAAAGGGCGTGGGCATGTTCGCCCGAATCTTCATGGAGCATTTTCCCTTGCTCCCAGTTGAAGAGGATGGGCGACTGCACGACATTAAGCTGCGGGAAAACTTCATCGAGCGTATCTTTGCCCTGAAGCGCTGGCGGGATCTCTTGGGTGAAAAAAAGAGCAGGGGGAGGCTGGTCGCCTTCCACACGCAGCATAAGTTGCTCATTCTATCTCACAGCCAGAAGCATTCCCGCATCCTGGGCAAACTGGTGGCAGCAGCCAAGAGCATCTCTCCCAAACAGCTGTACCCACAATATCAGGCTTTGTTTATGGAGGCCTTGAAGCTAAAAACCACCGTCAAGAAAAATATTAACGTGCTTCAGCACATGATGGGTTATTTCAAAAAACAGCTCTCTGCTGATGAAAAGCACGAACTGCTGGAGACGTTCGATCAATACCGGGAAGGCTATATCCCCCTTATCGTGCCCCTAACTCTGATCAGCCACTATGTGCGCAAGTACGACCAACCCTACCTGAAACAGCAGGTCTACCTGAACCCACATCCGGTGGAGCTGAAACTTAGAAATCATGCCTGAGCATAGTCTGGTCTTTAGCGCGGGAAATGAGTAGATTGGCTAGGTGTTAAATTCGAAAACCGAAGCACGAAATCCGAAACAAATTCAAAATTCAAATGTTCAAATGCTCAAAACTTTAGGTATACTTTCAAATTCTCAAATCAATAGTTTGAGATTTCGGATTTTGAACATTCGGATTTGTTTCGGATTTAGATATTCGATATTCGGATTTGAAAGGGCGTAGAATAGTTATCCGGTTTGCCACCTGAATGCAAGCTAGATCGAAAGCTCCAAGGATGGAACCTGATGTTTTCTTGGTTT
>JBFFBS010000252.1:0-5297 GCA_041560295.1 Syntrophobacteria bacterium | reverse complement strand
TTCTCACTTCCCGTGATTTGAGTCGCCGAATCTCACCTGGCCGTAAATCATCTAGCCTTATTGGGCCTATCTTAGTTCTTCTCAATTTCAACACTGGATGTCCCACGGCCGCGCACATCCGCTTAACTTGATGTTTTCTCCCCTCTCGCAAGGTAAGAGAGAGCCAGGTTGCCTTCTGATCATCCTCCATAACTTTCAGCTCTGCAGGAGCAGTAATCCCATCCTCAAGGTTGACTCCTTGCTGCAAGCGTGCCAAAGCTTCTGTTGGGGGGTGACCTCGCACTTTTACAAGATACGTCTTTGGTACCTTGTAACTGGGATGTTGGAGCCTGTGGGCCAGTTCTCCGTCATTGGTTAGCAGCAGCAAGCCTTCCGCGTCGTAATCCAGTCGCCCTATCGGATACAGTCGCATGGGAAACTTGTTAACAAAGTCGGCCACAGTAGACCTGCCCTGAGGGTCGTTCAGTGTGGTAACACACCGCTTGGGCTTGAAAAGTGCCAGCACTAGCTTTTCCGTTTCGGGCTTAATGGTTTTCCCATCCACACGAATTTCATCTCTACCCAAAACTGCCTTGGTGCCCAGTTCACGTACTATGTTCCCATTGACGGACACACGCCCCTCAAGAATGAGATCCTCTGCCTTACGCCGGGAAGTGACCCCGGCCTTAGAGAGTATTTTTTGCAACCTCTCGGGTTTCATTTATCATTTCTTCGCGCTCGCTGCGCTCCGCTCAGTCCCGCAAGCGGGTTCCCAGTTTCGCATTGCGCATCTGGCATTTCACATTGCGCATCGCGCATTTGTCATTGAATACAATACTTGAGTAATGTGAAATGAGAAATGCGAAATTTGCAATGTGCAATGATCACTCGTCTTCTTCATCATCCTCGACTGTGGTGCCAGGATCGCTCAGATCTCCAATTTCCTCCATAGTAGGTAGTGAAGAGATATCCTTTAGGCTGAAAACCTCCAAAAATCTTTGGGTGGTTCCGTAAATGATGGGGCGCCCGGGGACATTCTTGCGGCCCAGGATTTTTATAAGCTTTTTTTCCAAAAGCAACCGAAGTACACCGCCCACATCCACGCCGCGAACACTTTCAATCTCAGCACGGAGAATCGGCTGTTTGTAAGCCACTATGGCCAAAGTCTCCAGGGCTGCCTGGCTCAACCTGGCGGGAGTTATCCTTTTGAGTTTACGAATCCACTCTCCATATTCGGGCTTGCTACGAAACTGATATCCCTGTGCCACCTCGGCCAGGGAAAAACCATGTCCATCTCCGGCATATTCCTGGTGCAACTGCTCCAGGGCTTCGGTTATCTCCACGTGGGTGTACATGGAGAGGACGGACTTAATCTTCGCAAGACTCAGCGGAACCTCAGATACAAAAAGAAGACTTTCAATTATGGCACGCACCTGGCTCATCTACAATAACTCCCGATGAAAGCTTTCCTGGGTGTTCCTAACTATTTGACTCACCACTGAGGCACACATTTAATAAATCCGAAATCCGAATATCGAAATCCGAAACAAATTCAAATTACCAAAATCCAAATGACCGAAACACCGAAGAATTCTTTTTAGGCAGTCAGGTTTCGAACATTTGAAAATTAGAATTTCGGATTTGTTTCGTGTTTCGTGCTTCGTGCTTCGTGCTTCGAATTTGACAGGGGCTTCATCGCCCCTGGACTCTGTGTCTCTGTGTATGATCTTCTTCACAACCTGCGGTCCATTAATCCTCGGTTGCAATGCCATCTTCGACCGCGAGGTAGAGCCGAATTATTCGACTCGGTTGGTGCTGGAAGGCTCGGATCATCTGCAAGCGCACCAGTTCGAGGATGGCCAGAAAAGTGAGAATTATCTCTGCTTTTCTTGCCTGTTCCACAAAGAGTTCATGAAAGGTTACACTGCTCACCCCTGCCAAGATCTCCATTAGTTGATTAATCCTGTCTTTAAGGCGCATAGTTTCGGCGCTCACTTGCATCAACTCGTCGGGTTCCGCCTTCTTCAGCACCTCATGGAGAGCACTCACCAGCTCAAAAAGACCAACCTCGGCAATCTCCTCACCACTTTCCAGGTCCCATAGCTCTTCGCTTGGAATGTTTCTCACATGGACGTCCCGTCCTAACTGCAAACTGTCAGCTAGAGTCTGAGCAGCCTCTCTTATCTTGGCGTATTCCAGCAAAGGCCTTACCAACTCCATGCGCGGGTCTTCGTCCTGTTCGTCTTCATCCAAACCAATCCTGGGAACCAGCAGTCGAGACTTGATGTATGCCAGGGTGGCAGCTGTTTCCAAGAACTCCCCAGCTACATCTATATTAAGGCTCCTCATCATGTCTAGATAGGCCAGATACTGATCCATTATAAGAGCTATGGGGATATCATAGATGTCCACCTTATTTTTCCGGATAAGGTGGAGCAATAGATCCATGGGACCTTCGAAAATCTCTAGTTGCACTTGGTATTCTTCTGTCATGGCTGTGGTACTCGTAACTGTTGGCTGACCTGAGTAGACTATAGGGAAACTCCTAGTAATTCCAAGCTCACGATGTGAGATGTGCGATGTGAGATGTCCCACTCTCTAATACTAGTCATTCTCCATCCCACATCTCATATCTCAAATCCGCAATCCGCAATCCCAAATCCCTTAATTCCTCAATTCTACCCTGCTTCCATGAAGCGCTTTCGAACAAACTCCACTTCTTCCTCTCTGCTGCTCAACTCGCCATTCAGTCGGCCGTCCAGAAGTCCGTCCAGGATCTCTCGGTAAACCGGTCCAGGAGCAATGCCCATATCTTTCAAATCTCGCCCACGCAGCTCAGTATGCACTTCTTTAAGATTGCGGAAATAGAGACTGATAGCACGCCGCGTCTCTTCCTGTTCGGTTTTGGCCATTATAAAGAGAAGCCACTCTTGATCCAAGGCTTCTAACAGATGATAGATTTCACTCGGCTTCAAATCCTGTCTCCTGTAAAACCCCTTAGCAACAGAGATGGCCTTTGCTCTGCCCTCCACCAGCCAACTTCTGATACGTGGAGGGAATTCCATTCTGCTGCAAAATTCTTCGAGTCCTTCCGGGCTCAAGGGGTCGGCTAGAGCCAGAAGGTAGACGAGCCAGCGATCACAGCCATTTCCTATGAAGCTGAGACTGAACCAGGCCAGTACTGAACGGATCTCTTCCAAGAGCCTTGCCATCGGGGGGCTATAGGCAATATTAGAATGAAGGAACGGTAGCAGGTCATACTCGTGCATTCGTCTTATCGCTGGAGCCGGATTCTCCTCGCTCAGGATCAGTTTAAGTTCGTTTGCCAGCCGCCTGCCACTCAGATGGACCAGAAGCTTCATCCTGACTGCATTGAGAATAAGGTTGGCAGTGTGTTTGCCAATACGAAAGCCCAACCGCTGCTCATATCGAATGGCTCGAAACACCCGGGTGGGATCCTCCACGAAGCTGTAATTGTGGAGCACCCGAATGGCTTTGTCTTTGAAGTCTCTCTGGGCGCCAAAATAGTCAATTACCTGGCCAAATCTTTCTGGACCCAGCTCCACCGCCAGAGTATTCATGGTGAAATCGCGCCTGTATAGATCCAGTTTCAAGGAACTGAGCTCCACTGTGGGCAGTGCTGCCGGATACTCGTAATATTCCAGCCGCGCGGTGGCCACATCAATCTTAAAACCATCAGGGAAAATGATCACCGCAGTGCCGAATTTCTTGTAGGACCTCACTCGAGCCCCATATATCTCGGCAAAGTTTTTGGCAAATTCAATTCCATCACCCTCAACAACAATGTCAATGTCCAAGTTGGGCCGCCGCAACACCAGATCGCGGATAAAACCCCCAACAGCATACGCTTTATAGTTGCGCTTATCTGCCACCTTTCCAGCTGTTTGCAGCAGCTCATTGACCGAACGAGGCAACTGTTCTGCCATTAGGTTAGAGACATTCTTGCGGCGCTTGTTCCCGGCTGTGGGCACCGGCTCGTACAGATAGGTGGGAATGCGGCTGGGGTCATTGAGCAGCACGTTAAGCAGATCCTTGCGGGTGATAACCCCGATCACCTGCTCACCTTCAACTACAGGAAGCAAACGTTGCCGCCGGTCCACGATGTGCTCTTGAATCTCGATCAGAGACGCATCCGGCGAAACGCTACTGAATTCGGTGCTCATAAAATCACGAACGTCCACTTCTTCGAGACCGTGATATATCCCCTTGTCAATCATCTGGCGCGAGAGTATGCCCACCAAACGCTCTCCGTCTACCACCGGTGCGGCGTTGATGTTGTAACGCGTGAGCAGGTCAGCGGCCTCATGCAGATTACTCTCCGGCGGCACCGATATGACCGGCGAGGACATCAAGTTTTTTGCCTGACGTCCAGGACTAATCCAGCTTTGGAGAATCCGAAAAAGCTCCTCCTCGACCTGGATCATGGTAAGGTCTTTGATGGTGGCCGAGGCAGCACTGGAATGACCGCCCCCTCCAAAGACTGCTGCAATCTCTCCTACATTCACTTCATGCAAGCGGCTGCGCGCTACCAGGTAAATCCTGTCTTCCATCCGGGCAAGGGCAAATAGCACATTGAGGTTTTCCATGTCCAAAAGTTTATGGGCTAATAGGGCAAAATCCCCTATGTACCTATCGGCAGAGGCCCGGGCAATGCAAATGGGAATAGTGTTGATGGTGTGAGTGGTTGCCGAATGGATCAAATCATTTAAGAGCGAAATCTGTTCTGCGGTTAACTCACGCGTGAGCATATCGGCCACCATATTCAAGTTGGCGCCCTGCTCAAGGAGGAATCTAGCTGCTTGGTAATCCTCTGGAGTGGTAGATGAAAAAGTGAATGAACCAGTATCCTCGTAGATACCCAGAGCAAGGATGGTGGCCTCGTCGGGGGTAAGTTCAACGCCACGCTCCCTGATAATCTCGGTGAGGATGGTAACGGTAGCACCGACTTGTCTTATTACCTCGCGGGAGCCAGAGAGATCATCTTCAGAAGCGGGATGATGGTCGTAGATGTGAATATCCACTTCTGTTTCTCTTGCCAGGCTCTCGAATCTGCCTATACGGCCCGCTTGTCTTGTATCCACCAAAATGAGGCGTTGAATATTTGCAAAGTTCAGATCTTTAATTTTGGCAAAATTAAAAAAATAGAAGGTGGACTCAACCAGGAACTCTCGAAGGTTGTGTTCCTGGGATCCAGGAAATACCATCACCGCCTCTGGGTAGAGCTTCTTTGCGGCAATCATGGATGCCATGGCGTCGAAATCTGCGTTAATATGGGTGGTGATGATTTCCACTTTTCC
>JBFFBS010000251.1:0-5303 GCA_041560295.1 Syntrophobacteria bacterium | reverse complement strand
CTGTCCCTATTCAGTGGGGTACGGCCCTGTTTTTCCCACCGACTTTAGGGAAAATTGCGCGTCCTGTGGAACATCATCCCTTCTTCCAGCAGAACCCCTTGGGTGCTTTTATTGTGATGAAAGTGGACATATGCTACCGATTTATCACCTGCAAAGATCACCTCAAAACGCCGCTGCACAAAAAACATGGCCAACTGCCTCAGGGCAGCCTCAAGGTATTTTCGTCACCGCCTGCGTGGAAAGAGGAGCACCCGCCCGAAGCTATTCTGCGCCCGTAACGGGGATTAGAGGTCAGTAGTCAGAAGAAAGCAGGCAGATTGCAGCTGACAGTTGGCAGCTGTTTCAACTAGGCACTGGGGACTAAGCACTAGGCACCACAAGATTTGTCAGTAGCAATTAGTTGAGATGAACTCGGTCTTGATTGCTTTTCTTTTGGATTCTGGATTCTGACTCCTGGCTCCTTGCTCTATGCCCCATGATCCATGCCCTATGCATTCTGTGATCCTTTTTTTGCCCCTCCACACTAGGGAATTTGATTATGCGAGAGGCAATGTTATATGAGCACTTGGAAGAACAGCGAGTACAGTGCCATCTTTGTGCGCACCGTTGTATTATCAAAGACCAAAAGCGGGGAATCTGCTCCGTACGTGAAAATCAAGGCGGGCGATTGCAGAGCTTGGTTTACGCTCGTGCAATCGCCAGGCATGTGGATCCGGTGGAGAAAAAACCACTGTTCCATTTTCACCCTGGAAGCCGGACCTACTCCATAGCGACTGTGGGCTGCAATTTTCGCTGTCTTTTTTGCCAGAATGCTGACATTTCTCAGATGCCGAGAGAAGTTAAACGCATCATGGGTGAGCACTTTCCACCTGAGCAAGTCATAGTCTCTGCCCGCCAGAGTCGCTGTCAATCGATTTCCTATACCTACACTGAACCAACCATCTTCTTTGAATATGCCTACCAGACCGCCAAGCTGGCGCACGCTGCCGACATGAAAAATATCTTTGTAACCAACGGCTATATGACCACGGAAGCGTTGGATAGCATCCAGCCCTACTTGGACGCTGCCAATGTGGATCTCAAGGCATTCAGCAATGATTTTTATAAAGAACAGTGCGGTGCCAAGCTTGCACCTGTTCTAGAATCTCTGAAAAAACTTAAGAGTATGGGGGTGTGGCTGGAGGTTACAACCTTGGTTATCCCCAATGTCAACGACAGCGACCGAGAACTTACGGAGATCGCCCAGTTTATTGTGGAACTGGGACCAGAGACCCCCTGGCACGTGAGCCGCTTTCACCCAACCTACCTGCTCAAGAATACTTCGAGCACGCCGGTGGCAACCCTGAAGCGGGCTCGGGAGATTGGGTTGCAGGTGGGCTTACAGTATGTGTACACAGGCAACATACCCGGCGATCAAGGGGAAAAAACTCTCTGCCATAATTGTAAGGGAGTGCTCATAGATCGTTTTGGCTTTGCTACCGGGCACTATGCCATCAAGAATGGTCGATGTCCTGACTGCCAAACTTCCGTGGCAGGGGTGGGAATGTAGAAAGCCATCAGCTATCAGCCGTCAGCTTTCAGCTTTTCTGTGTTTGCGGCGCACATTTCTTAAATTGCTGACTGCTGATCGCTGACCGCTGAAAGCTTAGAAAGGGGCACCAAAATGGATGCGAGGGATTGGCGCAACCGTGTTGCTGGCCACCGTGAGAGGCTTCGGCAGAAGTTCCTTGATCACGGTCTGGAAAAGCTAACGGATGAGGAGATCGTCGAACTCCTTTTGACCCTGGCAACTCCCAGGCGGGACTGTAAACAGATTGCACGTGAAGCACTCCGGTGCTTCGATGGCCTCGCTGGGGTGCTGGAGGCCTCAATGGCTCAACTCCAGCAGGTTCCAGGCATTGGGCCGAAAAATGCTCTGGGCTTGAAGCTGGTGCACGAGGTCGCGCGTAAATTCCTGCAGGAACGGCTGAAGGGCCGCGAGTTCATCTCTTCTTCCAAGGAGGTTTACGAGTACCTTCTGCACTCTCTGCGTGACGTAAAAAAAGAAGTCTTCAAAGTCATATTCCTCAACGGTCGCAATGAGGTGATTCAGGTGGAGACCCTGTTTGAGGGCAGTCTCACCTCAAGTGCGGTCTATCCGCGTGAAGTCATCAAAAGTGGTCTCGAGCATCACGCTGCAGCTATGGTGTTTGCCCACAACCATCCTTCGGGAGACCCAAGCCCCTCAACCCAGGATTTCGCTATTACGAGAGATCTCTTTCTGGCTGGTAAGATCATGTCCATTCAGGTGCTCGATCATCTGATTATTGGCCGAAACCGCTACTACAGCTTTGCGGACCAGGGCCACATCAGGAAATGGGAAAGGGAGTTTGGGGAAGGGCCCGAGATCATTCTCAAGACTCTGGGAGAGGACTTGAGCGAAAGCAAGCAGCAGGCAGCTGACAGCAGGCAGGAGAGCAACTAAGGACTAGACACTATGCACTAGGCACCTGGAGCGCCTAGTGTCAAATTCGAAATCCTAAATCCGAAGCACGAAACAAATTCAAAATCCTAATGTTCAAATGTTCAAAACGGAACTACTTTAAGAGACCTGTCTAATGTTTGGATCATTTGGATTTTGGTAATTCGGATTTGTTTCGGATTTCTCCTTCGGAGTCCCACCCTTCGGGCGGGTTCCCAGTTTCAATATTCGAATTTCGGATTTATGTATTAGTTCATCGTTCTGAATTCCGCACTCTCTACACTAGTGTCTCGTAGATTAGCCACTGGCGAACTTCGTTTAGTAGGATCCCAGTATCTTAAGAAACTCGGTACTTTCCGAGATCTGCTTCATCACTCCTTGAAGTTCATCCGATTCCACATCGGCCTCCAAGTCAACGTAGAACATGTACTCCCATGGTTTACCATGAATGGGCCTGGATTCCAGCTTGACCAGGTTAATCCCGTTTTCAGAAAAAATCTTCAAGGTATCAAATAAGGCGCCGGGCTTGTTGCTGGTGGAGTAGACCAGGGAAGATTTTTTTCTGGGGCCGTTGCCGAGTGGATGTGCTGCAATGACCGCAAAGCGTGTGTAGTTTCTGGCGTTGGTCTCAATGGCTTCTTTGAGTATGCTAAGCTCGAAGAGATCTGCCGCTTCTCTTGCTGCGATGGCAACATCGCCAGGGTTTCCTTCTTTTTTAACCCTCCGCACTGCTGTGGCCGTGTCTCTAGCCGCGACCAATTCCCAGCCCTCTTGGTTTTCCAGGAAATCGCGACACTGTTCAAGAGCCTGAGGATGAGAAATGACCCGTTTAATGTCCTCAAACTTAGTCTCAGGATGGCCAATAAGGGCATGGACGATACGCAGGGTTATCTCTCCAACGATCCTAACGTCATACTCCAGGAGCAGATCGTAGTTTTCATGAATACTACCAGTTAAAGAATTTTCCAGAGGAATTACACCGAAGTCACTATTGCCCTCTTTCACCTCTTTGAAAACGTTGCGAAAGGAGGATGCCGAGTCGATGTTGATGCCGCTACCAAAGAACTGCAGTGCCGCTTTGTGGGCGAAAGCTTGCATCTCACCGGCAAAAACAGCACGTCTCTGACTACCGATTCTGGACGAGGGCAAAATTGGGGCAGCGGTGGCTTTGTCCAGATAGCCAAAGTCAAGTTGCTTGCCAACCACCGGGGCGATTACATAAAGGTCTCGCATGAGCTGTTCAAACTGTTCCGGGTAGAGACTCTGGGGCCCGTCAGAGAGCGCTTTAGAGGGGTCGTGATGCACCTCGATCATAAGGCCGTCTGCTCCAGCGGCGATGGCGGCTCGAGCCATTGGACTTACCTTTTCCCTGAGACCAGTAGCGTGGCTGGGATCGATGACCACCGGCAAGTGAGTGAGGTTCTTGATTATAGGGATGGCGGAGAGGTCCAGGGTATTTCGGGTGTAACGCTCAAAGGTACGGATACCACGTTCACAGAGAATAACCTGCTCGTTCCCCTCGGAAAGAATGTATTCGGCTGACATCAGCCATTCCTCTATGGTGGCTGAGAGGCCCCGTTTGAGCAAGACGGGCTTGCCAATGCGGCCAGCGCTGCGAAGCAATTCGAAGTTTTGCATGTTGCGGGCGCCGATCTGGACCACGTCCACGTACTTCATCATTAGGTCTACCTGGTTGGGAGAGGTCATCTCGGTGGCAATCCGTAATCCTGTTTCTTCTCGGATCTGGGCCAGAATCTTCAAGCCTTCCTCTCCCAGTCCCTGGAAAGAGTAAGGTGAAGTGCGTGGTTTAAAGGCACCGCCGCGAAATAACACAGCACCGGCACTTTTCACCTCCCTGGCGATGGTCATAGCCTGCTCCCGATTTTCTATGGCACAGGGACCAGCTATGACCACAATGCGGGGACCACCCAGCTCCACATCACCAATTTGGACCACAGTATCCTTGGGATGCATCTCCCGGCTGACCAATTTGTATGGCCGAGATACCGGCATTACTTTGGCCACTCCGCTTAGCTGTTCAAAAACCCGGATGTCGCGACTCACTTTACCCACCGCGCCGATTACGGTTTCGTCACCAGTGCTCATCTCACGGATGAGGCAACCTTCCTCTCTCAGAATAGAGCGGACTTGCTCTTCTTCTTCTTGGCTCACTCCCTGTTTCAAGACGATGATCATGGCAAAAACTCCTCATAATTGTGAATGTAAAAAAGAAAAGCCCCAGGGTTGCCCGCCCCGGGGCTTGAGCTCAAATGGTTCTGAAGCGGTATTCCACCCCGAGGCGACCGGTTTCGGTCCACCCGGGGCTCAACGCTATGCGTTAGGAGACCGGGCGGACGCCCATAAAAAAGAAAAAGAAAAAGAGACGTCCGTCTGCAAATTGCGCGAAATATGTAACTCCCAAACGCATGGTTCATCCTTTGCTGTCAAGCGAGGCTTAGAACCCTATTAAAGTTCAATGATTTTGTCAAGTATTTCTTGAGTATTAAAAAGAAGGTTTCAGGAAAAAGGAGGTTTCAGGTGTCAGTGAAAAAAGCAAGAACACTGAAACCCTGAGAAGGATAATATTGCAGATTGAGATGCATGCTATTTCTTACCGAGAGGTTGTCAGTTCTTAAATCCGCAATCCGCAATCTAAAATCTCAGTGGTATGTCGCTTGCAATTATCCTTGCCCGCAAATTGACTAACGTTTTGCCAACCGGCGCATGAAGGTAACTTTTTTGTAGAGGCAGAGCCCATCTGTGGAGACTACTACCCCAATTAACACGGCAACCCTTTATCCATGGAGGTATTATTTTGCATACATTTAAGATAAAAAGAGGG
>JBFFBS010000250.1:0-5367 GCA_041560295.1 Syntrophobacteria bacterium | reverse complement strand
TTACTGTCTAATTGTACTGTCAAATCATTTCCCCTAGATATAATAAAAAGGATATGGGATGGAATAATTTAGACAGTACATGTTTGCCAATTAAATGTCAAGCAAAAAAATTAGACAGTAGCCAAAAAAATTTATATATATAATAATATTAAATATTTATACTGTAAATTTAGTGCACAAGACCCAACACTATTCCCATCGATGAGGGCCTTACTGTCTAGCTCATATAAAATTATTTAGACAATAATATTATTATAGATTTATAAAAATCAATTAATCCTATTTAATCAATAGGTTTTACTGTCTATGTCAATAAAAAAATGACTTAGACAGTATGTTTTTCACTTTTTCGCAATCCATAATTGAATCCTCAGTTTGATACACCAGCTTGTCTCCACTTGACAGGCAAATTAACCTTACTACAATGAACTATCTCTCTTTCCGTCTCATGAGAAAACAATGACCCCTGCTGATCAGATCAACAACTTGAGAACCTCCATTAACTATTTGCTGCAGAACTCTGATTTGATTTCCACACTTGTGAAGGTGGCACAAAGAGAAGGGTATCAGCTCTACCTGGTTGGCGGCTTTATTCGTGATGTTTTGTTGGGTCGGAGTAGTAAGGACGTTGACTTTGTTACCAAGCGGGCTTCAGAGCTGGCGAAATCTTTAGCCACAGAGACTGGCACCAGGTTAGCGCTTATTGATCAGAAATTTGGCACTATCCGACTCATACCTCCTGCTGGATTAAATGAGGTCAGTGACTTCTATCAGGTTGACCTCTCTCCGCTACGAAGTTCAACCATTGATGCGGATCTCAGTCAGCGTGATTTCACCGTGAATGCTCTGGCAGTGGAGTTGTCGGCATGGCAGGCTGATGGCACCTTCGACCTCCTTGATCCTCTCGGTGGACTTTCTCATCTCCAAGCAGGACGGTTGCAACTCTGCTCTCCCCATTCCTTAGAAGACGATCCCCTCCGTATCTTGAGGGCATACCGCTTGACGGCGACCCATGATTTTACTCTCGAGGGTCATACCCAAGAGCGTATACGTGAAATGCGTCATGGACTCAATCGGGTTGCGGTGGAGCGTATCAGGGATGAACTCGTGCTTATCCTTTCTACCACCAATTCTGTCCCTATCCTGAGGGTCTTGGACGACGATAATGTACTGAAACTGCTGCTGCCTGAATGTGAACCAATGAGGAATTGCAGTCAAAATGACTATTATCATCAGGATGTTTGGCAGCATAGCCTTTCAGCGCTGGAGGTTTTAGAATCCTTCCTGGCCAACCCCCAGGAATTGCTGGGAAGGTATGCTTACGAGGCTTTACCGATTCTGGCACAAAGGATTGCTGGCGAACGTACTCGAGAGATCATGCTGAAATTTGGGGTTCTGCTCCATGATATCGGCAAACCGAATTGCCGCACGGTAGATGAAAATGGTGCTGCCCACTTCTCCGAACACGAAGTCGCTGGGGCTAGACTGGCCGGCTCCTTTTGCGCCCGGTTTTGCTTTAGTAACAAAGAAATAGACTTCGTAAGTCAGCTAATTCGCTACCATATGCGTGTCGTCCACCTATTCAGTCTCAAACGGACTTCACGGAAAGCGCTGAGCCGGCTGTTCAAACTGGGGCCTGAACTTTTCTGGCCGCTCCTTTTCCTGTTCGGTTCAGACTATATGGCAGCAAAAGATCCTCGATTACGAAAAGTTGAGATAGGGCCACTTTGTCATCAAATCAACAGATGGCTTGATTTCTACCACAAACAGCTGAAGCCAAAGGAGGGAGAGCCTCCTCTGGTAAGGGGGCACGAGCTTATGAACCGTCTCGATCTTTCCCCTGGCCCCACTGTGGGAAAACTGCTGCACACCCTGGCAGAATTACAGTGGGAGGGCCGGATAAACAGCCGTGAAGAAGCCCTCCAGCACGCCGCAGAGTTGTTAAAAAAGTGGACAAAAAGAAGTCAGGAGCTAGGAGCTAGAAGGAAGAAGTAAGTAGTGCGCAGTAAAAGTACGGTTACAGGGAAAGGGTATGAGGCTAAAGATATGTGCAAATGTTCTATTTCACACTGATCATTATTCCTCCTGGATTCTGGCTACTGACTACTGGCTACTATGTTTTGGCCTTACTCATTTTCCTTGACGCCCACTATCTTTTTGACTAGACTTACCAAAATTACTTTAAATACTTAATAATATGAAGAAATTAGTAAATTCGGTATTCGATCACCTTCGACAGAGCGAACTAAAGCTCGCTAAATCAATTCTACGTTGGAAGTTGCAGAAAGAAGATTTGCCCCTGCCAGAAAATGGAGAATTAGATATCGCTGCCTCCCACCTCCTGGATGAGGCCCGAGAAATCGCCAGAAAAAGAGGGAAGAAGCTCTTGGACGTTCTCAAGGAGGAGGCAAAGGAATTCTTTAGTTCAAAACCACCCTAATCCACGGATAACAAAGAGGAGAAAGAATGCTGTCCGCAGAGGATTTCTTCGACTTAAGTGACTGGACCCATCCGGAGCTATTCACAGGAAAAGAGCCCGTTTGGCAGGTTTTTTCTCGCCTCAAATCTTATCTCTCTGATGTATTACAGCCCAATTTGCCGGAACTCAGTCACTCCGGGCCGGTGTTACAGAAAACAGTTGTCCTGCACCAGAGGAACGTTCTGACCTCAGGGTTTGAATTACGCCCAGGTGATGCCACCAAGGGGAACTACCAGGTGGTCCAGGATGGAGTGGTACTCGAGGGCGCCGCTGTTCTCTATGCAGGGGCTTGCCTGATGGACGGTGATATTTTCATAGGACCTGGAAGTGTGGTGGAGCCCGGTGCCCTGATCAAAGGTCCCACTATCATTGGTGGTTACTGTGAAATACGTCAAGGTGCTTATTTGCGTGGCTATTGCCTGGTTGGAGATCGCTGCGTTGTCGGCCACACCACTGAGATGAAGCATTCGGTCATGTTACATGGTGCCAAAGCCGGCCATTTTGCCTACATTGGCGACAGTATTCTAGGGAACCGTACCAACCTGGGCGCAGGAACGAAATTGGCGAATCTCAAGATAGTGCCCACGCAGGTAAGTGTAAAGGTAGATGATAAAATACACGATACTGGCCTGCGAAAATTCGGAGCCATTATTGGTGACGATACAGAGACTGGCTGCAATTCGGTCACCAACCCTGGCACCTTACTAGGCCGTCGTTGCTTAGTATATCCGAGTATATCTGTCAGAGGTGGATACTATCGCGACCGCTCTGTCATTCGTTAGATGCCCTTGGCGCGTCGAGAGTCAAGATGCTTTGCTCGTGACGAATATGAATTTACTCATTCTGTGATTGAAGCTCCCCGCAGCCACGCTCAGTGAGTGGGGAGGAGAATTCCCAAAGCCTTCAATGAGCCTTACTTTTAAGATGTCTGTTCTTTTAGTAATTATTTTAGTTAATTATCGTAAATTTATCGTTGACAAAGCGGAAAGGTTCAGCTAGTTTGTAAAAAGCCTGCAATAGAGCTACTAGTTGTAAGGGGTCGTCGTCGTACCCGCCTTACATAAAGGGGAAGGACAGGGTGAACACTTCTGCAGGGAGGGGGGAGGATGAATAAGAGCCAGCTGATTGAACGCATTGCAAAAGAGGAGGGCATTACCATAAAAAATGCTGCCAATGTGGTGAATGTAGTCTTCGACTCCATGGCCGATTCGCTCGCCAAAGGTGACCGTGTCGAAATTAGGGGTTTCGGCAGCTTTAAAGTCAAAAGCTACAACAGCTATCAGGGACGTAATCCCAAGACAGGCGAGATAATTCAGGTCAGAGAAAAGAAACTTCCTTATTTCAAAGTTGGAAAAGAGATGAAGGAGCGCGTTGACAGCGAATAGTACCGGCAATTCTTGTCGGTGGTGTCCGTAAAGAACCTGCACGCTCCCATTGTCCATCAACTCCACGAAAGCTGGCCGTTAGGCTCCCCAGCTATCCACCAATTATTCTGTTAACCCGGGTTAAGCCTCCTTTGGCTCGGTGCACGTGCCAAAGAAGACCACGCCATAGAATATATGCAACCCCCCCACGTTTATACAATCATCCAACCAGGCCAAAAACGTAGATACTCTGTTTGAATGAGCGTGACAATATGGTTAGTCGTTCCGATGAAAGAGATGGAACCTTCCGGAAGGTTGAAGCCGCCTACCAGAACTTCGATCAACTACTCAAATCAGATGATGCACTCCCGTACCGGAGCACAGAATTGGGAATGTGGGCAACATCTGACCTCAGTGAGGTATATGGAGCTTTTTGCCATTTCCAGCTCAATCAATATACCCACCTGGCGGATTTGGGTAGCGGAGATGGTAGAGTGGCACTGGTTGGCTCTTTATTTACAAAAGTAACCGGCTACGAGACCGATGAAGTACTGTATCAGAAGTCGTTGGAAATTCGAGATCAGCTCGGCATACAAAATGTTATATTTCTCCAACAAAATTATCTACTTCTTGATCTCGCCCCCTATGACATACTGTACCTTTATCCAGATAAACCTTTCTACGGTTTGGAAGACAGACTACATTCTTCTTGGCAAGGCCATCTGCTTGTCAACGGACCACATTTTCCCCCTCGCCATTTGAGCAGGATAGCTGAATGTCCACCATCTGTTGGGAGGTTCGTGCTCTACGAATCAGCATAAATGAGCGTAGCGCAAAGCGCACAGCGCATAGCGTTAGAAGGGGAGGGGGATGGGGAGTGAGGTAGGCTACCCTTAACTGTTAAGATCAGCAAGCAGGGTTCCTAGAAGAATAGTGTCAATCTGATCCAAGAGCTGGCGATAGAGCCCTCCATAGCTCTTACTTCCATAACATTGCACGCAATTGAAAATCTCGGTTCGCAAGTCTCTCGCTCGCGGGCTCAAATTCTCGCCATTGTTGACTTTCTTGTCATCTAGGTTCCGGGCTTCGTCCTCTAATAAAGCCCGACCTTTATCCCGGAACAGGCTCCATAGTTCCGCTAACTTCTTCAATTGTGTATCTATTTTCCATGAAGATGGCGTAGGGTAAGTAGGTGCGATGCCACCCGTTCGTTCCAACTCCCGCACAAGCCCTTGCAGCAGAACAGCAATGGTACCGAATTCGGCCCCGCGGATACCACGTTGCCACTGCAGCAACCAGGGATTCCGCCAGGACCATAGTCTATGCCTCTCTCCAAGGACAACCAGGTTCTCGGCCTCCCTGGCCATTTCTCGTACGCGTTCCAGGCTCTGCTCGTCCACAGGAACTATGCTTGCTGCTTTCGTACCGTCTGAATCGTCTGGACATTCAAGCACGGAGGAGGACAGCAAATCGTGCCAGATATTAAAGAGGGCCATATTTCCTGTTATATCACCTGGGGTCTCC
>JBFFBS010000249.1:0-5432 GCA_041560295.1 Syntrophobacteria bacterium | reverse complement strand
GCTGTGGCCTCGGTTCTCGGTGTGATGCTTACTGTGCCAATCGGTGGCGCAGACATGCCGGTGGTCATCGCTTTGCTCAATTCTTACTCTGGTCTGGCAGCTTGCGCCACTGGATTCGTGCTCGGCAATAACGTGCTCATCATCGCCGGTTCTCTGGTTGGTGCCTCGGGATTGATCCTGACCAGCATCATGTGCAAAGCCATGAACAGGTCGCTGGCTCACGTGTTATTCGGCACCCTTGGGCCCACTGCAGAAACTGCTTCTGCTGATGAGGTCTACGGAGGCAAAGTCAAAAGTGCCAGCGCTGAAGAGGCGGCCATGATTTTTGAGACGGCACGCCTGGTCATAATAGTGCCGGGGTATGGGATGGCTGTAGCCCAAGCGCAACATTCGGTGCGCGATCTGGCCAATCTCCTGCACGAGCGAGGCGCAGAGGTCAAATATGCCATCCATCCTGTGGCCGGCCGCATGCCCGGACACATGAACGTGCTCTTAGCTGAAGCTGACGTGCCCTATGATCAACTTTTTGCTTTGGAAGACATTAACGACAGTTTCCCCGAGGCTGATATTGCCCTGGTCATTGGAGCCAATGACGTGGTCAACCCATCAGCGCGTGAGGACACAACAAGTCCCATCTACGGCATGCCCATCCTCGATGTGGATAAGGCCCAAACAGTGATGATCATTAAGAGAAGCTTGAGCCCCGGATTTGCCGGCATCCCTAATCCACTCTTTGCCGCTCCTAACGCTCTCATGCTCTATGGCGACGGCAAGGAAATGGTGCGAGAGCTCACGGCCGCCATAAGAGAAGAGTAACTCCCTCCCTTTTTTGTCTGCCACCCAAGCAAAACTCTTCGATCAAAGGTCGGGGCGTGTCAAGAAGGGAGCTTCAATGGTCTTTCCTGCATGCAGAAAACTGCTGGAGTGGTGGAGTCTCGGAAATCCCAAACTCCAAGCACCAAATCTCAGGGTTTCAGTTGTTCCGCCGCAGGCGGATCAGGTGTCAGGAAAGAAAGACAAAAAGACTGAAACCTGAAACCTCCACAAGAGCTCTCAATTTTTCCCTGTACCGCAATTGAACCCTATCCTTTTCATAAGGAACAGGTTTTCGATGTTGATTAAAGTCACGTCTCTGCTTGTAATACATAGGAACTTTATGGTATGGAAAATCATCAAGCTTCTCACTGGTTCTTACACAAGGTCAATTCATTGACTTACCATCGCTCGATCCCCGTTCAGCATTCTATTCGGTGATGGAATTGTTTCAGCCTAGTAAGAGAGGATCAGATGGATAGAGGTGGATCGCCTTGGTGCGATCCCAGTAGCCAACCAATACATTATAGAGGGAGGAACAACAGATGAAATTTCTCAAGGTATGCGTGGTGACAGTGGCGGTACTAGTGCTCGTCACGGCGAGTCTGGCTATGGCCGGCGAGACGTTAGATGCCGTTAAGAAACGAGGCTATGTTATAGCCGGTGTGAATGGCGGTGTTTTTGGTTTCAGCATGCCGGACGATAAAGGAGTATGGAAGGGTCTTGATGTGGATACGGCGCGTGCTATTGCCGCGGCGGTACTCGGCGATGCCGATAAGGTAAAGTATGTTCCACTGACAGCGGTGCAGCGTCTACCCGCTCTGCAAGCCAAAGAAATTGATGTACTGTGCCGGAATACAACTCAGACCTTGACGCGCGAAACCGCCAACGGTCTGAATTTCGCCCACGTGAACTTTTACGATGGCCAAGGATTCATGGTGTCAAAAAAACTGGGCGTCAAGAGCTTCAAGGAACTGGATGGCGCCACAATATGCGTCCTGCCCGGCACCACAACCGAGCTCAATGTGGCGGATTTTTTCAGAGCAAACAACATGAAGTGGAAACCAGTTGTGATTGAAGCGACTGCCGAACTTGCTAAGGCCTTTTTTGCCGGGCGTTGCGACATCTTGACCTCAGATCTTTCCCAGTTGGCCGCGACCCGGGCCGTTGCCCCCAACCCAGCCGAATATACGCTTCTGCCTGTGGTTATTTCCAAGGAGCCTCTTGCCCCGGTGGTCCGTCACGGCGATGATCAGTGGTATGATATTGTCGATTGGACCGTTATGGCTCTCCTTCAAGCTGAGGAACTGGGCATCAACTCGAAAAACGTGCATCTCAAGCTCAAGGACGCAAACCCACGGGTCCAGCGCTTTCTCGGAGTAATCCCCGGAATGGGCAAAAACCTGGGTCTCGATGATAAGTGGGCTTACAACATCGTCAAACAGGTGGGGAACTACAGCGAAATTTTTGAGGCTAACGTGGGGGTCAACACCGCACTCGGACTCAAACGCGGTGTGAATGCCCAGTGGTATGATGGCGGCCTGATGTTCGCTGCACCGTTTAGGTAGTCCGCATCTAAGGTGCCCCCTTTGGGGGGCACCTCTTTTATCGACTTAGGAAACATTCGAGCCAGAGTCTGACTGTGGCACAACAAGTTACGGATTCCACGGAAATAGCAACGCCAGCCAAGATTCCATTCTGGCACGATCCCACCAAGCGGGCAATCATCTACCAGGTGGTTGTGCTGTCCCTTGTGGGCATGCTGGGTTATTATCTTTTCACCAATACCCAGGCAAACCTGGAACGACAAGCTATAGCCACGGGCTTCGGCTTTTTTGCCAAGGAAGCCTCTTTCGAAATTGGTGAATCCCCGATCCCCTATTCAGCGGCGGATACCTACGCCCGCGCGCTGCTGGTAGGCGTCCTCAACACCCTGAAAGTCGCCTTTATCGGCATTATTCTCACAGTTATCCTCGGCACTATATTTGGCATAGCCCGGCTGTCTACCAACTGGCTGGTAGCGAAACTGGCAGGCGTCTATATTGAAGTCATGCAGGACATACCGGTGCTCTTGCAGTTGTTCTTCTGGTACTCTATCTCTTATGAAATCCTGCCATCCCCACGCCAGGCCCTGAACCCTTTCACCGGCCTGTTTCTGACCAATCGCGGCCTGATTTTTGCTGTTCCCGAAGCGCATCCTGCCCACGGTTACATGGCTCTAACCTTTCTGGCTGGCTGTGTGGCAGTCTGGGCCCTCAGCCGCTGGGCCAAGAAACGACAGGCCGAAACAGGGCAACCTTTTCCTGTCTTTCTCGTCTCTATAGCCATTCTCCTCGGCTTGCCTCTAGCGGCCTGGCTGTTCGGTGGTGCGCCCCTGAAGATGGATGTCCCCGTGCTCAAAGGCTTCAATTTTCAAGGAGGCCTCACCCTCAGCCCTGAGTTCTTCGCCCTTCTCTTGGGGCTGGTCTTGTATACTGCTGCCTTCGTGGCTGAAATAGTCCGTGCCGGTATCCAGGCGATAAGCCGTGGTCAAGTGGAAGCCGCCATGTCCATGGGGTTGAAACCAGGCCAAGTCTTACGGTTGGTGATCTTGCCACAGGCCCTCAGGGTAATCATTCCGCCGCTCACCAGTCAGATGATGAATCTCACCAAGAACAGTACCCTTGCCGTTGCCATAGGTTTTCCGGATTTCGTCTCCGTGGCTAACACCACAATAAATCAGACCGGACAAGCCATTGAAGGGGTGGGTATGATTATGGTGGTGTATCTTTTCTTTAGCCTGAGTACTTCAGCTTTTATGAACTGGTACAACAAGAGGACAGCTCTGGTGGAGAGATAGAAGGTCTTATGGTTGATTCCAGCCAAAATATACAAGCAGAACAGTTGAAACCACCTATTACTCGAATAGGGGTTCTAGGCTGGCTTCGGGCTAATCTGTTTAGCTCGGTTTTCAACTCAGTTTTGACCATTGTGACCCTCTACCTTTTGTGGAAAATAGTGCCGGCTTTGGTGCGTTGGGCCTTCATTGACAGCTCCTGGAATACCACCGGCGCAGCATGTAGGGAGGCCGGCGGCGCCTGCTGGTCCATCGTAACCAAGAACTTACGCTTTATCATATTCGGCTTTTTCCCATATGAGTCGCAATGGCGACCCCTGGTGGCCATGATTATTCTGTTCATTTTGCTTGTATTGAGCAGTAACAGGCGCTTTTGGAGGAAATCATTGGGCTATGCTTGGCTGGTGGGACTTATTAGCATGGGGTTACTGCTGAAAGGGGGCTTGTTTGGTCTCTCTTCAGTGGACAGCACCAAGTGGAGCGGCTTGCCCCTGACGCTTCTTCTTTCTGTTTTCGGGCTGACGGCCGCCTACCCATTGGGAGTTGCTTTGGCTCTTGGACGCCAATCCAGGATGCCTGCTATCAAGTCCCTCTGTATAGTCTATATCGAAACAATACGCGGCGTACCGCTGATCAGCCTGCTTTTTATGTCCTCGGTCATGTTTCCCTTGTTTCTGCCGGAAGGGATCACTATCAACAATATACTCCGAGCTCAGGTGGCCATTATTCTCTTCACTGCGGCCTACATAGCAGAAGTCGTCAGAGGCGGTTTGCAGGCCATAGGTCGCGGCCAGTATGAGGCTGCGGAGTCAATGGGGCTGAACTATTCTCAGAAGATGCGGCTGATTATTCTGCCGCAGGCCCTGAAAATTGTGATTCCGCCCACGGTGGGCATTCTCATCTCCGCTTTCAAAGACACATCCCTTGTTGTAATCATCGGCCTCTACGATCTTCTCAAGACCACGCAGTCAACCCTTTCCGATCCCAGGTGGATGGGATTCAGCGTCGAGGCCTATATTTTTATTGCTTTGATTTACTTTGCGGGTTGTTTTTCCATGTCCAGCTATAGTCGCCGTTTAGAACGAGAGTTATATAGAGGGAATTGATGCTGGATGCTAGATTTTGCATGCATCAAAAATGTAAGATAAGATATTCCCAGTGAGTTTGATCTCACATCCCACATCTCACATCTACTATGAGAGAGATCAATGAACAACGAACTACAGAAAAATGGTGATGACCGGTCGCCTGGTGAGCCCATCGTTGAAATCACCGAAATGCACAAGTGGTATGGCGACTTCCATGTGCTCAGAAACATTAATCTTACCGTACTCAAGGGCGAACGTATCATCATCTGCGGACCTTCAGGCTCCGGCAAATCAACCCTGATCCGTTGTATCAACCGGTTGGAGGAACATCAGAAGGGCACGATTATTGTCGATGGCATCGAATTGACCAATGACCTGAAAAACATTGAAAAAATCCGTGAAGAAGTGGGCATGGTTTTTCAGCACTTCAACCTTTTCCCTCACCTTTCAATCCTTGAAAACCTCACCTTAGGACCGGTATGGGTGAAAAAGGTCCCCAAAGCAGAGGCAGAGGAAACAGCAATGCATTATCTGGAAAAGGTGCACATCGCCGACCAGGCCTTAAAATATCCAGGGCAGCTTTCAGGCGGTCAGCAACAGCGGGTGGCCATTGCCCGCAGCCTATGCATGAGGCCGAAGGTCATGCTGTTCGATGAGCCCACCTCTGCTCTGGATCCGGAAATGATCAAGGAAGT
>JBFFBS010000248.1:0-5452 GCA_041560295.1 Syntrophobacteria bacterium | reverse complement strand
CATAAACCAATGGCAATCCGGAGTGGAACACATCATCCGGCTCACATGCAGTACGCCCCCTGATCAAGAAAGATACCTTCTGCAATTTTCTTAGTAATTGGGAGAAAATCGCAGATTTTATTCGTAACAGTTCGATAGATATTTTGTTGATAAACAAGCTATGTTAACGATATCTGTCCCCTTTCTTAAGGTTTTTAAAAAAATGTGGGATCTTAATATGTTATAAAATTTCATAAGAAATCTTTAGAAGTTACGACAATTTAATGTCTGTTGATAACGTCATATCAATAATCTTTTTTTTCCTGCTAACCGAGTTTGACAGCATATACAGAGGTAATTTATCTTGGCTAGTATTCAGGCGCAGTATTCTCGTCAAACACGCAACAATCCCTCTTTCACTCCAGCCGAAACAAGAGACTATGAAGCAGAGTCGACTGTCGCTCGAAGATTCTATTGAGATCATGCAAGCCGTGGAGATTAACAATGCCCTGGCAGTGATACTGGGGAACGCCCAGTTGCTCCTGCTCAAAAATACAGTGGCACCAGAGGACAGAGCTAAACTGAAAGCCATTGAAATGAGCTCCTTCCGGATCCAAGGCCTTGTGGAACGAATGATCGAGTCCAAGAAAACTTCCGGCTCACAGACATCCTCGGAAGACCGGCTCGAAACCATGGCCACTTCTCTTAGTCCCACACCCTAGTCTGGCCCATGTCTCACCTTTTTCAATTGCCTTCCGCTTGCCTTATGGTATATTTGTCAATCTGTCCGTATTCACTCCTGCACCCTGCGAACGAGAGGATTTCTTATTTGATGAGTCCATAGTCAGTTGCCTGCCCACCGAGGACACAGCTGTAGTGAGCGGGATTATGGTATATCACCTTATCCGAATCAACCGGAGTCTATTCTAACCGATCGAGAGGTAGTTTTATGAAAATTGCCATAAGTGGCAAAGGTGGTGTTGGTAAAACGACTTTGTCCGCTTTTCTTTGCAGGTGGTTCGGAGATCAGGACCACACCGTACTCGCCATTGATGCGGATCCAGCCACCAATCTGGGAACGGCCCTGGCCATCCCTGGTGCCGACTCCCTGCCTCCGATCACCGAAATGAAGAGCCTTATTGCTGAGCGCACTGGGGCTCAACCTGGAAGCATGGGCGGTTTTTTCAAGTTGAATCCAAAGGTTGATGACTTGCCGGACAAAATAGCCATCTCTGATGGCAACGTCCGCTTGATGGTCATGGGTGGAGTCCAGCAAGGAGGAAGCGGCTGTCTCTGTCCTGAGAATGCCCTGCTAAAAACCCTCGTGTCGCACCTGATACTGGGCCGGGGCGAGGTCGTTGTTATGGATATGGCTGCCGGCCTGGAGCATTTGGGCCGTGGTACTGCCGAAGCTGTTGATCGACTTATCATCGTTGTGGAGCCAGGCCGACGATCCATTGATGTGGCGCAGCGAATCAGAACTCTTGCGGGTGATATCGGCCTGAAGAATCTTTACCTCGTGGGCAACAAGGTCCGCGGTGCCGGGGATCGTGAGTTTTTACAGCAAGCCCTGGAGGGTTTTCAATTCATTGGCTTCATACCCTACGATGAAAAAATAATCGAAGCTGATCTTAAAGGAGAGTTCGCCTCCGATGTTAGTGATGAAACCCGCACGGCGCTGGAGGAAATCGCAAACACTATCACCGCGTAATGAGAGAGAGCCATGCTTAAAGGCAGAGACATCCCACGGCAACTCTGGCTACCTACCGAGTCGGGAGAGCAGAGACTAAGCGACATCCAAAACAGAAGAGATCACCGCAACATCAGTATCGACAAGGTGGGTGTCAAAAACATTCGCTATCCCATCACCGTTCTAGATCGAACTCACGGTCGTCAACAAACGGTGGCCAATATCAACATGTATGTGAACCTTCCTAAGGAATTTAAAGGCACCCACATGAGTCGGTTCATCGAAATTCTCAATGAATATCATGGGGAGATTCACATCCGCAATTTTGCCGCCATTCTAGAAACCATGAAGAATCGGCTGCAAGCCGAGTCGGCCCACTTGGAAATTACCTTCCCCTATTTCATTGAAAAAAGATCGCCGGTTTCGTCCGCCTCCGGGCTCATGGAATACGGCTGTCGATTGGGTGGGTCTCTGAGTGGTGAACATGGACACGATCTGGTGGCCGAGATCAGCGTTCCGATTACCACGGTCTGTCCCTGCTCCAAGGAGATCAGTGATTACGGTGCCCACAATCAGCGTGGCATCGTGCGGCTTGCAGTGCGTTTCAAGAGATTCGTCTGGCTGGAAGAACTTATCCATATAGTAGAGGCTGAGGCATCATGCGACGTCTACTCCGTTCTTAAGCGGCCGGACGAGAAGTATGTAACCGAGAAGGCACACCAGAATCCTAAATTCGTGGAAGACGTGGTTCGAGACATTGCCACCAGACTGGAAGAAGACCCCAATGTAACCTGGTATTCAGTGGACTCCGAGAACTTCGAATCTATCCACAATCACAGTGCCTACGCGTTTATCGAACGATATAAGGAGGACGAAGATCAGGAGGAGAAGTAAGGGATACAACGTGGTTGGATGTGACCTGCTGCACTCAGGGGACTTCTTTTAACTCCTGAACCTTCTCCAACAGTTTCCGGGCTCTGGACAGGTAGTTCTGAACCTGTTTGTAGTCGGGATCCATATCGTTCACCACCTGCCACTCCTCGATAGCCTCTCTGAGCTTTTCCTCTTCGAAGTGCTGGATCCCTTTGAGATAGTGTACTTCTTTGTAGGCATCCTCGGACCGTTTCACATACTCTTTGCAAGCCGTCCAATCTTCATCGAAGCTAAGCGCTTTTTGAAACTGGGTGCGCGCTTCTAAATACTCGGCATGGGTGAAGAGAACTTCTCCCTGTCTGTAGTGAGCCCAGGCCATATACTCCCGGACCTGCTTTCTGGTGGGATCGGTGTTGAGGACCTTTTGGAACTCGTGCAGAGCAGCGAGGTACTGCCCCTCCTCCAGCAGACTTACCCCCTGCTCTTGATAGATGGCAGCCTGGTCATAATCCATCTCCTGCTCCTGAGTAATGGCCGCATCCTCTGCGGCTGGACTGAAGCTCAGCCCTTCGATCTCTGGTATTTTTAATTTCATTCCAGCATACAGCTTGGTGGCGTCTTCCAGGTCATTGAAGCGAGCAATAATTCCAAACTTACTCGGATCATTGTAATATTTTTGAGCTATGGTCGCGAGAAACTCTCCTTCCTCAACTCGATGTACCACATAGCGGGTGTGGGGCTTTGGCTGGAACGGCTTGAGCAATTCCACCACTTCAGGAAAATCAGGCCACAACCGCAAGGCCGTAAGAAACTCATGCCGTGCCTTACCATATTTCCCCTGGTCCTGAAGTTCGAGTCCTCTTCGGTAGTGTTTCTCCGCATTCTGGCGGAGAGAATTTTCAAACCTCTCCTTTTTGGCCACCAGTACTGCCAACGCCGCGTCATAGGCCTGCAGGGCCTTGTGGGGCTGATTCTGCCGTTCATATTCCAGGGCTCGCTCCAGCAATATTTTCTCGAGACGAATTTCCGGCGACTCCTCAACCTTGCGCCCCTTTTGCAAAACAGCGCAACCGCCCAGGGTTAGGCCTGAAATAATAATACAAAATAGTAGCAGCCCCAGCCGGTATTTCATTGCAGCACTTCTCCGCGAAAATATTTCACCAGCTGCTTAAATGCATGCCCTTTCACGGGATTCATGACCTGAATCCGGCCCACCTTGAACGGATCGACAAAAAATGGAGTTACCCCGCGGGTCACTGTCACTCCACCTCGATAACCCTCTTCTAATGCCATGGAGATCACCAAATTGTTCCAGCGGCCATATGGATAGGCCAGCCAGACTGCCTCCTGCCCCACGTGCTTACGAATGAGCTCCCGAGGAAGCCGCAATTCGCGTCTGATGCGCTTGAGATACTCGGCCTGACTCTCCCCTTTTCGTTTGAGCGTTAGATCCGCATGGGTAATGGTATGAGATTCCACCTCAAAACCAGCTTCAGTCAGTTCCCGAAGCTGCTCCCAACTCAGGGCGTTAGGACTATTGTCAATAAAATCAGTGTATATGAAGAGGGTCGCCTTGAAATTGTACTGCTTTAATATAGGATATGCCAGTTCGTACACGGATCGGTAACCGTCATCAATGGTAATGGCTACAGTTTTTCGGGGCAGCGGCTGCTGGTAGTTTACAAACTTCAACACTTCTTTCATGGTGACAGTGCGATACCCTTCTTCTGCTAACATGGCCATCTGCCGGGCAAATTCTTCTACGGGCATACAGAGAGCGTTGCTGCACTTTTCACTAAAATGATGATAGGTAATGATGGAAATTACCTGATAACCATCAGCAGAGAGGCCGCCGGGATTGCTTGTTAACAGTGGGATCACCAGCACTTGACCTGGTTCAAGGGTCATCAGATCATTGGCCTCTTCGATCATCCAGGTCTTCTCTGGGTCTCCATAAAAGCGGCGGGCGAGATCGGTAAGTCGATCACCTTTTTTAACCACATAAACTGCAACTTTTTTTGATTGGAAAAGTCTCCCAGCCGCCTCAGGCACCAGAGATCCTTTTGCTGAGGCTGACCTGAGCCGAAATACATTTGTCTCAGCAGTCGCCAGCCAACAGTAGAGAAAGATAGCTACCAGAGAGACACATCTCACAACTGTTCCGGCAAAGTCAGTGCTCCTCTGCCGTCTGCTCCCTCTCTTCCTTTTGGTCCACAACCTCATATATTTTCACTGGCTCCTTCCTGCCTTTGACCTCAATCTCTCCTCTTGATTGGAAAGTGAGGCTCGGATGTCCAGCCACCTTCATAAAGGCCTGCTCGCTGATAAGGATTTCATCAGGACCTGCCAAATCGGTAAGGCGCGAGGCCACGTTGACGTTGTCTCCGATTACGGTATATTCCATGCGCTTGCTGGAACCGAGATTGCCGGCAACCACTTCTCCTGTATTGATGCCGATACCCACCTGAATTGAATCAGCCATTGTCGGCAGCTTCTGGTTCAATTTGGGCAAATGCTGGCGTACTTCCACCGCTGCCTGCACAGCCGATTCTACATGTGAGGGATCAGGAATCAAGGCACCAAAAACCCCCATAACCGTATCCCCGACGAATTTGTCAAGATAACCGCCATGCTGAATAATAATATCGGTTACTAGGGTGAAATAGGAATTGAGCAAGTCCACCACAGCATCCGGATCGCTGCTTTCCGCCATTGTGGTAAACCCGCGTATGTCCACAAATACAATAGTGGCCTCGAGACGAGTCCCCTTCATCCACTCGTCATCTGGACTCGCCAGGATGCGTTCTACAATCTCCGGGGTAACGTAGCGACCAAACGAGGTCTGGATCCTATCCTTCAAGCGTAAGTCCTCCGCCATCCGGTTGATTGCCTTTCCCAAATCACCCAGTT
>JBFFBS010000247.1:0-5454 GCA_041560295.1 Syntrophobacteria bacterium | reverse complement strand
TTCGGGGGGAAGTTGGTTGATGTCGAATGTTTCAGTCAATTTTCCCAAACCGGAAAAAAAGCCCAAGACTATAGGGGAGTTGATGATCTGATCAACTTTGTACAGGTATATTGTCTTTTCGTCAGGGACATAAAGCCAGGCATTCTCTTCATTTATGACAAACTGCTGCGTGGGCTCGCTATAGTCCCAACGGATGGCGCGTGGTTTAAGAAAATAGAGTTTTCCTTTGGCGGTCGTGCCGAGACTTGCGGCGCGAGAGCTGGTTTCTTGGCTAAAATCAGCACGTATAGACCTGGTTTGATCGTATTGATGCTGAACCTTGGCAACGAGTTCTGCTGTGGTCTCTTGGCCATGAGCCTGAACGCTCAAGACGAAGAAGGCGATGAAGACGCAAAGCGCAAAGCGCAGAGCGCTTTGTGCAGCAGGCAGCCCCGCGACTTTGCTCGGGACAGGCAGGCAGCAGGCAGCAGGCACTTTCATATTCAGCTTTTGACCTCCAGTAATAAATCTATCAACTACACCTTAAGTAGAAGTAGTCGCATTTCGCTCTGCGCTCTGCGATTACTTCGGTGGCAGGACTTCCCGCGGCTTGCTGCCATCGGTTCCGCTCACCAGACCTTGACGCTCCATCATCTCAATCATACGAGCAGCCCGGTTGTATCCCACTCGTAGCCGTCTCTGTATCATAGAGATCGAGGCCTGCCGGGTTTCCATGACAAGATTGACCGCATCATCATACTTCTCATCAATCTCATCCTCGGTGTCCCAATCTTCAGACTTTTCTTTATAATTGAGAATTGTATCGTCGTAGTCTGGTTTCCGCTGTTTGCGAAGAAAGTCCGTTATCCGTCTGATCTCCGTTTCTGAGGCGTAGGCACCGTGAATGCGCTGTAACTTTGCTGTTCCTGGAGGCAAAATGAGCATGTCGCCAGCCCCCAGCAGTGCCTCCGCCCCGTTTGCATCCAAAATGGTGCGGGAATCAGTCCTGGAAGAAACTTGGAAGGAAATGCGTGCCGAGATATTGGCTTTGATGATGCCGGTTAGGACATCGACCGAAGGCCGCTGAGTGGCGAGAACCAGATGAATACCAGCTGCTCGTGCCATCTGAGCCAGACGGATGATGGACTCTTCCACCTCCCGGGAGGCCACGATCATAAGATCAGCTAATTCGTCAATAATGATAATGAGATAGGGTAATGGTTGCTCCTCGGCCTCCTCAGGCTCCCCTGTTGGTGGAGGAGTTTTCAGCCGTGGCTTCCTCTTTTTGTCCTTCAAAATCATCTGGTTGTACCGCTCAATACTGCGGACTCCTTTGAGGCTCAAAAGCTCGTAGCGTCTTTCCATTTCGGCCACCGCCCATTTGAGGCCAATATTGGCCTTCTTGGGATCAGTGACCACAGGATGGAGCAGGTGTGGTATGCCCTCGTAGGCCGTGAGTTCGATGCGTTTCGGGTCGATGAGCAAGAGGCGGACCTCATCGGGGGTGGCCTGATAGAGAAGGCTGATGATAATGGCGTTGAGGCAAACACTTTTTCCCGTGCCAGTGGCACCGGCGATAAGCAGGTGGGGCATTCTGGCAAGATCGGTTACCATGGGTGTGCCTGTTGTGTCTTTGCCGAGGGCTAAAAGCAAGCGTCCTTTCTTCTTGCTGAAAACAAGGTCATCAACGACATCTCGAATAACCACCGGCTGCCGACTGACATTGGGAATTTCTATGCCGAGTGTTCCTTTCTGGGGAATTGGCGCTACAATGCGGATGCTTGCTGCTTTCAAGGCTAAGGCCAGGTCGTCGGCCAGACCAACTATCTTACTTATTTTTACACCTGGTGCTGGTTTATATTCATACATTGTGATCACCGGTCCGGGTGAAACCTCAGTAACTTCTCCTGCCACCCCGAAGTCGGCGAGTTTTTTTTCCAGAATCCTGGAGTTCATCAACAGGCTTTCCTGATCAGGAGTGTCGTCCGCCTGGTCCATCGCATCCAGCAGGTCGATATCCGGCAGCCGAAACTCGCCTTCGACTGCCATGAACTCGAACTGTGCCTGTTTCTGTTCGGCCACCTCTAGCTTTTTCTCTTTTTGGCTCTTCACCACTCGGGCCTTGGTCTCGGTCTTTCTAAGCTTTTCCTTCTTCTTAAACCGCTGATTTTTTAAGTCTTGCAGAGCCTGCCAGAGTCTGGTGAAACCTGCATTCAGGGTAGAAGCGGTGCGGGCGAGGGAAATGGGGGTTGCCAATAGGATGGCAACGATAGCAACCAACCAGAGCAGGAGGTAGGCACCCGTTGGCTTGAGATAGTATTGCAGATACTTCTTCAGAACTAAACCCAATATGCCGCCGCTTCCTGGCAAAGGCTCGCCCCAGAGCCGAAGTGCGGGCCAATAAAGCGCAGCCAAACCGCTTGAGGCAGTGACGAGCAGGGTACAGCCGGTGGCGAGTAATAGTGGGCGTGTGATTGCCCGCGGCAGGAAAAGTCCCAGGGCTCCAAATAGAAGAAAGGCGGGTAGCCAATAGGCGCTTACTCCTACAGCGACTAAAAGTATCGCCGCAAGATTAGCGCCGACAATACCCACAGCATTTTGAACAGGACGTTGGCCACTGGAGGCAGTAAAAAGGGTTGGATCACTGCTATTATAGGTTACCAGGCTGAGCAGTAACAACAACGCCAGTACAAAAAGGCATAGTGCGGTTATTTCTTTCGCTCTGCGGTCTAGTTTGGGAAACATTGGTCTGTTTGCCTGTTTTGCCTACTGCAGCTTGACGTGAAGTGAGAACCTGGTGTTCCTGTCAGCCTTGGAATCAGACAATTTTTCACCCTTCATACTAGAGGTTCCATTCGGTGTCAACTACTAGGCAAAGAGCACGGCGCGTAGCGCATAGCGGCACGACGAAGCTAAAGAAACAATGTATTATAAAGATGGACATAATGATGGCTTGTTGTTTTTCGAATTCAAAATTGAGATTAAGATGAGGTAGATACTCTGCCTTATCTAAGGGGGGATATAGATCCCGGGCAATTACGTTAGATTTCGCTCTGCGCCATGCGCTTTGCACTAAGCGCCACAGGGGCAGCCCAGAGCCGGGTCCGTTGGGCCCGGATTCTTTACTCTCATGAGTGTTTTTATTCTTCGGCAGTTGGCCGTACCTTAAGCGGTTCAGGCTCCCCTTTTTCCGCTGGAGGCAGCTTCTCCTGAATTCGCTTCCGGATTTCGGAGATCAGCCAATCTCTGTCTCGATCACTAATGTCCTCGGTGGGTAAGGGCTCGCCAAGGTAAATCAGCACAGTCTGCGGTCTAATCCGGAACCCCTTTTTTGGCAGGATCGCAAAAGTGCCGCTGACGCTCACGGGAACAATGGGGCGCTTGGATTTGATGGCAAGGTGAAAACCTCCTTTTTTGAAGGACTGCAGCGTGCCGTCCACAGTCCTGGTGCCCTCAGGGAAAATGACAATGGAAGTCCCCTCACGTACCCGGGCTGCTGCCAGATCAATACTCCTGAAGGCCTCTCTGCGGTTACTTCGGTCAATGGGGATGTAGCCAGCGCCCTTCATGCCCGCTCCGAGAAAGGGAAGACGAAAAAGCTCTTTCTTGGCGAGCCAGCGAAACTGGGTGGGGAGATGGGCGAGGAGCGCAAAGATGTCAAATAGGCTCTGGTGATTGGCCGCAAAAACGTAAGCTTGGTCGGGGTCGATGTTTTGCAGTCCCTCCACTCGGATCTTCACACCAGCTGCAAACAGCAAAATCCGGCCCCAGAGTCGTGCTATGAGGTGGGAAAGATTCCCCCGACGACTTATAAGCGCGGAAACCATGGCGACAGTACCACAAATGATGGTAGCAAAAAACAGGACAATATAAAATAAGAGAGAGCGCAGCATCGCCAATCCAGGCTGGTTAGATTTTTCGAGTATGTTAAAGGGATTGGCAGCTCTCGTCAAGCACAGTACCTGGATTTATCCGCTTGATTTGGCTTGCTAGAATTGGTAGGGTTACATTGTCTGTATGAGTGCCTGGCTAACCCGGAGGGCATAGTGTCTTGTTGTCGAACTCTTGGGCCAACGCTCCGAGCGTGGTCGGAGGTACATATACCGGGAATCCTCCCTATATTCAATAATTTCTAGTAATTTTGAGTTTTTGCTTGTGCGTTACTACCCTATCTTCCTCGATGTTGAGAGCCGAGCCTGTTTGGTGGTGGGCGGTGGAGAGGTAGGGGCGCGGAAAGTCAAGACTTTACTCGATTGCGGTGGTACGGTGGGTGTGGTTTCCCCTGAGGTTGTACCCTGGCTGGAGGAAAAAATTCAACAGGGAGCCGTGGAGCTGAAGGGTAGCCACTATGAAGAGCGTCAGCTTCAAGGGTGTTTTCTAGTGATCGCTGCCACTGATGATATGGAGCTCAATTGCCGCATAGCGCAAGACGCAGAGAAAAGGGGACTGTTGTGCAACGTGGTGGACTATCCCCAAGAGGGGAATTTCATTCTCCCAGCCTTGGTCCAGCGTGGCGCATTGACCGTGGCCATCTCCACTTCGGGCAAGAGCCCCGCCCTGGCGCGCCAGCTTCGCCGGGACCTGGAGCAGCGTTTTGGCATGGAGTACTCTGACTTTCTGGAACTCATGGGGGCGGTACGCGAGCGGCTGCTCAAGGATAGCCAGGACTCCCGAGCCAACAAGGAGCGCTTTGATCAACTGGTACAGTCGCCGTTGCTCGAACTGGTGCGGAGGCGAGATTACGAGGGTGTGGACCGCATCTTGGGCACAGTTCTGGGACCGAACTATTCACTCAAAAAGTTGGAGATTACCTGGTGAAGGAGTCCATTCTTCTCTTCTCAGTGATAACCACCCTGCTCTATGCAGTAGGGACGGTGGGCTATCTCATCTATGTAATTCGGACGGAGAAGGCAATTCACCGCATTGCCTACGGGTTCCTCTTGGCGGGATTCCTGAGTCATACTCTCGAGTTGACATTGCTGGTGAGCCAAATACGTCAGATGCCTGTAACCACCTTGCCCCAGACTTTTTCGCTTTTCGCCTGGGCCATCGTGGGTAGCTATCTCGCTTTCCAATTGAAATTCAACATTCGCATCTTGGGTACTTTTGTATCACCGTTGGCAGTAGTGTTCATGCTGCTTTCCTCAGCGATCCCCGGCCGAGTAATTCCCAACAGTAAGCTATTCAAAAGCTTCTGGCTCACCTTACACGTGGCAACCATGTTTATCGGCATGGCCATTTTTGCGCTGGCATTCTGTGCCGGGATTATGTACCTCCTCCAGGAACGCCAAATCAAGAGCAAGAGCTTCGGGCTCCTTTATCGCCGCCTGCCTTCTCTTGAGGTGCTTGATTCGCTCAACTACGTCTGCCTGACCTTTGGTTTCCCTCTGATCACCATCGGACTTATTTCCGGCTTCGTTTATGCTGGAGCAGTCTGGCAGTCCTTCTGGCACTGGGACCCCAAGGAGATCCTTT
>JBFFBS010000246.1:0-5542 GCA_041560295.1 Syntrophobacteria bacterium | reverse complement strand
TGAACCCTTCTGTACTGTGGTGGGCCGTCAGGGAATCGAACCCCGAACCTACTGATTAAGAGTCAGTTGCTCTGCCTAGTTGAGCTAACGGCCCGATTAAGCTTGTGTTTGATAATTCTTGGTGGTCCAAAAAAAGTGGCGCGCCCGGCAGGATTCGAACCTGCGACCTGCGGATTCGAAGTCCGACGCTCTATCCGGGCTGAGCTACGGGCGCACAAGAGAAAGACAGGTTTGCTTATAGGAAATCGGTTCCTAATTGTCAAGGTTTTATCGCAAAGCGCAGAGCGTTTCGAGCGAGAAATGCGAGAAAGGCAAGAGAGGTAACAGCGTTTTCAGATTTGATATCCTTTCTCGCATGCTAGCCTTGCTTACCGCTTATCGTTTGCCGTTCACTGCTTAATGCTCACTTCTTGCCGCTTACCATCAATTATGTCTCGCTTGACTGGGGTAGTCCCTTTTGTTAGGTTTTTTCACGCGTGTTGTGGACAAATAGATACAACTACAATAAAAAAGGAAAACGTTTCTTGACTATGCTGCTTGGAGAAACTGGGAGGAGCCCCATGAAACTACAGGGAAAGAAAATAATCGTTCTCGTAGAGGACCTCTACCAAGAGTTGGAAGCTTGGTATCCTTTACTGAGAATGCGGGAAGAAGGTGCTGAGGTTACCATTGTTGGTACGGAGGCGGGTGCGACTTATAAGAGCAAGGGTGGGTATCCGATTACTTCGGATGTAGCTTCCCGTGATACTGATGTCAACAAATACCACGGGATTATCATACCTGGCGGGTATGCTCCCGACCTTATGCGTAGACATCCGGCCACAGTGCAGTTGGTCAAAGACGGTTTTGAGCAAGGAAAAGTGGTGGCTGCCATCTGTCATGCGGGCTGGATGCTAACTTCTGCAGACATTGTCAGAGGTCGGAAGGTCACCGGATTTTTTGCTATTCGGGATGACCTGGTTCATGCTGGCGCTGAGTATGAGGATGCAGAGGTGGTTGTAGATGGTACTTTGATCACCTCCCGAAAACCTGACGACCTGCCCGCTTTCTGCCGGGAGATCATTGAGGCACTTGCCTAGAACGTTGGATGTCAAAACAGATAGTGCTACAAGGCACGGGTTATGCATAAGAGATCTATTTTTAACAACAGTTTAGAGATTGACAGGTGTGGGTAGGATAGGTATGCAAGCGGGACATTATTTGCAGATGATGACCGGCTCCTGTGGCCGGTGGTTTTTGCAGAAGTTTTACCGGCTGGTAGACATCCTTGGTTTTTTTGTGGTGTGCCTCAAAACCACCTTGCGCTATAGGCACACCGGCCAGAAACTTATGGCTCGCACCTTTATCCAGCAAATATATTTTACCGGAGTCCAGTCATTAGAGCTTATCTGCCTCATAGCGCTCCTGGTGGGCGGGCTGGTAATTATCCAGGGTATTGCCCAACTGACCAGGGTGGGAAGCAGGAATGTTTTGGCATCCTTGCTGACTGTGGTGATTATCCGGGAAGTGGGGCCATTGCTTACCGCGGTGGTGGTAACCCTACGGTCAGGCTCAGCCATCGCCATTGAAATGGGATACATGACCGTACTGAGAGAAATTGAAAGCCTCGAGATGCAGGGTATCGACCCACTACATTTTCTCACCTTACCCCGTCTGGTGGGGGTTACCGTGGCGGTGATTTGCCTAATCGTCTTTTTTAACGTAGTGAGCATCTTTGGTGGATTCGTCGTCGCCTGGACTTTGGTTGACGTTCCATTTTGGGCGCTTTTTAGTGATCTCGCCCTTGAGCTCAACGGCATCGACATTATTGTCGGCTCAGTAAAAGCGTTTGTGTTCGGCTTAACCATTGCTTTGGTCTGCATGTATCATGGGTTCAGGACGGGGGAGGCGATTACTAATATTCCGCCGCAGGTGTCTCGAGCCCTGGTGGACTGCTTAATGTTGTGTGTATTTTTCAACGTACTGATTTCGGCCTTGTTTTACCTCTGATCGAGGAAATGGGGTATTACGGCAACACAGGCCCTCATACATAGACTTTGGTTGGAAGCCGTGAAAGAACCGATTATTGCCTGCGACAATATGGAGTACTGTGAAGAAGATGGTACGTGTCTCTTCAGTGAGCTGTCGTTTCGTCTGGAGAGGGGGCAGAGAGGAGTGTTGCTGGCTGACCCCCACCGATGCGCCACTATACTGCTAAAAATCTGTGCAACTTTAGTTTCACCGACCGGTGGCCGGATTTCCTGGTTTGGCCAGAGCTCGGATCAGATGGGTGGGCCAGGGTTATACGAGCTACGGCGGCGAATTGGCTTTGTTCATCGAGAGACATCTCTGATCAGCAACATGACAATCCTGGACAACATAAGTTTGGGGCTTCAGTACCATGAGGAGATGGTTCGGGAGCAGTCCTACGACAGGGTGACAGAACTGCTGAAGCAGTTCGAGCTCTATGAGTATCGTTTTTTGCGACCGGCTGAGCTCACCTTTGAGCAACGGCGCTTGGCCGTTTACGCCAGGGAACTGGTTAAGAAGCCACATCTTTATCTTCTGGAACACCCCTCTCTGGATCTGGGGGAGCGGGTCTACAGCCTGCTGTTAGATGTTTTCAAAACCTGTAGTATTGAAGAAGGTTGCGCTTTTTTGGTGGCGAGTATAGTGCCTGAAGTTATCAATAGATGGGGGGACTGGGTACTGGTTTTTGACAAAGGTCAGTGTCGCCACTTTGAAGTGGGTCAGTTTGATCCCTCGATCTACCGGGAATCAATGAGGAAGCGCGGTGCGCTTTTGTCCAGAGAATGGAGAGGTGAATGAGGCTCCAATATAGCACCATGGAAAGGATGACCGGGGCGTTTATCCTCCTGACCCTGATAGTTTTCTTATTCACGGTGGCCGTGGTGGGCCGTGGCAAGAATTGGTTTCGCAAGCATGTCGTCTATTACACCACCTTCGAAGAAGGGTATAACCTTGTCTCTGGCTCGCGGGTAAAGCTTTTGGGAACAGATATCGGCAGCGTGACGGACGTGTTGCTGACCAAAGACAACAAGGTCAAGGTTAGGGTCAAGGTGTTGGCCGAGTATGCCTCTCGTATTCGAGCCAATAGTGTGGCCACTGTGGAAAGTCCGACGGTTATCGGGAGCGAGTACATCAATATCAGACCTGGTACTTCAAAGGCAGCTGTCATTCCACCAGAGGGGCTGATCCCCACCAAAGAAAAGAAAAAATTCACCGAGTATTTGGAACAGTACGAGATTGGAGCGAAACTGGAGCACATTGGTAAGATTTTAGAGGATCTGGCGCTGATTACGGATCAACTCAAGGATCCGAAAGGACCGTTTTTCGGGACCTTCAGCAATCTCCAGCAGATAACGGGCACTGTTGAAGGCGGCGAAGGCTCACTTGGTCGGCTCATAAAGAGTGATGAACTGTACGAGCACATGGATACGTTTGTTGCGACCCTCCAGGAGACGGCCGACTACCTTGTCCGGGCAGGCGTCAATATTGAGAAGGGTTCTGAACATTTGGAGAAGGCAACGCGCGAGGCCCCGGAAATGGTAGACAAAACCCAGGAACTTTTGGATAGGCTGCTCAAGGTACAGGTCATCCTGGAAAAGGTTATGACCGAGGTACCTGAGATCAGCGCTCAGGCCAGAGAAGGGATGCAGGAAGTTAATCGCATCTTGGATTCAGTGAAAGAGAACTTCCTCATTCGCCCTAATTTGCCACCGCCTCCCGACGCAGAAACCCACGGCCTCGAAATAAGAGGAGGTCAAAACTGATGTTTGTCCACGCCAGCCATAGGTTCGGCCGCAAGAAAACAATAGCCTTTCTCGTCACTCTAGGAGCCTTGTTGCTGACACTAGTAGTGACTTGTGGTGGTGGCCATAAGAATACGCTTCCGCCCCGGCTCACTGAGGTCAAACGATTGGCAGCTGAAGGAAGTTACTGGTTCGAACGGGGATGTTTTGGTCGGGCCGAGCGTTACTTTTACCAGGCGTTAGAAGCCAGTCGCTTGGTGGATAATCTGGAAGAAATGGTTCGGGCCTATAATAACCTGGGTGCAGTGGCGTTGGTTCAAGACCACTATGTAGAGGCCGGTGAACACCTGCAAAAAACGCTGGAGTTCAACAGCCTGCTCAACAGTCCAAGAGAGGAGGCTTTTGCATTGGGTAACCTGGGGAGTCTGGCCTTCAAAGCGGGACGCTACCAGGAGGCTGAAGAGTTATGGGAAAAAGCGCTTGTTGTAGCCAAGAAAAATCCCCAGAAAAGCGGTTTCGCCATGCATCTGAATAATCTTGGTATGCTCAGACGGAAGCAGGGACGGCTTGAAGAGGCGGAGTCGTTGTTCAAACGGGCCCTAGCCAGAGCGGAGAACAGCGGTTATAGGCCAACCATGGCCAACTCCCATATGCAGCTTGGCCTGGTGGCAGAGGCTCAGGGTGACTTCGCCAGGGCTGATAAGCAACTGAGACGGGCTCTGGAAATTGACAAAGCTGCAGAAAATGCGATTGGAATTGCTCAGGTATTGGAACAAATTGGTCGGCTGCGCCAGCAACAGCAGTTGTGGGAAAAAGCCTTCCTGGATCTTGATCGCGCCATCCGTCTTTACGGAGCCCTGGGGAAAACGGAAAAGGTGAGCCAGGTTTACGAATTGCTAGAAACCAATAAAACACAGGGAGCAGTGCCGGAGTCTCTGGAGCCTTATGAGGGCCTTCTCGTGCCTCCGGATGATTTCTGGGTATCTCCGCTGTGTAAGTAAAGGGCATAGCGCAGAGAGCAGAGCGCATAGCGTGAGGGGTTAACTCAATCTTGGTTGCAGAAGGGTAAAGCCGGGATTAGAAGTGAGGAGAGTTCAGGTTGCGGTTAACCGGAGCGTGGTAAAGTGGGGAACTGAATTAACGCTCTGCGCCGCGCGCTTGGCGCTATGCGGCACCTTGGTGCAAATTGGGGTGAGTGAAGGGAATCGAACCCTCGACCTCCGGGGCCACAACCCGGTGCTCTAACCAACTGAGCTACACCCACCACCAAAAAGGGCAGGCTCGTGCCTGCCTTGTGTTTTAGATAGCACACCATGGTAATCCTGGCAAGGACAATTTAATGGGGATAGGGACCCACTGTCCATCATGCACGGATGGAACACGGAGGTTTTATGGCAGTGGGGACGAAAGGTAAGGAGGGACTTCGTTGAAAACCTATTTGGTCACTGGGGCAGCAGGCTTCATCGGCTTCCACATAAGCCAAGCCCTGCTAGAGCGGGAAGATCGGGTGATTGGTCTGGACAATCTCAATGACTACTACGACGTCTCTCTGAAAGAGGCCCGGCTCGGTCTCCTGGAAGACAACGAGCAGTTCACCTTCTACAAGGAAGATCTTGCCAATTTGGATGGACTTGCCAGGGTTTTTGCTAATCATCCCATTCAGGTAGTGTGCAATATGGCGGCCCAGGCAGGTGTTCGCTATTCACTGCTCAATCCATTCGCCTACCAGAGCTCAAACATGGAAGGGTTTCTCAATCTGATCCACCTGTCAAAAGAGCATGAAGTGGAGA
>JBFFBS010000245.1:0-5568 GCA_041560295.1 Syntrophobacteria bacterium | reverse complement strand
TTGATAACCGCCCATATATTTAAAACAGAAAATACCAACAAGCTCAGGTACTGTTCTCTTCCGCAACAACCGTGCCAGCCCCATATAAATCCATTTTATTCAATATTCTCAATATTTTGTGAAGGAATAGGTGGAAAGCTCGAAGTCCCAGGATATGTAAAAATTGTTGAAAAAAGGGAAAATAATTTCCCACATCATTGGTAGGTTGGTTAATTGGAGAATTAGGAAATTAGAAAATTGGTCAAATAGTAAAATCGGGTACGGTCCACCGTTTACCGCTTACTGTTTACCTTTTGCTCCTGACTCCTGGCTCCTGGCTTCTTTTTTGAGTATAATTCATGCTGAGAAAATAAACGAATCAGAGGTCTACCGATCATGAAAGTTCTGCTCATATCTGCAAATACGGAACAGATTAACATGCCTACCCTGCCCCTCGGTCTAGCCTGCGTGGCTGCGGCTACACGCAAAGCTGGGCACGAAGTGACATACCTTGATCTCATGGCCCAAGAAGATGTCCAAGAGGTTATCAAAGAGGCCATGGAAGAGCGGAGCCCTGATATCGTGGGCATCTCGGTGAGAAACATCGACGACCAGAACATGGATAATCCTGGATTCCTGTTGGAACCGGTTAAAGATGTTGTAACCAGCTGCCGGAATTTTTCAGATGGACCCATAGTGTTGGGTGGCGCTGCTTACAGCATGTACCCTGAGTCAGCCCTGGAGTACCTTGGGGCGGATATGGGGATCCAGGGAGAAGGAGAAGTGGCCTTCCCTGCCCTTCTGGACAAGATCCAGCGAAACCAGGACCTTTCAGACACGCCAGGTCTTTTCCTCCCGGGCCGTGGCCTTCAAGCTAAGAGAGCTTTTGCGAAAAATCTGGACGCGTTTCCTTTCCCTGAAGACCATCTTTGGGCCGCGTCTTCTATAACTGAAGACGCGGAATTTTTGCTGCCGTTTCAGACCAGACGCGGCTGCCCCATGAACTGCAGCTATTGCTCCACCTCAACCATAGAAGGCGAAATTTTCCGTAAACGCGCCCCGGCTCTGGTGGTCGAAGAGATTGCACGGCAAGCCGAGAAAGGCTTTAATCGTTTCTTTTTCGTTGACAACACCTTCAACCTCCCCGCTTCCTATGCCACGGAACTTTGCCAACAGCTCGCTGCGGCGGAGTTGGATATTACCTGGCGGTGTATTCTCTACCCCTGGAAGATAGATGAAAAGCTGGTGAGGTTGATGATGAAAGCCGGTTGCAGTGAGGTTTCCCTGGGGTTCGAGAGTGGTTGCGAGCCGGTCCTCCAGCGCTTGAACAAGCAATACAACTCCCAGGACGTGCGCCAAATTGCTCAGATACTAGGAGACCATGGCATCCACCGGATGGGTTTTTTGTTGTTGGGAGGCCCAGGCGAAAGCAAAGAGTCAGTGGAACAAAGCCTTCAATTTGCTGATTCCCTTGATCTTGAGGTGGTCAAAGTAACCACAGGCATTCGTATTTACCCCCATACAGCTCTAGCGAGGATTGCTTTAGCCGACGGCGTGATCTCGGAAGATGACGATCTTCTCCAGCCACGATTCTATCTGGCTGAAGGATTGGAATACTGGCTGCCTGAAACCGTACATACCTGGCTTGCCGAGCGCCCCAATTGGGTGACATGATAGCTTCGTCATGTTCTCCGGCGGTAGCTTACAAAATCGTACATCTCGCTCATTATCGCTACGTTGTCCTCCTTGACTGCCTCATGCATCCTGGCGTTTTCGATGGCAAGCGCACCAACCTCGGACAGGGCTTCGGCAAAATCCAGCTCAGTTTCTGAAAATTCTCTCGGCTCTGCGGTATACAATCGCAATACCCCGATAACCTGGCCTTTGCAGGAAAGCGGCACCGAGATCATACTGCTAATGCCCTCTTCTTTAGCCTCTTTGGGGTATTGGATTCTGGGGTCCTCAGTTGCGTTGTAAACGCTAACAGTTTCTCCCTCCATGGCATCAGCAATACTCTTATCTGCTTCCAGCGAACCTTTGTTGATATAGCGCTCACTCAATCCGTGAGAAGCCAGCAATTCCAGAGTTCGTTTCTTCCCATGCAACATACGTATGGCACAGGCCTTCAGACCCATGACCTGAGCCACATTGCTGACGAGGAGATCCAGTACTTCTTGCCGATCAAGGGTTGAATTCACTGCCTTGACCACTTCTCTGAAGGAGTCAAAATACATTCTATCCTGTGTCTGCATAGTACACCCCCCTCATTCCATCAGGCGGCATATCACCCCTTCCTCCTTCATACCGAAAAATCGCGAAGATCTTTGGCAGACCGTATCGAAGAGGACGGAAGCGGTTCAGGTGCTGATGATTCAGAAAAGCAATTGGGGAGCTACACTCTCAGAATAACGAGCGGATGGTGGAGAAAAACGAGTCCTGCTTAGGATCAGATTCTAGTTGATTTTAACTGTCATTGCTGGCTCTGATTGCCGCCGATCCAGACATGTTTAGGGCCCTTATCGCATACTCCTAACAGAACCGACAATGGACTGTTAGGAGAAACCTATGCCCATTTTAAGGTTCATTTATACTCCAGTAATTTCATATATATTGATTGGCGTGGGAAAAAGAGGTCTTATATAGTGTCAGATTAAGTCACATTTCTAAAATCTGTCAATACGAAAAACCACCATTTATGGATTGCGAATTTCGGATTGCGGATTGAGGAGAGGCGCAAGGCACAAGGCGCAAGGCTCAGGGAAAGACGGAAGGCTTTTGGTCAGTTGTCCGTGGTCCGTGGTCCGTTGCGGAAAAAGCATAGGGCATAGAGTAAAAGGCTATGCCGTTGGAGGTTAGAGGAGCGCTGCGCTTGAGGTTGGAGGCAAGCCATTGAGGATTTTGAATTGTGCAATAAGAAAGCGAGTTTCAGTTGCAGATTTCGCTTTTTAAAATTCGCAATTCGAAATTCGAAATTACTCATTGCCGGGTATAAATGTTGCACTCATTATCCAGCCTAGAGACAAGTACACCGCACCCCTCGGCAGGGTGGAACTCGTTGACCCTCTGTTAGCGGCGGTTGAGCTTGTTTGAACATCAAATCAGACCGCCACCCCACCCTCCGGGCGGTATCATTATGGATACGCCAATGAAAACAAAAACGCACCAAGACATAGGCATCGCAGCCAGGTACCCGGTTACCGTGTTCACGGCAGATGGGTTTCTTGATGGCGTAACGCAACAGATAAATAGCCGCGGGGCATTTATCCGCTGTCGCCGACCCCCACGCCAACACGAGACTGCCACCATCAGAATTCAACTTTCTAAACGTGAGTCATTACTAGTTGAAGCCGAAGTAATGATGTTGCACTTTTCAGAACCAAACGAAAATCAGGAAGTTGTGCCGCTGGGAATGGTGGTACGCTTCAAAAACCTCTCCTCTGTGGGCCGCAAACGACTTCGCACTGTAATCGCAATGCACTATGAGAAAAAGGTTCAGCGAATGAGGGTTAGAAACTAGTGTCGATTTCGGATTGCGGAATGCGGATTGAAAAGAGGCGTAAGGCGCAGGGCACAAGGCGCAGGGCGTTTAGTGTTATAGGGCTGCGCCGTTGAGTCTTAAGGCTGGGGACCCTTTCTCGCTTTTCTCGCCTGTCTAGCCTTTCTCGCTTGCTGTCATTGTTTACCTTTTACTCCTTTCACTTGACAGACCCCAACCATTCGTGACAGAGTCTGGCAAATTTTCCTCCGTATAGATAGGATCTTCATTCATTACAGGAGTGATTCATGGCAATGGATATTTATCGGAAGTTAGCGCAGCAGTTGGACGACCTGCCGGCCGGTTTTCCATCCACAGAGAGCGGAGTCGAGCTTCGCATATTACGGCGGCTTTTCACCCCTGAGGAAGCCGAATTCGCCTTACATCTGACCCTGTTTCCCGAAGAGGCTGAGGTTATCGCCGGCCGGGCCGAGATTGCCCCAGAGGAGGCTGCTCAGCGTTTAGACAAGATGGCCAAGAAAGGACTTATCTACAGCATTGAACGTGACGGTAAGCTGCCGAAATACATGGCCAACCAGTACATCGTTGGGATCTGGGAATTCAATGTCAACAATCTCGACGTGGACCTTATCAGGGACATGGAAGAGTACATTCCCACACTCTTGCATGAGGCCTGGAAGGTTCCTCAATTACGTACTATCCCTGTGGGCCGCAGCCTAACCCCCCAGCATGAGGTGTTACCCTATGAGCAGGCAGAGGAACTGGTGCGGGCTCAAAACAAGTTCGTGGTGGCTCCCTGCATATGCCGGCGGGAACAAAGCATGGTGGAAAAGGGCTGCGATAGGCCTGAGGAGACCTGCCTGGTCTTTGGGACCGCGGCGGACTACTATCTGAGGAATGGATTGGGCCGCTTGACTGATCTCGAGGAAACTCTCGAGATCCTTGACCTGGCCGAAAAAGCCGGCTTTGTGCTTCAGCCGAGCAATGCCAAGAAGGCGGTAAATATTTGCCTTTGTTGCGGCTGCTGTTGCCTGGTACTAAAGAACATCAAACGTCACCCCAAGCCCGCCAGCATGGTCTCCTCACCATTTGTGGCCACGGTCAATCTCGACACCTGTGAGGGTTGTGGGGACTGTGTAGATCGCTGCCAGATGGAAGCATTGGAGTTGGATGACAACACGGTAGCCCTGGATGTAGACCGCTGCATTGGCTGCGGACTTTGCATCAACGCCTGCCCTACTGAGTCTCTTGCTATGGTGCGCAAACCTGAGTCAGAACAGCCAGAGGTACCAAAAAATATGATCGAGGCCGCCATGAAGCTTAGCCAGGCGAGAGGAAAAATATAGATTGCGGATTTAAGAAAAGTAGGCAGGAGGCAGAGGACAGAAGGCAGCTTTTCAACTAGGAACTAAACACTAGGCACTAGGCACCGCTTTTACGATTTCTACGATTTGACCGGCTTCAGCAGTTTCAAGGATTTACCGCCTACTGCGCGAAGCGTCCTGAGCTTGTCGAAGGGCTCACTGCTTACTGCTCACTGCTTACCGTTTACTGCTGAAACCTGAAACCCGACACCTGAAACCTCAATTCTGAATTCTGACTCCTGGATTCTTTCTTTTTCACTGTTTACCCCTTACTTTAGTGCTCACCCGGTTCCTCCTCAACAGCCATCTCATTAACCATTTGCTCCGGGTTTACAAGGAAAGCCAGGAGAAAAAAGCCCACAATGGACAAGAACGTGAACACCACAGCCCAGTCTTCTGACAAGACCCAGAAAAGCCCACCACCAATGATTGCAACTATACCGAAAATGATAGTTACACCGATTTTTCTCCACAGATCCATTTGATCACCCCCCCCTTTTGGATTCTCTCCTATTATAATACCATGGGTAGATTGTAGATGTGGGATATGAGATGTGGGATGTGAGATTAAGGAATTGAGGGATTCAGGGATTGAGGAATTGCGGATTTAAGAAAAACAGTAGGCAGGGGGCAGCTGACAGCGGGCAGCAAATAACTAGGCACTAGGATCGCACAGCGCCAAGCGCAGAGCGCATAGCGAAAAAACATGAGGCATGGGGGATGGAGTAA
>JBFFBS010000244.1:0-5588 GCA_041560295.1 Syntrophobacteria bacterium | reverse complement strand
CTGAGCATCTGGGCCGCAAAAATTGCCATTAACTGGTCGCCGTCCACCACTGCTCCCTTTTCATCCACACAAATGAGCCGGTCTGCATCTCCATCAAAAGCAATCCCCAGTTGAGCTCCAGATTCTTTCACCAGATCAGCAGTCACCTGGGGGTAAACACTACCACAGTCGTCGTTTATGTTGTAGCCGTTCGGTTTTACACCAGTGAGTACCAGGTTGGCTCCCAGTTCCTCGAAGACAGCGGGCGCAACCTTGTAAGCGGCGCCGTTGGCACAATCCACCGCAATCTTGATGCCGTCCAGAGTGAGGTCCTTAGAGAAGGTATGCTTCAAGAACACTACGTACCGGCCCACAGCATCATCCACTCGGAAGGCCTTACCCACCTCCTCGGCGGTTGGTCGAAGATGATCAATGTTATTGGAGAAAATAAGCTCCTCGATTCTTTTCTCAATTTCATCGTCGAGCTTGAAACCGTCGCGGGAGAAGAACTTGATACCATTGTCCTGAAAAGGATTGTGGGAGGCAGAAATGACCACACCGGCATCCGCCCGCATGCTGCTGGTGATGAAGGAGATACCCGGGGTAGGAAGTGGTCCCACCAGGAGCACATCCACTCCCATAGAACAGATGCCCGAGGCTATGGCGTTTTCAATCATATAGCCTGAGAGTCGGGTATCTTTACCAATGACGATCTTGTGACGGCGCTTGTCATTTTTGAAGACGTGCGCGACGCCCCGCCCCAACTGCATGGCTATTTCCGTTGTCATGGGGTAGACATTGGCTACGCCTCTAACCCCGTCTGTTCCGAAGATTTTACCCATATTAAGCCTCTCTTGCATCGCAAAGCGCCTGACGCAGAGCGCATAGCGAAATCTAAACGAGTTAAAGAATAGTTGAGTAACGATTCAATAGATTAAGCGCTTAGCGCTATGCTCTATGCGCTATGCGTTTATGATAGCGTCTGTCATATCAGCCAGCTGACGGCAGGTGGCAACTTCATGAACTCGGATAATATGGGCTCCTTTGATTATGCCTGCGCAGACTGTGGCCCATGTGCCAGGTTCGCGCTCGGTGACTTCCTTGTCCAGCACGGCACCAATGAAGGACTTGCGTGAACTGCCGAGGAGGATAGGTAAGCCTAGTGTGGCCAAAGCATCCAAGTGCTTGATTAACAGCAAATTGTGGTTTACGGTCTTGCCAAAACCAATGCCCGGGTCAACAATGATACGGTCGCGGGAGACCCCTCCGGCACAAGCAAATTGAATGCGTTCTTCCAAAAAAGCAATGATTTCAGAAAACAATGAACCATAGTGCGGCTCGACTTGCATGGTTCGAGGGGTGCCCTGCATATGCATAAGAACGAGCGGAACCTTTGCAGCTGCAGCCAGTTCTACCATCTGCGGATCAAATCGCAGCCCGCTGATATCATTGATCATCGTTGCACCTGCATCTAACGCCGCCCGAGCCGCCTCGGCTTTGCAGGTGTCAATGGAAATGGGAATGGAGGTGCGCTTTGCCAGTTCACTTACAACCGGGATGACCCGCCGCAGTTCCTCCTCCAAAGGTACAGGATCAGAAAATGGCCTGGTGGATTCGCCGCCGACATCCAGTAAGTCCGCCCCCTCAGAGGCGAGGAGTTCTCCCTGTTTGATGGCTTTCTCTGTTTGAAAAAAAAGGTCGCCGTCGGAGAATGAATCGGGAGTAACGTTAATGGTCCCCATGAGCAGGGAGCGCTCGCCCAACTCCAAGGTTTGTTCGTCGCAGTGGATGGTAAAGCGTGCCCGGTTCACGCCTGGGTCTCTCCGAGCTTATCTTTGGGAAGGTCTGTTTCCTTGGCGGTAACCGGATCCCCTTGTTCCTGGGATTCCGGTTGAGGTTGGCTGCCTCCGGCCTGGCGGCGTTCCTCCGCAACCACATCTTCGGCGGTCACAGTTCGGGTGAACTCTAGATCCGGCTTGGTGGCCTCTATGATAGCATCGATCTCTTTGCCATGCAGGGTTTCCTTTTCGACGAGGGTTTCGGAAATTTTGTGGAGAAGGTCCTCATGCTCCTGGAGGATCCTTTTGGCGGTCTTATAAGCCTCATCAACGATGTGCCGGACCTCCTCGTCAATCCTGATGGCAGTTTTCTCACTGTAGTCCCGGTGCTGGGCAATCTCTCGGCCGAGAAAGATCGCCTCCTCTTTTTGTCCGAAAGCGATTGGTCCCATGGACTCGCTCATGCCATAAACCGTGACCATCTTTCGGGCTATGGTGGTTGCTTTTTCTATATCATCACTGGCACCGCTGGTCTTGTGGTTGAAGACAAGCTCTTCCGCGACCCGGCCGCCCATTAGTTTTGCCAGGGTGTTTTTCATGTAGTCTTCGTCATAGGAGAGCCGATCCTCGATTGGCAGAGTCATAGTCACACCCAGGGCTCTGCCCCGCGGGATGATGCTTACCTTATGGACTGGGTCTGTTCCGAGGAGAAACTTGGCCACCAGGGCATGCCCCACCTCATGAAAGGCAGTGTTGCGCTTTTCCTTCTCACTTATAATCATACTCTTGCGCTCAGTGCCCATCAGGACCTTGTCTTTGGCCCGCTCCAAGTCAATCATCTCAACCATCTCTTTGTTGAGCCGAGCAGCGAGCAATGCAGCCTCGTTTACCAAATTTTCCAAATCAGCTCCAGAAAACCCTGGGGTGCCGCGGGCAACTACGCTCAGGTCCACATCAGATGACAAAGGCGTGTGGCGGACATGAACCATGAGAATTCCCTCCCGCCCCCTTAGATCCGGAAGTGGCACCACCACCTGGCGGTCGAAGCGGCCCGGTCTGAGCAAAGCCGGGTCCAACACATCCGGGCGGTTTGTGGCGGAAATGAGAATTACCCCGTCATTGGACTCAAAGCCATCCATTTCAACCAGAAGCTGATTGAGAGTTTGTTCCCGCTCGTCATGACCGCCTCCAAGACCGGCTCCTCGATGTCGTCCCACCGCGTCTATTTCGTCAATAAAGATGATGCAGGGAGCATGTTTTTTCCCCTGAACGAAGAGATCCCGCACCCGGGAGGCACCCACACCCACAAACATCTCCACGAAGTCGGAGCCGCTTATATTGAAGAACGGCACCCCGGCTTCACCGGCAATTGCTCGGGCCAGTAAGGTTTTTCCAGTACCAGGGGATCCAACGAGCAGTACACCTTTGGGAATACGCCCCCCGAGTTTGGTAAATTTTTTGGGATCTCGAAGGAATTCTATTACTTCCTCAAGCTCTTCTTTGGCTTCCTCAATGCCGGCTACGTCCTCGAAGGTCACTTTGCGGGCCGAGTCAGAGACGAGGCGTGCCCGACTTTTTCCAAAAGACATTGCTTTGCCGCCACCGGCTTGCATTTGACGCATAAAAAAGATCCATACCGCAATCAGCAAGAGCATTGGAAACCAGCTGATCAGGATGGTCATGAACCAGGGCGACTCTTCTACGGCTTTTGCTGTTATCTGTACACCCTTATCCCGTAGCACCCGGATCAGGTCTGGATCGTTGGGAACGAAGGTCCGAAAAGCAGTGCCGTCTTTAAACTTGCCAAAGATATCATTCCCCTGAATGGTTACTTGATTCACCTCTCCGTCATTGACGGCGGCGATAAACTCACTGTAGCTTGTCTCCTGCTTGCTTTGGCCGGGATGGTTAAACATGTTGAAAAGCAGGATGACCATCAAGCTTATGACCAGCCAGAGTGCTAGGTTTTTATAGAAAGGGCTCAATTCGTTTCTCCTCAAAACAGTGTACTACATTGTCAACTTTGAGTCTGTACTACTAACATACCAAATTAGTCATTGCAAAGTAAATGTCAATGACGGTTCTTGGACGAGTATGTGGCTCTAATAGTAGATCGTTGCTTCCCATCTAGAATCTCGATCATCTCCCCTGCGAAAGCCATGCCAAGGCGATCTTTACCTTATGAGCGCGTGCTGCTCAGTGGTTACTGCTCTCCAATCAACCCTTCCAGGTAGCGGAATCGAAGCAGTCGACTGGTATCCGAAGTTAGCTTTACCCGGTCGTCCAGTCGGTGGCCAACAACCCAGATGATATGGTCTTTACTGCAAAGGATTGGAATCTGACGACGCTCGCTCTTAGGGACTTTGCTGTCAATAAAAAAATCCTTAAGCTTCTTGCTGCCCCCCAGTCCCAGGGGGCGGAAGCGGTCGCCGGGTTTGCTGGATCTGAGAGTAAGAGGAAAGGAGACCCTGTCCAGGTCCACAATGGCTTCGTTCGGATCGTGACTGAATTCAACGTCCATGTCCGAAGGCAGTAATTCAACCTCCATGCTGTGATTCAGCGAGGGAAAAGGGTGAAGGCCGTGATCTGAGATCTCAAAAGTGAAATCCTCCACCTTCTCGCGATGCAAAGTTACGGTCACCCAGTCGTAGCTTTTTTCAACTTGAACCTCACCAGGGAGATCAAGTTGACGGTTGGCTGCAGGTGATCGGCACAATTGCAGAAGGATTTCCGTATGATGAAAGCCAAATTCCCTCAGATTTCCTTTCACCTCCTGCACCACCCTTCGCAGCAAACGTTTTTGCATAGCAGGATGCGTCTCGAGCAATGGTCTGATCGGGAAACGGATTCCGCCATCCCCGTGGTTCGATGAATGCTCTTTCAGCCATGAAGCGAGATGAGACGCCCAGAAGTCCTCCTCTTCTCGGAGGATCTTGCTGGTTCGCAGTAAAGTGGCATTTAAATTGCTATTGAATGCCTGTTGAAGTTGTGGCAGCAATTCCAGCCGCAATAGATTGCGCTGGCACCAAGGCTTCAGATTTGAACTGTCTTGTTGAAAGGCAAGACCGTGGTCTTCAAGATAGGCCATGATCTCTTGACGGTGACATTCCAACAGCGGGCGGATGATTCCTTTGTGGTTGCAAGGGTCCATACCGCTGAGGCCGCGCTGGCCAGCACCGCGAAGGATGCGGAGCAGGATTTCTTCAGCCTGATCATCAGCATTATGGCCTAGGGCAAGCTTGCTTGCCCCCTTTTCGGCCATTACCTGACGGAGACATTGATAGCGGAGAGCACGTGCTGCCATTTGTAGTGAACCACCATGCTCTTTCTGCCAGCTGCGGACTTCCAGCCTTTGCTGCACAACTGGCAGGCCTAACTGGTGGCTGAGATTTTCAACAAAAAGGGCGTCCTGATCTGCTTCCGCACCACGGAGTCCGTGATGGACATGAGCCACCACCAACTCCACTTTGAGGCTGTGCCTGAGTCTGTGGAGGAGATGGCAGAGAGCGACCGAATCAGGGCCACCGGACACAGCGACCACAACCAGATCGCCTGACTGAAGCATTCGGTGGCTCATAACTGAATTATGTACCTTTTCCAACAACATAGTTAGTTTTCCAGGTTAAGCGTTACCATTTGATTATACGAGAGGGACGGAACCCTGTCCAGGGTGGTACTAAGGAGCCCGGATATCTCATGAATAACTTGCTGCGACCACAGATATGGCCGTCCTTCCTGGCGTCCTCGGGTGTTGGCTCCTGCGACGTACCGTTCAGGTACGCCTCGGAACCAACACCCTGTGGTTGCCCGGTGGCACGCCCATCTTCTTCG
>JBFFBS010000243.1:0-5626 GCA_041560295.1 Syntrophobacteria bacterium | reverse complement strand
TGGAGGCCGTGACCAAAATCATCCACGTACAGTGGGGTCACCAGTTCTCTGCAGTGAATCAGCAGCGGACTATGAAAAAAGATACGCCGTGAAATTGCCAGTGCCGGTTTGAATCGTCGGTAGAATTCCGGAACCTCGTAACGTGAGGCAATACAGCGTGATTCGTTCATCAAACGAAGATAGATCTCTTTCATGGAAGTAAATATCAACCGTTGAAGTCGTTGAAACCGTTCAAATCGTTAATTAGTTGATTAGTTAAATCGTAAACGGTAAACGGTGAACGGTAAACGGTAAGAGATATTATACGTTATACGTTAGAGGTTATGCGTTAGAGGTTGCTTTCCGATCTCTGATCGTTTCTCGCCGCATCACCGTGTCACCGTCTCTCCGCGTCGGGCATCGCTGACCCCCGACCCCTGATTTCTCACTCTATGCTCCATGCTCCATGCTCTATGCCTTCTTTTTTCTTCCTTTGTGTCCTGAACTAATGCAGTCGATATTTATCCCGCAGCAGTCTCTGAAATCTAGGCAGGTAGATGAGATCGAAAGTCTCTTCTTTTTCAGGAAAAAGGTGTAGGGCCTGCTTTTTCACCCCTGCGACCACCGCCTGAGCCTCTTCCAGTGGCAATTTCATCTGGGCGAGATAGGCCAGAGAGAAGTCTACCAAAAGCCTCAAGGTTTTTACACGGCGTTCTTCCTCTTCAATCTCTTTCTTCTTGGATTGTTTTTCAGGTTGCTTCACCAAACTGATCTCCGACTTTCAGTCCCCTTTCGGACACCAATGCGGAGGCCTCCACCTTGCCTCCTGATTCGGGGCGAACCTTGCCGACAGAGAGCTTCCCGCCCTCAACCGCAATCTGAAAGCCTTCAGAATCTGCGTGCACCACCGTTCCCGGGGTTTCTGTCGTGGGTTCTCCCAGCAGCCTGGCACCGTAAAAGCGGATCTTCTCTCCCTGCCAGAAACTATACGCTCCGGGCTGGGGATCACAGCCCCGCACCAGATTGTATATGTCTTGCCCAGCCTTTTTCCAATCAATGGCGGCCACACGGTCGCTGCAGGGTGGCTCGTAAGTGGCTCCTTCTTCCGGCTGTGGAATCTTCGGGGCGTTGCCTTCCTTGATTAATTCTACCGATTCGAGAATGGCATCAACCCCCATGGGAAAAAGATAGTTGAAGTAGAGGGATCCGGTGGTGTCATCTGGTCCCACCTCAATCTCCTTCTGAAGCAAAATGGGTCCGGTGTCAATTCCACCGTCCGGCCAGAAAATGGTCAAGCCTGTCTTTTTTCTCCCCATTATAACCGCCCAGTTAATGGCGCTAGAACCTCTGTGGAGGGGAAGAAGAGAAGGATGGTAACAAATGCTACCCAAAGAGGGCAGCTGGAAAAACCGTTCCGGGATAATATCAGTGACAAAAGCCAAAATGGTCAGATCTGGCTCGAGTTCCTGATATTCTGAGAAAACCTTATCATCTTTATAGGTCGATGGTTGAAAAACCGGAATGTCTTTAGCAACAGCTGCTTCCTTAAGTGGATCCTGCCGACTCCCCCTGTCCGGCGGGGTATAGACCGCCACCACCTGTTCATCTCTTTCCAGCAAGTTCTCCAGTACCTTGACGCCGAAGGCAGCTTGCCCAATCAATACTATCCGCATTGTACACCTCCTACCTGGTCATTTCAGATTTTAACCCTATGCTCCATGCCCCATGCTCTGGGCTTTTTTAAATTCGAAATTCGCAATTCGAAATTCGAAATTATCACCCTATGCTCTATGCGCTATGCTCTATGCGCCTAAATGGCGCCGAGAGAATCTTTGGCTTGTCAAGCGGATTTTTCACCCTCTTCTCCGGAAGGAGCCCGAAACCCTATGAGCCCTCGCTTCCCCAGATCCCGGAGAAATCCAGTCATGGCAACTTCCGCTTCTCGCTGGTTCAGTTTATAACGACGGCATACAAAGTCTATCAGATCGTGAACAGCACGTTTCCCGTCCAGGAGAGACCACGTCAGGCTACCCATTTCATCCAGTTGCAGCTTTCTGCTGAGCGTTTCCTCTGACCGCAGTCCCAATCGGCTAGCCAGACTCAGCAGCCATGGCCGCAAAGTGAGAGGATAGGTAAGCACCACCTCACCGCTATCTAACTTCTCTTCTGAGACCTCTAGACTCTTAACCGGGCGATAAGCGAGAGACTCTAACCGGCTGGAAGGTCCCTTTGAAAGGTCCTCTCTTGATGGCTTCCTCCGCTTAAACCATCTCATAATTTGAGCAAACTTCCTCGAGCATCTGTTCGTTAAGAGGCTTCAGGCCACGTGCCGCTACCCCGAGAATCTGGTTTCGAGAGGCCAAGTGCCAGACGCGCACCCAAATGTGAGGTAATTTTCTGGTCACCCGAGCCCAGAGCCTGCTTGCAGCAACGATTGACCCTTGACTTTGTCCTTGCAGGGCCGGTTTTCCATTGTAATTATACTCTCTCATATTTGCTGCCTGGCACCAGTCTATTTCCCCACATTTCTGATTAAACCAAGCCAGCAGATTGCCACCTTTCAAGAGAAGGTCTGCCGGACCCCAGCGATTTAAATGAAGGTGCTCCTTTTGATGCTGAAATTCTAGTTGATAATGGCCCGGGTGAAAGCGATGGCGCACAAGTTCAAACCGCTGCGGTACAAGGACACGCAAGCCAAATAGAGCCCAGTGCACCATGCCGTCCTCGCTGTGGTCCCGAAAGGAATGCAGGATCTCCAGCGGTATGCGGAAATCATCTCCCCTCTGCTTCTGGTAAAATTGAAGGAGTATGGCCTTCTGGCACTCCGAACAATATAAGATAGCCCCTTTGCCGCTTACCTCGGTGCTTTGCCATACAAAGGATTTCACTTCGAAATTGCCCAAAGCTTGCTGCCACGCTTGCGGCAATGGAATTTCCCGAAAATCCACTCCGGGAGTGGAGGTGGAAAGCCGAGACAGTTTCTTCAGATGAGTATTGAAAGAGAACAGACCTTTTATTTGCTGCCATTTCAATTCAAGAACCGGGCCCACTTCATCGTCTAGCTGGAGATACGACGTTGCCAGAGAACTCACTTCCCACTGGGGTGGCACTCGCAAGCTAAGCCCGTTCCAGGCCACTGTTTTCCATGACTCCAACGTGCCGCTATCCATTGGATCCATGCCGTTCTCGAGAATTAGTTGATTAGAGAATTAGTTAAATAGTAAATGGTAAACGGTAAATGGTGAACGGTGAACAGTAATAGAGGTTACACGTTATACGTTATAGGTAATTATTTGTCCCCTGTCCTCTGTCTTCTGTCTTCTGTCCTCTGCTTTTTTTAAAATTCGCAATCCGAAATCCGCAATCCGCAATTCTTTCCTCTGATCTCTGACTTCTGACCTCCGACCTCTGTGCTCTAAACTCTACATTTATCCCCTTCGGACCAGGAAGCGCAAGGGGAAAGTAGACTTTTTTCACTCTTAAAAGCTGTGTGAGTGGCACAAGCATTGCAAATGAACCCGTTGATAATTTACGTCTTGCCAAATAATCCAGACGTTTGCTAGTATTGCCGCCTGATCAACTCATAGGCGTCCAGGTTCTTAGCAATGACAAAAGAAATAATTTTCCCTGTCTCGAATGCGTATAAAACCCGATACCTCATTCTGCCCAGCCTAGAAGATCGTCTGCACCGAATCGTGGTAGGCTGGGCCCAGGACGGACCTTGCGATCTTAGCGTATTCTGGGCCGAATTGGCCAGCGGGTTCATTGACCTTTTGGTAGTCGGAGGTGAAATGGGCTTGCGTATTTTGGCCAATTCGGAAGAAACTGTTCCATTCAGCACGGAAGAAATAGACCTGCCGCCAGGTTGGATGGTAAGCCATATATCTCTGGAGCCCAGTGATTTACCTCCTGACGTCTTAAAGATCGTCAACACCTTTTTTTACGATGTTGGTGTGGACACCTCCAGAAAGGAAAAAAAGGAAAAGGTCCGTCTTCTCTCCGACATTCACAAAAGTGAAGAAGTCTGGCTCATTCTGAGTAAAGATCAGCAGCAGCGTCGGGTAATTGGCTGGTCAAAAGAGGGATCGGCCCAGGTTAATATCTTCTGGGCAAGATTCGGTGACGATCAAGTATCGGTTTGTGTTGCTGGAGGAAGTGAAGGAGTCCGAATTATTACCGCCGAACAGCAGGAACGGGAGGCAGGAAGATACGACAAGAACCGTCCCCCCGGAATTGGCGCACCATACCTCAGGATCAACTACGGAGCCTTACCCGACAATGTCAAAGAGGACATCGGACCCGAGCCTGAGATTGAACTGGAAGACGATGAGGATTACGCCAAGACCACTCCCCCCGATCTCGATCTTGAATAGAATGCAAATTCATCCCTTCGAATCCGGCAGTGCATGTCTGGTCATACCCCACCAAAGATCACCAGAATGTTAAATCCGAATATCGAATATCAAATTTTCGAAACTAATGAGCTGTTAGGTTGAGGAATCTAGAATTGAAATACCTCAATGTTCTAATGCCTTGTTTTGAATTTCGTGCTTTGGTCATTCGGATTTGTTTCGTGCTTCGTGCTTCGGATTTCGGATTTTTGGATACCGCTTGAATGTTTGCACCTCTGTGTAGCGTAGATCATACGAAGCTAATCCACCTACAATATGGCGAACAGCTCCTCACAATTCAGATAACTATGGTAGCACGTGCTTTCCTTGACAGCTGGAATCTCATTCTTACTATAATTGTAAATAGTCGAGGTTGTTACCAGTCAGAGAATAACCTTGAGCTGAGGAAACAGTAAAGTGAGTTGCCGGTATGACGTATACCACAGAATACAAGGTCAGATGCAGCAGTTGCGGGGCAACAAACAAATTACCACCTTCAAGACTTGGGCATAGCCCAACCTGCGGCAAATGCAAGCAACAACTCTTCTCTGAGAGTTCTCCGGTTCGGAGTGGAGCAATCGTCGTACCCTGTAAACAATGCCAGGCAAGCAATAAAATTCCACTCAAAAAGATTGACCATCAGCCACTGTGCGGCAAGTGCAAATCACCAATCTCTATAAATCTTGCTACCCAAACTGGCCCGCTGATCCTGACGGATCAGAATTTCACTGAAAGCGTGCTGCGCTCACCGGTGCCCTTTCTCGTCAATTTCTATTCACCCAATTGTGGCCCCTGTAAGCTCCTCAGTCCTACTATCAATAAAATAGCAACGGACTATGAGGGTCGACTAAAAGTGGGCAGCTTCAATGTTGATACCAACCAATATATACCCTCTTTATACGGTGTAGGCGGGACCCCTACCCTGCTGTTGTTCGGGGCCAGCAAGGAACTGGGGCGACTCGAAGGTTACCAGCCCTCAGGCACGATCACTCAGTGGATTCGTCCGCATGCGTGGTAAAGAATACTAGGCACTAAGCACTAGGCACTGCGGAACGACACGGAGAGGCGGGGACGGGGATGCAGCGAGAAACGAGAGACGAGATTCTCAGGTTATGGGTTATCGGTCATGGGTGATGGGTAATAACCTATGACCAATGACCCATTACCTATCACCGGCGAAGCTACGACTTCAACGCTTTGAACGCTTTGAACGACTTGAACGACTTAAACGTTTTCAACGCTAGGCGCTATGCGCT
>JBFFBS010000242.1:0-5639 GCA_041560295.1 Syntrophobacteria bacterium | reverse complement strand
TCCATTACCTGTTTCTCAAGCTCTTCATCTAATTGCACCTTATAAAGTGTTTTTGCTTCGCATAACTGTTCAACCTCTAAGTTGCCCGCCCCCGTGAAGTTGGCTGCCTCAAGGTTGGCTTCTGCGAGGTCGGCTTTCCTGAGGTTGGCTCCCCTGAGGTCGGCTCCAAAGAGGTTGGCTTCCTTGAGGTTGACTCCAAAGAGGCTGGCTTCCTTGAGGTCGGCTTTCTCGAGGACAGCTCCTGTGAGGCTAGCATACCCGAGGTCGACTTTCCTGAGGTTGACTTCCGTGAGGTTGACTTCCGTGAGGTTGGCTTCCGTGAGGTCACGTCTTATTTTAGGCTTGTCCTTCCGCCACTTGTTCCAGGCCTCAACGCCCTCTTTAAGTTTGGTTAAGTGTACCGGGTCTGCCATTTTGCTTTTCTCCTTTCTCCGTTTCTGAATTTTTATCTTGGGTCTGGCACTCGCTTTTCCTTACACTCCAATTACTCAATCGAACCTATTGCCCCGTTGACGCTTGAAGTCCGCGTAAGCCCTGCGGTTCAGCCGGAGATTGCTTCTATATGAGAGCTTGCCCAGCAGGTCGGGTCGAGGCATGGCCGGATAGGCCGGTGCCCCGAGGTTCTCGTCCACGATTGTAATTTCCCACTCCGGCGGGGTCAGGCCCGCGAGAACCATAAGGCTGAGTGGTTTCCACACACGAAAACGGTTCCAGCGGCTCTCCTTGACTTTGGCGATGCTTACAAGCAGGTTGGATGGGTTGATCAGATATAGTCGCATGCCGTGCAGTCACTCCTGGATAGGGATTTCATTTTTGTCCTTTTTTTCCTCAATGCTGGTTTAATGAATGGAATGTCGCAATGACTATTGGTTAGATATCAATTTTAACCTTCTTGATCCTACTTTGAATCGCCTGGCGAACCGCCATTTCATCCTGCCGAAGAGATTCGAATTCTCTATCTGCAATTTCCAGTAATCCAGCGAGACACGCAAATCTTCTTCGAACCCGGAATGGGATTTCTCCTGGAGATTTGTAGACAATGTCGTGCTCAATCTCAGCCCATGCATGTTGTAGAATTGTTCTGACCTGGATTTCGCACTTCATTTTGTCAAAGAGGGCATACTCAGGAAGTTTAAGCATTTCGGGCCTGAATTCTACCACAAAGTGAACCGATGCATATCCGAAAATTGCAGGATCTGAAGACAATCTTTTATCCATTGAATGCCCAGAATCGATATTAAACTCCTTTTCGATCAGGGGTACTATCTTATCCACATCACTCGTGAAGTATGCAATTATTCTTACACCCGCCAAGTCCCCGATGCAATTAACCAGGGCATCAGGGACCTCCCCTTCTCTAGTTATCTTTTCTCTAAGTTCCTCTGGGTCTTTTTCTCTGGTTGTGATCGAATGTGGGATAATACCCTCAGAGCTGAGAATAGACGAAAGGAATTCCTTCGTTTTTTCTGATAGAAGCCTGTAAGTACCCCTCTGTTCTGAAACATATTTTTTTATGACTTCATCAACGTTCATGACCACAGCCTCCATATATTTGGGCAAGACCTTAAACTGGCCAAGATTCAGTGGTCGAGTAGCGCGGGGAGATTCCACCCCCACACCCTCACAGAACCCCACGTGAACCTCTCGATTCATAGGGCTCTTATCGTCCAGCCAACACCTAAGCAAAGCGCCAGTGGGCAAACAGGCCCGGCTGACGCTGTTTTATGCGACTTAACCACCGCCAAGCCTTCCAGGGACTGCCTCTTAGGCGTTTGTACTTTCGACGTGCCCACATTGACAGTAACCAATCGAAGTGCGCGAGGGCGTGATACCTCTCCGACTTGTAAAACCTACCATAGTAATTAATCCAACCACTGAGCTTGGTGGCACACTATGAGAAGGAGATGTGACTTTTCGTGGTGGTGAGATACGTAATCAAACTTCGATTACTATCGAAGTTAATATTACATTTCTTAATTCATAGTCTTAGCTCCAGTGACCCTAGAACTGCATGTTCGGACGGGGCAAAAACGGCGTGACTGTGGATTAAAAGTATGGATATGTAAGTTTCCTGTCGGCTTAGTGGGACTTCATATATTGACGCTCAGGTTTATTCTTCCCAAATTGAGCAATATGGTTGAGGGGTGGTCGCTATACAAACCTAAACAAACATCGATTCGGTGCAATCTGGCCAACATAATAACGTACTGCTATCCCGCTGAACGATTCCTCGAATTGGTCCGTCCTCGGAGACAACAAATGCCACACAATCGGGACACTTCCCTATAAAATCAATGGCTGAACTGTGCCTGGTCCCTAACTTAGTGTGAGCAAAGATGTCACCTCCCCCACCAAAGGCGTCTGGCCCTATGAGAACAGTGCCCTCCCATACGGGCGCATTGAGCGTTACCCCAAAAGAAATCAAGTCTAGCTCGTCTGTAAGGAGTAAGGCACCATCGATAGCAGCCAACTGTGCCAGAAGCTGGAGTCTCTCTTTAATGAGTTTCCGCAGAGCAATTTGACCCGACATACTACCTGGCGGTCCCTCAATAAGCCTAATAAATAGATCCCGCAAACCGAGTTCTCGGGAGAAGCGATACTCATCAGTAAAAAGTCGTTCATGTTCATAATGCTGCAGGCTGCGCTGCGGGATCAACACTATCATTGCACCATGGCTACGAGAAGCAGCTTCCGATAGAAGATAATCAAGAGCGTCTCGATAGATAAGCCAGTATTCGTTTCCACTCCTATTGTATAATGAATGTGTGTGAACGGCTCTAATGAGAAAACTGCCCATGCCCCCCGATGCGAATGGCCTCGGTGTTGCTCTAATGAACTCTCCTCCCACGAACCGTCCGATCAGATTGTTTGCTCTAGATACTAAGAGCGAACCCGGTTGACGACTAGATATTGTGAGAACGTCGGGCCGTGTGTAGATTAGTTCAGGGATCACTACTGGAATTTCATTGAATCTGTTTGTCGTCGGGGAGTAATTTAGCGCACCCCAGATTTGATACTGGGCACCGTCATCCCTTCTCTCGACCGCTAGTGAGATCATCTCAGGATCGAACGCCGGAGCAAGCTTTAGTATCGACTCTACTGACAAAGGTTCTACTATCTCAAAATTCATCACTAATTGGGACCGGCCAGAAGTACGTTGTTCCTCGTCTATCTCATCACGCTGCAACAAGGCAAGACTGAAGGTGATAGACCTATCTTCTTCCCTTTTCAAACTTGCGAGAAAGGCTGTTTCCATGAGAACGCGGACGGAATCGAAATCAGGAATAGACCTTTGTCGTCTCCCACGTTCTAGATGATTCTGGTCATGTTGCCAGGCATCAATGATATCTTGAATTATACGATCTTCAAACATCGTTTTGTTACTGTATCAACTCCAAGCCTGGTTGTCGAATCGCAGTCCGACCATGCATTATTCGGAACCTCAAGAGTTAAGTGCAGGCTGTGCATTGGTATAAGATGATTACTTGGTGATCCTCGATCTTGCGCTGAGAAGGGTTCCGAAAAGTAACCCGGCTATAAGTCCCACACCCATTGACGCAAGGCTCATGAGTGCCTGCGGTAGTGAAAACTGCCAAAGCAAAAACTTTACAGTCACGATCTCTGCATTTTGCAAGGCAACCACTACGACCAGCCCCATCAATATCAATCCGAATATAAGTTTTATTTTCATTTAGTTCTCCTTATGCAAGATTTCATCTAGCTTACCTGACACACCAGGGCCGACAAAAGAACTACTCAGCTCAGCTCGAGAACAATTTCTTGATTGATTTTCGGATCATCCACCCGCTTGATGACTTGCGATTTGATCACGGGATGGTCAAGATGTTCTCTCTGTTTCAATTTGATTTTTCATGTCTTGAGAAACTGATTTGCCTTGGTATCGATTACATCGGTGACGACGCATTCCGCAGACTTATTAGTCAGTCCACAATTGACTAGAAAGTGGAGACTGTAAATGATTTACCTGAACTAAGCTTTCTTGATCAGGCGCAACAGAAATAAAAGGACGACGGCACCAATCACCGCGACGATCAAACTGCCGAGCAACCCACCTCCGGCGGACATGCCTAGAGTGCGGAAGAGAAAACCGCCAAGCAACGCGCCAATCACGCCGACCACGATGTCTCCCACGACGCCAAACCCGCCGCCTTTCATCAACTGCCCCGCCAGCCATCCGGCAGTTAGGCCAATCAAGATAAACCAAAGAAATTCCATATCGTCTCCTCCTTCTTAACTCAGATAAAGACACCACACTTTCAGAATCTGCCCATGTTGCAGAAATGGAAGAACGTTTCTCGAGGAGGTCCTGTTACCCATCTGTGAAAACCAATCCCCATGATAACGTGCAATGATGGTAGGAGTCGTAGAAATCTTTAGTATTTGTAAAACGTGCGCTCAATAATGCAAGCTGATCGTCAGCTCCATGTCTTGCCCGTCGTAGGGGAAGCTGGTTGCAGGAAACGAAGGCGGGCCGAGCATGGCTTTTGCGTCGTTTGAAAAACCATATCCTTCCGTTGGGATCCCCAACCAGTTGGTGTCAAGCTTCGCACGGATTCCAGTTCCACCAAAGATTTTCCACCAGCTCCTCCAAGCCTGCAAGACGTTCGGGCAAATGGGGAAACAGAGATTGCCCGGGATTTATTTTTCCATATTTTATATTCTCCCAGGTGGTGAAGTCGCGATTTCGGATGTTGATATGGACTCTTTCCCCGGGGCATACCCCGCCATTCCTATCATGAATCGCACCAACCCATAACTTAGCCAGCTCGCCAGACGCAGTCTGATGGGCTGGGTTCTCCAGCTATTCTCAAATATTCGTCGCGCCCCCATCTTGATAGCCTGCTCCAGGCTTTGCTTTAATTTTTTGGCAAAGTTTTCATCGTCAACAACGACATTTGCCTCGAGAGCAAGCAGCAGACTGAAAGGGTCAAGATTTGAGGATCCCACCGTGGCCCAATGTTCATCAATCACAGCAACTTTGGCGTGCATAAGGCTCTTGTGGTATTCGTAGATCTCCATCCCTGCATCGAGAAAACTGCCATATAGGGCATGCGAGGCATAATGCAGCAATCGATATTCCACCCTTCCTTGCAACAGCAAAATCACCCGGACACCGCGCCCGGCTGCATCCAAAAGCGCATGACGAAAATTCAATCCAGGCAAAAAATAGGCATTTGCTAGAATGATTTCAAATTGCGCCTGGTCAATCGCCTGCAGATAGGCATCTTCAATATCGCGGCGATGGCGGATGTTATCCCGTACCAAAAAAGCTGAACGCATACGGCCCCTGGGTTCGGTTGAAGGAGCTTGTCTGTAGTTGTCCCGGCCCCAGCCAGGACGCAAGCGGGTCCAGGCCACTCGCGACCACACCCGGCGGCTGGAATCATGAATTTCTTTCACCAGCGGCCCTTCCACACTTACAGCGTAGTCATAACGAGGCGATGTTTGACCAGGCATATCCATATCATCAATAATATTGATGCCCCCGACAAATGCAATCTCCTGGTCCACGACCACAATTTTCCGGTGCAAGCGACGCAACCTCTGGCGCCGCAGCGTCCAGGGCGATATCTTGGGCCGGAACTTCAGCACCATTACTCCAGCCGTAACAAGGTAAT
>JBFFBS010000241.1:0-5664 GCA_041560295.1 Syntrophobacteria bacterium | reverse complement strand
TTGCATATTAGGTTAACGAGTCCTCTCATGTCAAGGAAAAGCACGGCTTGAGGAGTGCTTTGGCTAGCCAAGAAAAGAGAGGATTTGTCGGTCGGCGAGACCATTGCGCTGAGTTTCCACTTCGGGTATTTGCCGGGAGGGGGACTTCGACTCGTCTGATTTCGTCAGGATCCAGATGGTTACTCGTTACTGCTCTTTTTCGACTAAGGCAGCAATGTAGTTTCGGTCTTCAGTTGATATCTTGATGAACTGCACACCCATACCGAATACTGTCTTATTGTCAATAGTAAAGCTACCTGACCAAATCTTTGCGCCAACAACAGAAATGGTTCGCTGTTTGGAAGGCTTAAGAAGAAGAGGGAAGCTTTTTCCAATCTCAGGTTCATCTGCGCAGAAGATAAATACACCGTCGACGCTAATGTCTTTTGTCTCTCCTTCCACTGAGCCTTGCGGAGTTTCCACTACAGCGGGCCACTTAACGAGGATTCTGGGATGGAGTCGTCTTTCGATACCCATGTTTTTTTTAGCGGGACTGCTTCTCCGCCTCTTCCTCTCTCCAGTCTATGCTTCAGGCTTGCTCCCCACCGGAATTTTTGGGGATACCGATGAGGCTGTGAGATGGTCTGTTTTCATTTGATGTCGATACAAACGAATTCCCCATTTTCGTCTTGGATACATATATTCTTTTTATCGTAACTCGTCATATCTCCGCATCTGGGGCATGCAGGCCGGTTCTTAATGAGGGTCTCCATATCAAAGCTCTTCCTATCTTTGAACCTAATAGACGAAGGAACCAATTCTTGGCAACGCATGCAACGAACATGGATTTCTTTGCCTTTGGACACGTTGAACCTCCTATTTCTTGTTTGTCATCCCCAGACGATACCGTCTTCGGTAGGGCTCGAAACTGCTTGGCTATTTAAATAGTAACCATACCATAAGCCAAGAGAAAAAAGAAAGCCCCTCGACACTCAGCTCGACAGCACCGACGGTCTAGCCCGGATCATTCACGCCTTGACCACATTGGATTCATCGCCGCGGTAAACACCGCGGGTGTCCACTATGAGGGATGCGTGGGCGGCAATGAGATCATAAGGAAAATCGTCGTGATCGGTAATCAACAGCACACAATCAACGTCTTTAAGCACATCCGGGGTCAGCTCCACAGACTGCAATTCAAATCGGTGCCGACGCATAGGGGGAAATACCGGAACGTGGGGATCACTGTAACATAGGTCCACTCCCTTGCTCCTGAGGATTTCCATAATCTCCATGGCCGGCGACTCCCGAGGATCATCAACATTCTTTTTGTAGGCCAGGCCCAACACCAGTATATTTGCCCCCTTGAGCGACTGCCCCTTATCATTCAGGGCATCTATCACCTTCCCCACCACCCAGTGGGGCATAGCCGTATTCACCTCACCGGCAAGCTCTATGAAACGAGTGTTAATCCCGTATTCTCGGGCCTTCCAGGTCAGGTAAAAAGGGTCAATGGGAATGCAGTGTCCTCCCAAACCCGGACCTGGATAGAATGGCGTGAATCCGAACGGCTTGGTGGCAGCAGCATCAATGACCTCCCGGATGTCAATTCCCATCCGATCTGCCACGATTTTGAGCTCGTTTACCAACCCGATGTTTACTGCCCGGTAGATATTTTCCAACAGTTTGGTTAATTCAGCTGCCCGAGTAGAAGACAACGGCACAACCTGCCCCACCACCATACTGTAAAGTACCTGGCCTACCTCCAGACACGCGTTGGTTGAGCCGCCGCAAACCTTAGGGATGTTCTCGGTATTGTAAATGGGATTGCCAGGATCCTCCCGCTCCGGTGAATAGACCAAGAAAACGTCCTTGCCGACTACAAAACCGGCCTTCTCAATTCTGGACCGAAGTTCCTCTTCGGTGGTGCCCGGATAGGTGGTGCTCTCCAGGCTGATCATTTGTCCCCGCCGCAGGTACGGCTGCAATGACTCAATGGTACGGCGCACAAAAGATAGATCCGGTTCACGGTGCCTATTGAGCGGGGTTGGCACACAGAGAATGAGCACGTCTACATCAGAGGCCCGACTGTAGTCACTGGTGGCATCAAGAAGAGGCACGGTATTTCCTCCTACTAGCTGCACCTCTTGCTTTTGCTTCTCAGCAATGGCTGCCGATGGGATATGGCCGATATAGCTCTCTCCATTGTTGAGCTTGGCCACTTTAGCTTCATCGATGTCAAAGCCCAGAACAGGAAACCCCACCTCTGTAAAGCGTAACATCAGGGGAAGACCCACATATCCCAGCCCCACAATCCCTACTACGGCCTGATATTCCTTGATCTTTCGAATGATCCCTTCTTTCATACTATCCCTCGTAATCTAACCTGGACTTAGTTTCGTCAAGGAAGCAAAGTGCGTGCCGTAATCCAATATTAAAGAATTCAGGAGTCGCTTAGAAAATTCGTTAGTTCGTCAAATCGTTTAATTCGTAAACGGTAAACGGTAAACGGTGAACGGTGAACGGTAAGAGGTTAAGCTGTACATCTTATACGTTATACCATATACGTTATAGGCTATTTTCTGTCCTCTGTCTTCTAATCTCCGCCTCGCCGTTTGTCCGCGTCCGCGTGTCGCTTCTCTCCATGCTCCATGCTCCATGCCCTATGCCTTTCTCATTCCGCATTCCCAAACCGGGAACCCGACCGCAGGGTGGGAGTCCGAAGGACAAATCCAAAATCGAAAGCGGTTGCATTCTTTACCACTAGTGGTTATATTCCCTGATGCGTTTGCATATTCTAACGCGACAGACCGTCAGTATCTTACTGGAGTGATCTTTGGACGATACGGAGGGATGTAGCCGAGCGGTTTTCTCATGTCTTAGATTCTGACAGGTTCTGCCCCTACAGGAGGATAGAATGAAGGAACAAATCGAACAAGCTCTGGACAAAATCCGGCCTGCCCTTCAACGCGACGGCGGCGACATCGAGCTCGTGGATGTGGAAGAAAACGGCGTGGTGAAAGTGCGGCTGACCGGTGCCTGCAGCGGTTGTCCCATGTCACAAATGACCCTTAAGCAGGGTGTAGAGCGCATCGTCAAGCAATTGGTACCTGAAGTAAAAACGGTGGAGGCCGTATAAATAGGCTATTTGTGGTACTTTTCCCCTCGCATGATCGTGCAGGCCCTATAGAGCTGTTCCAGGAGAATCAGCCTGCTCATTTCGTGAGTGTAGGTCATTTTGGAAAGGGCGAGCAGGGTTTGGGCCTGACTCCGCAATTCGTTGGAAAATCCCAGAACCCCTCCAACAGCAAAGCATAGTTTCCGGCAGCCAGTCTGCTCCAATCTTTGCCACCAGTGAGCCAACCCTTCCGAGCTCATTTGTTTTCCCTGTCGATCCAGAACTATAAAGTGGGCGTCCCTGGGGACTGCGGCTGCCACTCTCTCGCTTTCAGCGGCCACCACCCTGGTTTCCTGGCTCTCTCGAGTCAAGCGTTCGGAACGGACGGTTTTCACCTCCACCTGCACATATCGGCGCAATCGCCCCAGAAAGTCCTCTATACCCTCTCGTAAATAGAGCTCGCGGGTTTTACCAACAAATACAAGATGGATCTTCATTGTTGAGATTTCACAGCGTAGATGAAAAACTCACGGTTTCCTTTGGGTCCCAGCAGGCTTGACTCCGCGACCCCCTCGACTTCCAGTCCCTGTCGGCGACAGAAATCTTTTAATTCTCCCACCACCTGCCGATGCAGCATGGGATCACGCACAACTCCTCCCTTGCCCACCTGGTTTCGCCCGACCTCAAACTGGGGTTTGATGAGTGCCAGGAGTTGCCCACCACTTTTGAAAAACTCGAGGACCTTGGGAATAATTTTTTTGAGGGAGATGAAGGAGGCGTCGATCACTATCAGATCAACGAACTCTGGAACTTGCTCACGGGTCAGGTAACGAACATTACACCGTTCCAATACCACTACCCGGGAATCTTGGCGAAGCTGCCACGCCAGTTGGCCGTAGCCTACATCTATGGCGTAAACCTTTTGCGCCCCTCTCCGAAGAAGACAATCGGTGAAACCACCCGTGGAGGCGCCCACGTCCATGGACACCAGCCCGGCCACCTCTAATGAAAAAGTATCCAAAGCGGAGGCCAACTTGAAGCCACCACGGCTTACATAACCCTCGCCCGGATCGAGCACCTCCACCTCAACGTCCGAGGCTACTCGCTGACCTGCTTTCAGAGCCTTGCGCCCCTCGACCCGAACTTTTCCAGCAAGAATCAAGGCGGCGGCACGCTGGCGGCTTTCAGCCAATCCTCTCTCTACCAGCAATACATCAAGGCGCAAGCGTTCGGCCATTGGCTTTCAGCCTTCAATCGTAAAAAACCTACACCGCCTTTGTCAAAGCAGTCCCTGAATGGCGACTATTTCTAGACGACCGCTGAATACCACCGGCTGGAAGCTATCATTGAGACGCGGCTTGTTTGACGCCATGACCTGCAACCATGGCACGGGCGGCCTCTGCAATTGCCGGAGTATCAATGCCACAACCGGAGCGTTGTACTTGTTGAGAGCCGTGCTCCACGAATTGATCACTAATACCTAGGCGAACAATCCGAACTCCGGCGTGGCCCTCTTCAGACAGCAATTCAAGTACGGCAGTGCCAAATCCACCCTGCAAGGCATTTTCTTCTACGGTAATCAATCGATTGGTCTGACTAGCCAATTGAATAATCAGGTCTCTGTCCAGCGGCTTTACGAAACGGCAATTAACAACAGCTGCCTTGATACCTTCTTTTTCCAGTTCCTTGGCCGCCTCGAGCGCTGGCAACACCCTGTTGCCTATGGCGAGAATGGCCAGGTCTTTGCCTTCACACAATAACTCCCCTTTGCCGATCGGAAGCGTCTGAATCTCACTGTCCATGGACACCCCTTCCGCCGTGCCCCGGGGGTAGCGTAAGGCTATGGGGCCATCGTGTTCCAAGGCTGTTTTCAACATCCGCTGCAATTCATTTTCATCGGCCGGGGCCATGAGCACCAGGTTTGGAACGTGGCGCAGGTAGGAAAGATCGAAAACACCATGATGCGTAGGGCCGTCTTCACCCACCAGCCCACCCCTATCCATGACAAAGGTAACTGGTAGATTCTGTAGACATACATCATGAACCACCTGGTCGTAGGCCCGCTGCAAGAAGGTGCTATAGATGGCTGCTACCGGCTTGAAGCCCTCCAATGCCAGGCCGGCCGCGAAGGTCACTGCATGCTGTTCACAGATTCCTACGTCAAAAAAGCGCTCCGGATACAAAGCGGCGAATTGACTCAAACCGGTGCCCTCGGGCATCGCTGCTGTGATGGCGACTATCTTGTCGTCTTTCTCAGCCAGTTTCACCATGGTCTGCCCAAAAATTTTCGTGTATGAAGGCGCCCCCTGCTTGGTTACGGGCTCACCGGTACTCACCTCGAATTTGCCCAGACCGTGGAACTTGGATGGATCACATTCCGCGGGCTTGTAGCCCTTGCCCTTGATGGTTAGGGCATGTACCAACACCGGCCCCCCAAGGTTCTTGGCATTGGTGAAGGCTTCGATGAGACGGTCCAGCCGATGTCCTTTGATGGGACCCATGTACTCGAATTTCAAGGCTTCAAACAGCATACCGGGGGTAAAGAAACTCTTGAGCGAGTCCTCACC
>JBFFBS010000240.1:0-5671 GCA_041560295.1 Syntrophobacteria bacterium | reverse complement strand
TGTTCCTTGTCCAGACCTGCTTCAGCCAGAGGACTCCTGATTCCCAACTCTTCAAGAGCTCTATGGCCCGGGCGATGGTCAGTGGCATCAGACAGCTGGGTACCTTCAACAAGGTAAGGAATGTTTAGTCTCTGGGCTTCGGCGAGTCCTTGGGAGAAGAGTTGTCTTTTGCAGTGGTAACAGCGATCAGGCGGGTTTTTCCGGATTTCTTTGTCAGCGAGGGGATCGATGTCGAAAAGAATGTGCTCTATCTCCCTCTCTTTACAGAACTGAGAAGCACGATTCAGTTCTAGCCGCGACATGAATGGTGATACGAAGGTAAGGGCCAGCGCGCGTTCCCCCAATACCTCATGAGCCGTATGGAGGAGGAAGCTGCTGTCGACCCCACCGGAGAAGGCAACAAGGACTGAGCCCATGCCCTTCAATATCTCTTGGAGGTTCTCAAGACGTTTGTCCATTGATATCCTTGGTCCGTATTCGGTTCAAGGTTTTTGCCGGACGGAATCTCACACCTAGAATTGTACTCTAGCGACGGACAACGGACAACTGACAGCGGACACTGCTTTAAGCAGTCGGCAAGAAATGTTGCGGCTCACCCAGGAGAAATTCTCCTTTGCTGATCGACTTCTTCAGGATTTCAGCGATCTCTCTCGCTCTTGGTAAGCTCGAGAGCGGCACTGCTTGCACCTCCCTCCCATTGAAGCGGAAAGAGCCGCTCTTCAGTTTGGCATAGCTTACCTGGTCTATGGTCTTGCCAATGCCCTTGGGATAATCTTCACTGTAGTCTACAATCGGGGCAAAAAGCTCTTCGTCGGACACCGCAGTGTAGCGCGCCATCTCCTCATCAAGTATCGGGATTGGTACTCCGAGACCAACCGCCAGGGAGCAACCGTAACCAAGCATGCTCACCCCAAGCAGCCAGCGTGGATCCATCTGCTTCAAATCGCCTATGACCATGAGAGTGCCTGCAGGCGCCAGAGGAGTGTCATTGTCGCCTCTATCAACCCGGGGACGATGCTGTGTGCCTGGCCAGGTGACATAACCTTGTGCGCCTCCCAAAAATATACGCGTACCTAGACCCACAGTTCGGTAGAGCGGATCATTAAAGAGGGGACTCAATTGACCGGATGTGGAATAGTTGGCGTTGGCTGCATTCGGTTTGAGCACGCCCATGTAGGTGTAGATGGTTTTCCTAGAAAGGTTAACAGCACAGTTATAGTTCTGATATCCGTTTCTTGGATTAAACAATACAGCATGATCTAAATTCTTGAGCCGTATTTTCTTTTCATACTGTCGACGCGGGTAACAATCCGTGCCGTAGGCCTCTGCTCTCAATTTGATTGCTTTTCCAGCCACCAGATCACCGATCACGTGGCCGCCGCCGTAGGTAAAGGCACCGGGATGAATTTTATTGAGGGGATCTTCTTCTGATGGCTCGGTAGCTCCAATATAGATATCAACAGCGGCGATTCCGGCGTAGGCCAGCACATCATTGAGCCAGACCTTTGACGCCTTTATCGGCGGGCTGACAGGGCCAAAATTAATGAAAGCACCTGAGGAACACATAGGAGCAAAGGTCCCGGTGGTGACCACGTCCACCTGCTGAGCCGCCTTAACTTCTCCCTTCTTCTTCACAATGTCGATCATTTCCTCGGCAGTAAACACCACTGCCTGGCCGCTCTTTATTTTTTCATTAATCTCCTGAATAGACTTGTTTACTTGAAAGTTTGACATACGTAACGTACTCCTTGACTTATGTAACAACTATGTCATTGATGGCATAGAGCATAGGGTTCAAATTGCGAATTGCGAAATTAAAAACCAAAATCTGAAGTCCTCTGACCTCTGACCTCTACTCCCCGTCTCGCCGACTAACGCTATGCGCTATGCGCTCTGCTCTTTGCGCATCTTCTCCGCCACAACCTCCGGCAACGGTCTCGCCTTCCAGGTATGGTCTATGGCTACGATTGTGGCAGTGCCCTCCGCCAGGAGCCCGGTCTCCGGCGGCCGGTAAAAGCGAAACTGGAAGACTATGGCCTTCTCCTTTAGTTCTTTAACTGAGGTCTCCATCTCAAGCAGTTCACCGTAACGCGCCGGAATCAAGAAGCGGCAATCGGCGGCCACTATGGGTAAACCAAATTTCTCTTCGCGGTTACGAAATGTATTCTCGGGAGCCAGGCCGAGGTTTCGCAGGAACTCTTCTATGCCTCGATGGCAGTAACGAAAATAGCTGACAAAATACACAATGCCATACGGATCAGTGTCACCAAAACGAACACGCACCTGAGTTCTGTGTGCGAGCATGATGCGCCTCCTCTCGATTTACTTAGTCCCAAAAAACCTGGTCCTCTTAAAAAATCACAATATCTAAGGTTTCAGCTTCCACGTTTCTTTTTCCTGACACCTGAAACCTGACACCAGACACCTGGCATCCTGAGATTTGCTATTTGGAATTTTCAGTCACTCCATTACTTCAGCTTACTCCGTCGAGCGGACACTGGCTGCCCGCTGTCTCCCTCACGGATGGTGGCACACCTTTCAGAGCATTGTCAAGAAAGTATACATCCTGTGGGAATGGCTTTCCCCGCCCGCCTCGCCTGGCCTGCCCGCTCGTACCCCTGGCCGCCTCACACTGCTCGGCAGGCAGCCGCTACTTCTTCCTATGGTCAGCACTTCATGTCGGGCAAGAAGATGCTTTTCGCGGACTCTGTAACCGCTTGTGATTGGCTTCGAGACGGCTCAGATTAGAGAAAAAAAGCACGAGCTATTTTTTGGCTTGACAAAATATGGCTTCAAGATATGATTAGAAACAAATTCAGTTGCTTAATGCTGTTTTCTTCATGTTTTCTACAATCGCAAGCTTCTCAATCCTTCGCAGAAGCGCACCTGTTAAACCAGAACAGCAAATTGATCTAACTCGAGTTGAGAACTCGCAATCCATATTTCTAGCGGTATCTGGTGTTCTCGTTCCAGCGGAATCAGCTGACACGGCCAGATCCAAAAGACAATCCCGAGAGTAATCTGTTGCTCCAGAGCATAGACACTCTGCGAGCATACAGTTTCTATATCTGGCAAGCAGGCCAGCATATTTTTCCACCGCAATAGCCGAATACGAAACGATCGTACCTAATCAGAGGGGTAGAGCATCTGTCCTCTCTTGGCCCAATGGCTAAGACCAAAGACGTGGTCTTTGAGGGGGCACAGTCGTATTCTGCATTCTGACACTTGTGCCATTTTTTAGACACTGTAAAGGGGGTGATAAAAGACCAGTCAATTGCCACCGGACCAGGTGGTGAAAACGACTTGCCGGCTGGTAGAGCAGACGAACTAGGAAGGGTCAATCAACCGTGACGCCCCATAGGAGACAGATTACTGGGGCGAGGTTCTAACTACAAGCTCTAACCAGATCGCAGTGAGAAAGGGGGTGGTGAGTTACCGCGACGAGGGATTATGGGAATAACCTCTAACGCCAATAAGGAGTGTACAGCAAGTCTGGAGATAATACTGCTGAATCGGAGGTTAAAACATGGCAGAAAAAAAAGATGTTGAAATAAACAGCAGGGCCGACACCATCGGTATGATGGATCTAAAAGATGTAAGGCCCTACCCGGTCACGCCGCCGCCTTCCTACGAGGAAGTCAAGCCGGTGTACGAAAAACGGAAGGCGCTGGAATTCTGTGATTGGGCCGAGGATAGCTTCAAATTCGAGAAGCGATACGGCAAAGATGAGGCTCTGGCAGGACTCAGAGTACTGGATATCGGTCTCTGGAGACTGGGCCACAAGTTCTGCGCCTCTCTGTTCGGCGAATCCGGGGCTGAGGTCGTCTCCGTCGAACCGCCCGGCGGCGACCCCTTGAGACAGCTGACGCCTTTCGGCCGCGAAGAGTACATGCTGGAAAATGAGGAGACCGGCGAAAAGTGCGGCATGGAGTTCGTCTGTGAGACGGTGAACACTCACTGCGTCACCCTGGATGTCGAGACCCCGGAAGGCCAGGAAATTTTCAAGCAAATGGCTCAGAACGTCGATGTTTTGATCGACGGCATGCCCCCTGGCTATATGGATAATCTGGGTATTGGCTATCGGCAGCTCAAGGCGGCCAACCCCAAGATGGTCTACGTCTGGGTCGGCATGCTCGGCCAGTGGGGCCCCTGGAAGGACAAGCAATCCAAGTTCGGTCAGTGGGAGATCGAGCCCTTTGCCAGTGCTGCCAACTCCTGGATCCACAATACCGGTTTGGCTCAGGACCTGCTGCCCAGGGGCAAGGGCGGCGATCCGACTCGCTCGGGTATCTGGATTGCCGACTATGTCGCCGGCACGCAGGGGTTTCTGAACGCCGCTGCGGCCCTTTACTGGCGGGATGAACTTGGGGGCGAAGGCCAGATGGTCGAGGTCACCGGCGCCGAAGCGCTGATGGACATCATCGACTTTGATATCACCTGGTACGGTTTCAATGCCAGTATCAAAGGAAGATCCGGCGGCTGGGACCCCAACCTGAACCAGTATGCCTGGAACCCCTGCAAGGACGGCTACATGATGATCGGCGGCCAGACCGACAAGCTCTGGTATAACATCGGCTTTTGTCTTGAGAACGATTACGACCAGTTCGGCCGGCTGATCCACGAGGACCCCTTCCTCAAGGAGATGGGGGCCAGGAATGCCTTGCACGCCCTGACCAAGACCTACACCCTTACCACCCGGTGGCTGAGGGACACCAACAGGGTCGAGGCCGAAACAAAACTGATGGGCTACCAGCTCGCGGCCGGACCGCTTCTGTACATCGACGAGGTCGCTGAGTTCCCCCACTTCAAGTACCGACCTTGGCAGTACGTCCATGAGACCGACTACGGCCCGCTGCTGATTGCTTCGAGCCCAGGGTCCTATCAGCTCCGAGCGCCGTCCCGGTGTAAATGGATGGGCAGAGACGTAGGGTATGACAACTACGAAATCTTCCTGAAATGGACTGGAATGAACCAGACCGAGGTTAATGAACTCAAGGCAAAGGGGGTAATATAATGGCAAAAGATCCAAGAGTAACACGAATAGAAGACCTGCCAGGCCCCAAGAGCAAGGGTGAAATGGATGAGATGAAGATGCCCTACGAGGAGTACTGTAAGAAAATCTTCGACGTGGGCAATGAACACACCAAGCCCATTTCGCTTAAAGGGATTCGGTGGTTGAGCTGCACCATGTATATCTTCACGCCCCACTCCGTGGCCAATCTGGCCGAACTGGGGGCCGAGGTCATCAAGATCGAGATGCCGAGGATGGGTGACGCCATGCGGCACACATCCCCGTTTAACGAGTGCTACCTGTATCCACTGCACGACACCCGGCCCATGACCGGTACCGGCCTGGGTTTCACCAACGCCAACTCCAACAAGTATTTTCTCACCATGGATTACCACATTCCAGAGATGGTGGAAGTCTTTTACGGGTTGGTAAAGAAATCCGACGGGCTGACCGAGCTTTACCGGCCGGGAACCCTGGACAAGTGGAAGATGAGTTACCGGTACCTGAGTGAAATCAACCCCCGGTTCATCTATGTCTGGGGCGGCGGTTTCGGTTACGGTCCCAAGATCTTCGGCGGTTCCTACGACATTCTGGGCCAGGCCCACGCCGGACTCGCCTCCATAACCGGTATGCACGAGTTCATGGGCGGCCATGCCACCA
>JBFFBS010000239.1:0-5686 GCA_041560295.1 Syntrophobacteria bacterium | reverse complement strand
TAAAGAAACTCAGACGAGGCCTGGGTGCGGTGGCCAACGTGCGGGTGCACGCCGATGTCCCCCGCTGGGCCTACATCCAGGCGCTGCTGGCCCGCGGCGACCGACGGTTGGCACCCTTGCTGGCAACAGTAGCACAAGAAGACGGCAGCTGGAGCAAATCCTTCAAGATGGTCAATGTTAACCCAGAATTCTATGTTTCCCGCCAACGGGAGCGAGAAGAGCTTTTCCCCTGGGACTTCATAGATCACGGCGTCAAAAAAGATTATCTCTGGCATGAATACCAGCAGGCCCTTGAAGGCCAGGTCACCGATTCGTGCGAGCCGGATAACTGCGTGGTTTGTGGAGTATGTGGAGACAATTAGCACAGTGGGTAAACTCAAGTAGAAAATATACATTTCATTGGGTGCGAAAAGCTGATGCAAGACATTTTAAATCCGAATATCGAAATTCGAAATTCGAAACAAATTCAAAATTCTAATTTTCAAATGTTCAAAACAAAAAATACTTCACGAATACCGAGCTTTTTCTCTTTCGGTCATTTGGATTTTGGTAATTCGAATTTGTCTCGGATTTCGTGCTTCGGATTTCGAATTTTTGACTCCATGCTCCATGCTCCATGCCCCATGCCTTAAGCCACTATTATACGGTATGCTAGAAAACACCTTTTTACACCTCCCCCACATCGGCCCCCGGACCGAGATCGATCTTTGGCGCCAAGGCGTTCTCACCTGGGATGACCTGGAGCTTCATCTTAAGGATTGGCCGGAAGATACCGAACGGAGGAGACTCATAACCAGGCAACTCCACGAGTCCATTGACTCCCGCGGTCAAGCCGCCTACTTTTTCGACCACCTCCCCTCTTCCGAGCGCTGGCGGCTCTATCGGGACTTCCGAAACCGCTGCGGTTTTCTGGACATCGAGACCACGGGTATAAGTAGTTGCGACCACGAAATTACCGTCATCGGTCTCTATGATGGCCTCCAGACGCACCACTTCATCAACGGGGATAACCTGGAGGAGTTCGAGGAAGCCGTAGAAGATTATGATTTATTGATTACCTTTAATGGCAGTCGATTTGACCTGCCTTTCATCACCAGCTTTTTTCCCAATCTCCGTTTCCGTCAAGCCCACATCGATCTGCTTCATGTGGCACGGCGACTGGGCTACCGCGGCGGCCTCAAACGAATCGAGCCTCTTTTTGGAATCTTTCGCGACTCGGAGATTCAGGAAATGAGCGGCTACGAGGCGGTTGTGCTCTGGCATGAGCATCTCCGTGGCAGTCCCGACGCCCTTCCCAGACTGCTCAAATACAATGAAGCTGACGTGGTCAACCTCAAGATCATCATGGAGATCGCCTGGGAGCGGCTGCAGCAGGAGTTGGAGCTCGCCGCGGGCCGCATGTTGCCATTCGATTTGCTAAACGGTGAACGGTAAACAGAGAATAGTCACTAAGTCATTACGCTTCGCTGTCATTAAGCCATTGAACATCGCCGCCAGTCTAAGCCGATCATCGTTGCCACATAGTGACCTAATGACTTGCAACTCCATGCCCGCTGCAAGCTGTGTTCTGTCCTCTGCCCCCTGCCCCTGCCCTCCCCCCAATTCTGGGACGAATTTTGCATCAGACTAAGGGCGAGGTATTTGGTCAACAGTTGTGCTGTTTTCGGGTGAGAACAAAGGAGAGATTCATGGAATTGCACAGATCTAATGCGGAAATTATAGCTGAATTCAAAAAGAAACGGACACGTCAGATCATGGCGGTAGGCCCAATTATCCTGGCATTTATTGGCCTCCTGTCAGTTGAGAACAATCCAACGGGCATCTTCGGACTTCCGCCAAACACTATTCTGGTCGCTGCCTTCGCGGTGATCATTTCTGTTTTAGTATTTTCCTTGCTGAATTGGAGATGTCCATCATGCAATAAGTATCTAGGCAAAGCAATCAATCCAAAATTTTGTTCCAAGTGCGGTGTTCAACTAGGGTAAAAAAAGAAAGACTAACGACTCCATGCAGTCGGATCCGCCTGCGGCTGTGCTCAAACGTTAATCTGCGGGCAGACACTGAATCACCTAGGACAATTATGAGTGTTGGTGAAGCGTCTAAAAGAGTGGGAGGGCGTCGGTTTCTGCGGTACGTCACAACGGTGCTTGTGATCGTAATGCTTGTCAGCATCGCGCTGACCCTTCCTTGGCGCTGGCTCACACCACCAACGACTGCGTTCATCCTTCAGGATCGGTTCCACCATAAAGGCCGTATCCACCAACAGTGGGTTCCCTTGGGTGAGATCTCGCCCGCTCTTCCTATCGCCGTCGTCGCGGCCGAAGACCAGAAATTTCCGCACCACCATGGATTCGACTTCCAGTCGCTCTCGGAGGCGATCCAGGAAGATCGCCGACACCTACGTGGAGCCAGTACGATCTCCCAGCAGCTTGCTAAGAACCTATACCTTTGGCCTGGCCGGAGCCTCCTTCGTAAGGCTCTCGAAGCCTATTTCACAGTGCTGATCGAGTTCACGTGGCCGAAACGCCGAATTCTAGAGGTCTATCTAAACGTTGTGGAGTTTGGCCCCAATGTCTACGGGGTTGATGCAGCGAGTCGATTGTTTTTTGGCAAGCCCCCGAGCAGAATCACCTCCCATGAGGCAGCGCTTCTGGCCGCCGTGCTGCCTAGCCCGAAACGCATGTCGGCTCTCCGTCCTTCTGAGTACGTTCAGAAGCGGGCCTCTGAAATCGAGGTGGCAGTCAGAGCCCTGGGTGGGCCCGGTTATCTGGCTTGGCTGTGAGCTGGCCGCAACCTAACCACTCGCTGCAGGCGGATCCTGAGCCTGTCGAATGGGTCGAAGGGCCGCTTCATTCATACCTTTACACGCCAGAAAGAATTTGATGGGATCCCTGATTTACGAAAGTGTCTTTTCAGCAAGCCTTGGTCCGCGCGAACGGTTGCTTACATATGCAGTCGGTTACGGCGTCGGCATCGGGGTGCCCCTTATTATCGGCGTTAGTTTTGCCGTTGGATTCTCTCAAGCCCTCATACTGCTCTTTCCAGTACCTTTTGTGCTTGCATTTGGGACTCCCTATTTCTTCCGGCCAACAGGTTACGCGGTCACCTCAAGTGAAATTGCCGTCATCCGAGCCATCGGCCGCAAGCGGATTCCACTCGAAGCGGTCCGCGAGCTACTCAGCCCCGCCACAAGCCCTCCTGGATTTAGCATCGGCCTGGCACGCGTCGAGGGGATTCACGGAACTTTTGGCAGCTACTGGAATAAGACGTGGGGACGTTATCAGGTTTTTGTCACGAACGATTTGAACAGAGTTGAAGTAAGGCTTGAGGGCGGCTCTCGTGTCATTCTTTCACCCGACGACCTCATGGCCTTTATAGATGCAGTGCGCAAGGCGGCTCTTGAACTTGGAATAACTATTGAAGTAAATTGAGCCTAACAACTCGTTGCAGTCGGATTCGCCGTCGTCAGGCCAAGGCGTGACTATGGTGTGACAAGCCGGCCCAGGATGGGCCACTGAGCTCGGCCGTTATGCGGGCCTTTTAGAGGTATTCCAAATTGACCAAGCGAGGTCACATTCGAATCTTCGTGATCGCCACCGTTGTCTGGGCCGGCTTCTGGGTAGCTGGGCTGCCTTCCTACTATCAGCAGTACTCCAACGTTCTGATGATTTGGTTTGACTCGCTTGTGTTGATTCCCATAGCTGCTATCGTCTATCTTGCTCTAAGGCGGTTACGGCCAGAGAGGCGGCTTACGGTTGCACTTTGGCTGGCATTCTATTTCACCGTTCCTCTAGCGCTCTATGACTGGCTTTACTGCGGGCTTTACCTGGGCCACGGTATCCAATTCATCTCTAGATATTGGTATCTGACCGTTTACTACGCGATACCCTGGGTTCTACTGCCACTCGTGGCACTTCTTCTCAATCGCACGCGCCCAGACAAAATGGAGCTGACTCAATGAAGACCTTTCGGATTTACCAGATTGATGCATTTACCAGAGAGCGATTTGCAGGAAATTCAGCCGGGGTTGTGGCCAATGCTGACGGCCTTACAGATTCACAAATGCAAGCGATCGCCCGCGAATTAAACAATGCTGAGACAGCCTTTATTCTCTCTCCAGCAGCATCTGATCACGAAGTGTGGATTCGCTTCTTCACTCCAACAACTGAAGTCCCCTCGTGTGGACACGCCACAATATCCGCTCACTATGTTCGTGCCATTGAAAACGATCTACCCTCATGCACAGTGCAGCAACGCATTGGTATCGGCATCTTGCCGGTGGATATTGTCAAGGAGGACTCCGACTACACAATCATCATGACCCAGGGAAGCGTTGAGATATCTCCTCCTATTGGGAAAGAAAAGCAAATTGAAATCATGAAAGCATTAGGCTTGACTACCAGCGATCTGGACGAGCACTGTCCGATACAAATAGCATCTACCGGGCATTCGAAAGTGATGGTAGGCATAAATAAAAGAGAAACGCTGAACGCTCTCCACCCGGATATGATCCGGTTAACTGCCCTGAGTAAGATAATCGACTGCAATGGATACTTCGTTTTCACCTTTGATTCTGATTCTGAAGACATATTGACTCATGGCCGCATGTTCGCACCTGCTATAGGGATTCCAGAGGACCCGGTAACAGGAAATGCCCACGGACCTCTCGGGGCATATTTGGTGCATCACCAGATTCTCAGTGCATCTGATGGAATAGTCACTTTTCGCGGCAAACAAGGAGAGGCTATCGGCAGACCAGGTATTGTTACCGTATCTGTCGACGTTCGGGAAAGACAGCCTGTCGAAGTGCAAGTGGGCGGGAACGCCACCATCGTTTTCAAAACGGAAATCGTGATTTGATGGCCAAGAAAGGACGAGAGGAAATGAAGTCCATAAAATTCTGGAAGGTAATAGTTCTTATCGGGATACTTTTTATCTGTGGATGGATGAGTTTGTCTTTTGCCCAAGATAGAAAAGTTGATATCAATGCTCTGGTGCAAGAGACTCAGAAGATGAGTGATAGATCAGGTGAAATGACTCTCATTTGGTGGATTCCAGAGGAGTTTTGGCGGGCTAGTTTTGAACAGGATCCAAACATGACGGCAGCACAAACGGAAGAGTTCATCAAAGTCCTTCGCCCTTACATGCTCATCGTTGCTGTTGATGGCAATATCGGATCATTCGGAGGGGTTACCTACAAATCTGAAAAAACTATCCGAGGCAGTATTCAGGTTATAGATAGCCAGGGAGCTCCTTATCGCCCATTGGGCAACGAAAATATCGATGCAGACACAAAAAATTTTCTATCAATGATGAAGCCTGTTTTTGTGAACATGCTCGGCCCGATAGGGCAAAACATGCATTTTTTTCTATTTCCAGCCAAAAACACAATGGGGCAGCATATTGCAGTTGCCAAGAGTGTGGGAGCCTTCTCCGTGAAATTGGACCAGAGAGAATTCAAATGGAGATTGCCTTTAGGTTCGCTTCTTCAAGCAAAAATATGCCCAGTTGACGGAGAAAAGTTGAGCGGGGCCTGGAAATTCTGTCCCTGGCATGGAGTTGAACTTACCTATAGAAAATAAATACTTATAAACAAAATTCCAACCACTCGCTGCGGTCTGACCCATTCGACTCGGCGTTACACGCCTCGCTCAGGGCCGCTAAGCTCAACTTTTATACGGCTGGC
>JBFFBS010000238.1:0-5697 GCA_041560295.1 Syntrophobacteria bacterium | reverse complement strand
TTCTGACTCTCCGGTTCTCGTTACTGCAAACTACAAGCTGAGTTTTGATCTGCTTCGTCGTGAGCTTTCGGGGAGGAACCTGTGGTTGTTGGTGTTGGAGACCTTTGGCATCAACGTCTGGTGTGCTGCCGGCAAGAGGACATTTGGCACCTCTGAGCTGGTAAATCGTATCCACAAGGTTGAGTTGGAGAGAGTAGTCAACCACAAAACCATAATTCTGCCCCAGCTAGGAGCTCCTGGGGTGGCTCGACATGAAGTGAAAAAGGCAACCGGGTTCCGAGTAAGATATGGACCGGTGAGGGCTGGCGATGTGCCCCAATACCTCGACAATGGCCAGAAGGCTACCGAGGAGATCAGGCGGATACGGTTTTCCCTCTGGGATCGTCTGGTCTTGACTCCAGTGGAGTTGGTGACTGCTTGGAAAGCGTCACTGATAGCACTGTTTCTTATATTTTTGCTAAGCGGCTGGGGGGGGAATGGATTCAGTTTTGCTGGAGCCCTCTCGCGGGGCTTTACACCAGGGCTGACGTATCTGGGAGCGCTTCTGATGGGGGCAGTCGTTACTCCGGCTCTCCTTCCATGGATTCCTGGGAGGGCTTTTTCGCTCAAAGGTGCCCAGGTTGGATTGCTGTGGGCATTGTTGCTCAGCCTTACTCTGGCATCAAACTGGAGTGGAGCGAGTCTTGTTGGCCTATTCCTCATAGCGCCGGCACTTACTGCATATTTTGCCATGAACTTCACCGGCTGTAGCACCTTTACTTCCCTCTCCGGTGTGCAAAAAGAAATGCGCATTGCCGTGCCGGTGATTATCTTATCAATTGTGTCGGGTGGGGCCATTTTACTGGTGGGAAAGATCTTGTGAGGCAAAAAATGAACCTTCGTTATCTGAAAGATGTTGTCACGCTTGAGTTGGACAGTGACAAGTGTACAGGTTGCGGTCTGTGCACCCATGTGTGCGGTCACGCGGTATTTGTGCTCAATGGTGGAGTTATAGAAATTTTGGACAGAGACGGTTGCATGGAGTGTGGGGCTTGTGCCATGAACTGTCCGGTGGAAGCTGTAACCGTGCGACCAGGGGTGGGCTGTGCCTGGGCCATATTCAACGATTGGTTCAAGAAAACCGGAGTCAGTGAGCATCAGACAGCGTGCAGTAATGAATAAGTAAAGGCATAGAGCATAGAGCATAGAGAAAGGAGTCAGGAGACAGGAGATAGGAGAAATCAAAGAGATGTGTCAGTCTTTATCTTCTGAATACTGACTACTAGGCTTTTACCTTCGGCCTTGAGCTTTGCGCCCTGCGCCCAATTGCTTTTTCGCTCTGCGCTTAGCGCTATGCGTTTTCAAGGAGCTGATATGGAAACCAAGACATTATCGATACCAAATATCTCCTGCGGTCACTGTGTGATGAGCATCAAAAAAGAGCTCAGTGAGATGGAAGGCGTTGCCACAGTGGAAGGAGATCCCGCGAGCAAGAGTGTCACCCTGGAATGGGATGCGCCGGCCACGCTGGATAAGATTAAAGAGACGCTGAATGAGATAAATTATCCTGCAGCCGAATAGCGGGCATTGCTGCCCGCGTCGGTTGTCCGTTGCACAAAAAAGCATAGCGCATAGAGCATAGCGCAAAGCGTAAAACCTCAAATGTAAAACCGCTATGCGCTAAGCGCTTTGCGCTATGCGACGAACGAAGTGAGCTTCCATGTCTAGCGAAAATGTCATACTACCCATAACCGGGATGAGTTGCGCCAATTGCGCTCTTAATATCGAGAGGAACCTGAAAAAACTTCAGGGGGTTGAGGAGACGAATGTCAATTTTGCGGCGGAACATGCATCAGTAGCTTTTGATCCCGGAAAGGTCCAGGTTAGTGACCTGGTCAAAATGATTGAAGATGCTGGTTATGGAATTGCCGTTGCTAAGGTTGAGCTGCCTATAACTGGGATGACCTGCGCCAATTGTGCCATGAACATCGAGAGAACCCTCAACAAAAAGGTTCCTGGAGTGGTGCAGGCTTCAGTCAATTTTGCCAGTGAACGAGCCAGTGTTGAATACCTGCCAACCCTGACCAATGTCGATGCCATAATTGCTGCTGTTCAGAAGGCGGGTTTTGACGCCATCCCTCCAGATGAGACCTCAGAAATAGAGGATGTGGAGCAAAGAGCACGGCGCGCTGAGATTGCGGATCAAACAAGAAAATTTGCTGTTGGTCTCCTTTTCACTGTACCCCTTTTTCTCTGGAGCATGGGCAGGGACTTTGGACTTTTGGGAGCCTGGAGTCATGCTCTCTGGGTCAACTGGGTGTTCTGGATTCTGGCAACTCCGGTGCAGTTCTACACCGGCTGGGATTATTACACCGGAGGCTGGAAAAGTTTAAGGAACCGCAGTGCCAACATGGACGTGTTGGTGGCCATGGGTTCGTCGGTTGCCTATTTCTATTCTGTTGGGGTGGTGCTCTCCCCTTCTCTGGGCAGCCACGTCTACTTCGAGACCTCGGCGGTAATCATCACCCTGATCAAGCTGGGTAAATTGTTGGAGGCGAGAGCCAAGGGGAGAACGGGAAACGCAATTCGAAAACTCATGGGCTTGCGCCCAAACACCGCAACCATCCAGAGGGATGGCAAGGAAGTGGAAATTCCCCTCAGCCAGGTCCAGGTGGGGGATGTAGTCATTGTCCGTCCCGGTGAAAAGATTCCGGTCGACGGTGTGGTCCTGGAAGGTCAGTCGGCTGTGGACGAGTCCATGTTAACTGGTGAACCAATTCCCGTGGATAAGGGCCCTGGGGATGTAGTGGTTGGCGCCACCATCAACAGCGAAGGCCGTCTCAAGTTCCGGACAACAAAGGTGGGCAGGGATACAGCTTTGGCCCAGATAATCCGTCTAGTTCAAGAGGCTCAAGGAAGCAAGGCCCCCATCCAAGCTCTCGCCGACCGCGTTGCTGCCGTCTTTGTCCCTGGGGTTATCGGAATTGCTTTCTTTACCTTCACTCTCTGGTGGAGCCTGGGCGGTGAGTTTGTACCCGCCATGATTCGCCTGGTGGCAGTTCTCATCATTGCCTGTCCCTGTGCCCTTGGTCTTGCCACGCCCACAGCGATCATGGCGGGTACCGGCAAGGGCGCAGAGAGAGGTATCCTCTTTAAAGACAGTGAAGCGCTTGAAAAAGCCACCAAGCTGGAGACCATTGTTTTTGATAAGACAGGGACTCTCACTCTGGGTAAACCTGTTGTGGCTGATGTGATCTCGTTCAATACAGGGTCGTCAGTGCTGAATGAACGGGAGCTGCTTCGCATTGCCGCCTCAGTTGAAAGAGGTTCCGAACACCCGGTGGGGCAGGCCATTGTGAAGGAGGCAGAGAGCAAGGGTTTAAAGCTTTTCGAGCCTGAAGACTTTAAAGCATCAGGAGGACTTGGCGTTCAAGCCAAAATAAACGGCGAGTTAGTCTACGTGGGCAAGCCTGATTGGTTCGTGCAAATGGGCATCGATATTACTGGAGGAAATAAGTCTATCGAAGACCTACAGAATCAGGGCAAGACCTTGATGGCGGTGGTGATGGAAGGACAACTGCTGGGTTTGATTGCCGTTGCCGATTCCTTGAAACCAGAAGCAAGCGAGGCTGTGGCAGAACTTCGTCAGCAGGGCATGAAGGTGGCCATGCTCACTGGCGACAATATCCAGACTGCCAGATCCATTGCTGCCCAGGTTACCGTGGATGAAATAGTGGCTGAGGTCCGGCCCGAAGAAAAATCAATGAAAGTCAAAGAACTTCAGGATGCAGGGTTCAAGGTTGGCATGGTGGGCGACGGTATCAATGACGCCCCTGCCCTGGCCCAGGCGGATGTAGGTATCGCAATTGGAACCGGGACAGATGTGGCCATCGAGACTGCCGAAGTCATTCTGGCCAGCGGCAACCTGCTTGGCGTACCTCGAGCCCTTCACTTGAGTCGTGCCACCATGAGAACCGTAAAGCAAAACCTCTTTTGGGCTTTCATTTATAATATCATCCTCATTCCGGTAGCTGCAGGGTTGCTCTACCCTCTAGAATTCTTGCCGGCCTTTCTTAGACAATTACATCCCATATTGGCAGCTCTTGCCATGGCGGTGAGCAGCATAACTGTAGTCTCCAACAGCCTGCGACTCTACCGAGCAGACATCAAATAATCTTCGTCTGCCTATTTCCAAAGCCCTTAGAGCGTGTCCCACCGCTACAAGTATTAGCATGATGGGTATTTCAGATTGTAGATTGAGAAATTCTATGAGTTGTCCGTTTCGACTTGCGCCAATCTAAAACCTGAAAAATGAGAATAATGACGATCCTCATTGAGCTGACTTTGGATTTTGTAAGTAGAAACAAATGGTTTTAAGGTCAATGCTAGTTTCGCTGGCCTTATTGCTTCTTTGCTACAAGCCACATATTATCACTCACAGGAAGCCGGTCGAGGATTCCAAATCTTATGGTTGCGAAACCGGCTTTCTTGAGAGTCAAAGAGAGAGTCTTTGGTGTAAAGAAGTTGACATGGTAGGGTAATCTATAGCCACACCAATTCTTCCCCCGCACAATACGATTTATGCTAGCATAGTTAGGAACTTTAACTATAAGCTTTCCACCTGGTGCCAGTTTTTCACTCACTTTTTTCATTATCTGCAAAGGTTTAATTTCATGTTCCAAATATCCATACATAATGGTCCCGTCAAAGAATTCGTTTTCGAACTCTCCTGCTCCTCGAATTGCAGATGCACAAACCGCAAAACCACCTCGCTCGGCAAATGCCTCATTTGCCATCTCTGCAGCCACATGCTCAATGTCGATTCCGTACGGGGTTATTTCTCCTGAAAATCGTTTGCTCCGGCGACCGACGCCACACCCAACATCAAGTAAAGGCCCTTTTTGGATGTATTTGTGTACAAGTTTGGTCAGCTTATCTCGCTTCGCAATTCTCCGCACATATGCCGAAGCATCATAAAGCTTCTCCATCAGCAAAGGTTTTTCAGTATTCTTCTTCCGCTTCCTTTCCTCGGTCCTATATCCTCTCCAGGAGAAGAGTTCCCGGACAGTTTCATAAGTGGGAGAATTTTCCAGATACACAAATTTACACACTCCACACTTTTTCAGGTGCCACAAAGGATGCGAGACTAGTCTTGCCTCGGCATGATTGTCTGTTTGGCACAAAGGACAATTGCGATGGATTAGTTGATCATGCAGTGGCTCAGTCAAACTTTTCCCTCCGATTGTGTGAACCGCCTTAATATGACTTGGTATCCTAACTGCGTCTTCATGAGCCTTTAGAGTGTTGGAGTATTGAAGTATTAGAAATTATCAACCCTTATAGCTGATTAGGTCCCAGTAATCCAGTATTCTATCAGTCTAATACTCCAGTGCTTCGTGTTGACCATTACCTCTACGCCGTTGTATTATTTCACAATAGCTTATCTTCAAGCTAGAGGCACATACCCTGATGAAACTTCTCCTTTTCTACGCGCCCTCTTTTTGGTTCAAGACCTACCAAAAGGTGCTGGAACAAGTACCCGATCAGAACCAGGAGGCCGACTGCCATCATGCTGTTGTGGTTTTTTACCACGTGGAGGCTGAGGACCTTGAACGGAGCGCAAAGGTGCTTACTAAATTCATAAAAAATATCAAATGGTTGGCCGGAAAATTCGACTCCAAGAACGTGGTCTTACATTCCTTCAATCATCTTTCTGGA
>JBFFBS010000237.1:0-5707 GCA_041560295.1 Syntrophobacteria bacterium | reverse complement strand
TGCGTCCACCAAAGTCGTATATTTTTAGTTTGCACTCGTTGTGGCAGTTTTTATCAGCGCGACAGATCTTTTCTTTATTGGAGATGTTCGCTTGAATCAGAGGATCTAGGCCAGGGAAGTCCGACCTGACAAATTCCGAGTTCACTCTCTGTTCCATGATGCTTAAAGCAGCGCCGTGGGCTCCGAGAACCTCTCGATGCTCTGGCATGATTATTTTTTGGTCAAGAACATTCTCAAAGGCGGCAACAATTCCCTTGTTCAGCGACGGTCCGCCGAGAAACATGATTCTCTTGCCGATCCTCCGCTTTTCCACTACGCGGTTGAGGTAGTTGTGGACGATGGCGTAGCAAAGTCCGGCGATCAGATCCTGCAAGCGGGCACCTTTCTGAGCATAAGAGACCAAGTCAGATTCCATGAACACGGTGCAGCGTTCGGCCAAATTGATGGGGCTGTCGGAAGACAGGGCAATGTCCTGGAACTCTCTGACAATGTTTATGCTTAGTTTGTTGGCCAGCTCGTGGAGGAAACTTCCGGTTCCGGCGGCACATACCTTGTTCATATCGAAGTCCATGGGATTGCCTTGTTCAATCCAGATGTATTTGGAGTCCTGGCCGCCTATCTCAAAAACCGTGTCCACATCCGGGTCCCAGAGAACCGCTGCCCGGGCATGGGTTGTAATCTCGTCGATAATAAGATCAGCTTTGATAAAATCTCCTACCACATGTCGTCCCGATCCCGTAGTAGCGGTTCCAAGAAACTCAAGACCGTCGCCAAATTCCTCACGTATCCCTTCCAGGAGTTTCTGGGCCACTTCGATGGGCTTTCCTTGGGTTTGAACGTACTGCTTGTGGATAATGTTCTTGTTCGAATCCATGAGGACGGTCTTGGTAGTAGTGGAGCCGATGTCAACCCCCAGGAAAACTTGAAGCTTAGCACTGGGTGACACCTTTCGTTTCGGAATGACTACGTTGTCAGTGAATGTTGTTTTGCGGAGACGGAGGGGCGGGGCTTTGGGAAAATCACTGGCCCCTTCATCCACCATGGTTTTTAGGGCGGTGAGATCGGACTTGCCCTGTTGTTCTTGGCTACGAGCGAACAGAGCTGCTCCGAGTGCCCCCAGAGAGGTGTGGTGCGGGGGTACATTCAACTGGGGGAAGTAGCGGCGAAAGGCCTCCACCTGAAGGTCGTTGTTGGCGACACCGCCAATGAAAACTACCGGGCCCTGCACCTCTTGGCTTGCAACAATGGTGCTGATGTAGTTGGCAGCATTGCCCTGATGGAGGCCAGCGATGATGTTCCCCAGCGGCTCACCTTTGTTCTGCAAGTGAATCATGTCTGACTTAGTAAAGACGGTGCAGCGACAGGCCACCGGGGCAGCACCGGTGCTCTCCCTGCCTCGAGCAATGAAGTTGGCCAGAATCTCAGAAATGTGTTCTTGACAAAATGAGGTATTCTCGTCGTAGAGAAATGAAGAGAGCCTTTCTGCCTGTTGGTCAATAAAGGAGCCGGTCCCAGCAGCACAGGGCCCGTTCATGGCGAAAGACTTGAGGTACCATTGCCCGTTTTTGTGAGTGAGCAGATACAGGGCTGCATCTTGGCCTCCCATGGCGATAATGGCAGAGGCGTCAGGAACCAGATACAGTACACCTAGCACCTGGGTGATGGATTCATACTCATAAAGTGCCCCGAGTCGGGAAGCAATGATCTTGGCGTGATTGCCAGTGAAGGCGACACTCTGTATGTGCTCCTCGCCAAATCGTTCGTATATCGACTGGAGTGTCTCGAGGGTCTCGGGCACGAATCTGCCGAAGTGGCGTTGGTAGGGAGCTTCGTAGGTTAGATCTCCATCCTTGTCTACGACCACACAATTGATGCTCACAGAACCAATGTCGATGCCCACAGTGTACATGATAACCCCAACCGAAAGTCTACAACTCTTGGAGATTCATTGCTTCAGTGAGATATATCAAAGGTTGAGTGATAACTGGCACTAGCACTCAACCTTTCACGAGTTTCAATGGAACACGTGCTCTGAGCTTTAGGTTTTACCTTGGTCGGTTCCCGCAGTTGCTCGGATTATAAAAATTCCAAGAGGCTGCGTCAAGTGAAGGAGGAAAACTTCTTGCTGGTCACATTTCTCCAACCAGTGTACCACCCAGTGTACCACATCTATGCATGATTCCAATTTTTTCGCTGATTAACCGGAGCGAAGCCACCAGGATTTTTTTAGGAGGGCGTGTCCTCACAGCAGTTGTCAAGCATGAGTTGCTGCTTCTTCTTCAAGTAAACCTCACAGTTGGGACACTCAAGCTCTTTGCTGAGACAGGATTTTGGCTTTAGCTCCCAACATGGAACAGGAAAGTCAAGCACCGCCGGGCAGCTTTTGCGCTCATCCTCGGAGCATTGACGAATTTCCCAGCAGGTGGCAAGGGTCAAGAGTTTTTTGATGCCGGCAATATTGAGGCCGTCCTCGTGGATAAGCTTGCGCAGGCACCTGAGCCACTTCAAGTCATTGTTGGAAAAGAATCGTTTACCGCTGCGGCGCGCAGGCTTGATCAAACCCTCGCGTTCGTAAATTCTCAGGGTACGGGGGTGGATGTTTAATAACTCCGCGATGATGCCAATGGGATAGACGGCCTTATAATCATCCATTTTGCCCTTCCTGGTCGTGAGGATGAAGAGGTCAGCTACCTTTTACAAGTAAGCTATAGTTAGCAATGAACACTGTCAAGTGTTATTTTTATCCTTGATAATCGGGGGGTTTTATTCTAGAGTTACTAAGTGCCAAAAAGACCACGGAGTGACTACCTGCCGCTCATTTAGACTGCCCAATATTGTACTCTCATTGTACCTCAAAAGGGGAATACCATGCGTAGCGATATAATGAAAAAGGGAGTAGAGAAGGCTCCTCACCGGTCATTGTTCAAGTCCATGGGTTTCACTGATGAAGAGATCGCCCGGCCAATGGTGGGAATCGCAAATTCAGCTAATGAGATTATTCCCGGCCATATTCATCTGGATCGCATAGCTGAGGCTGTGAAGGCTGGCGTCCGTATGGCTGGCGGTACACCCATCGAGTTCAACACCATTGGCGTTTGTGATGGCATTGCCATGAATCACGAGGGCATGAAATACTCACTTTGCAGTCGTGAACTCATTGCCGACTCGGTGGAGATAATGGCCCGGGCCCATCCTTTCGATGGCATTGTGGCCATACCCAACTGTGACAAAGTGGTGCCGGGGATGCTGATGGCCTTGCTCAGGCTCGATATCCCTGCGCTGGTGGTGAGTGGCGGCCCCATGCTCGCCGGTAGACTGGCTAACAAAGCCATAGATTTGATTACTGTTTTCGAGGGTGTAGGCGCAGTAAAATCAGAGAAGATGACTGAAGAACAGTTGACTGAGATTGAAGATTGCGCTTGCCCCGGATGTGGTTCGTGCGCCGGTATGTTCACTGCCAATTCCATGAATTGTCTCACCGAGGCGCTGGGCCTCGGCCTCCCGGGCAATGGTACCATTCCGGCAGTGGCGGCAGCCCGTTACCGATTGGCCAAGAAGGCGGGTATGCAGATTATGGAATTGATCGCTGGCAACCTAACGCCGCGCCAGATTGCTACCCAAGAAGCCTTTGAAAACGCCATCGCCATAGATATGGCTCTGGGCTGCTCTACCAACACGGTACTGCATGTTCCGGCCATCGCTCAGGAGGCTCGAATAGAGCTTAACCTCGATCTCTTCAATCAGGTGAGCGCCCGCATCCCCCACCTGTGCAGTCTGAGCCCGGCTGGTCCGCACCGGCTGGAAGATCTCGATGCCGCTGGGGGGGTTCAGGCGGTGCTGGCCAGGTTGGATGAGGCCGACCTGATTCACCGTAGCCCCCTGAGCGTTACCGGCAAGACAGTGGGCGAAAATCTCCAGGGGATACAAGTGAGGGATCCCCACGTGATCCGTACGCTGGGAGATGCCTACCACGATGAGGGAGGGATTGCTATCTTGTTCGGCAACTTGGCGCCAGAAGGGGCGGTGGTGAAGCAGTCGGCAGTGGCCCCGGAAATGGCGGTAAATGAAGGAACCGCCCGGGTATTTGACTCCGAAGAAGCCGCGGTGGATGCAATCATGAGCCAGCAGATACGTAAGGGCGATGTGGTGGTGGTTCGCTACGAAGGTCCCAAGGGTGGACCTGGTATGCGGGAGATGTTGACCCCAACTTCCGCTATTGCGGGCATGGGGTTGGACAAGGAGGTAGCCCTGATTACAGATGGCCGCTTCAGTGGCGGCACCAAGGGTGCAGCAATCGGCCATATTTCTCCAGAGGCAGCTGATGGCGGCGCCATTGGTCTGGTGGAGGAAGGGGATCGGATTGCAATAGACATCCCCGCCAAAAGCTTGACGCTTAAAGTTTCTGATGAGGAGCTAGAAGAGCGGCGGCAGCGCTGGCAGCCCCCAGAGCCCAGGATCAAGGAAGGCTATGCCTATCGTTACAGTAAACTCGTGAGTTCAGGTGCCAAAGGTGCCGTGCTGAGGGAGGATATTTAAAGCGCAGAGCGCCTAGCGCGAAGCGCATGGCGTAAGTTTCAAATTCTGAACGAAATATTAGGATTATCAGTTTGCAGATTATCCAATTAGCTGGCAGGCCCACTGACATAATATGGTCTTTTATCCTACGCTCTGCGCTTTGCGCTAGGCGAGCACGGAGGAATCAACTTGAAGAGTGGGTTTGATCATAAGTGCGCCCAGCACTATGATGAATGGTACCAGAGGCCGGGTGGTGCGCGGGTGCTTAAACTGGAGCGGGCTCTTATCAAGCGCTATTTGGAGCCCCGTCCCGGGGAAAGACTTCTGGATATTGGTTCCGGCACAGGTATTCATCTCGAATGGTTTAGAGAGTTGGGTCTCCAGGTGACCGGCTTGGATGCCAGTCCGTACATGCTAGAGCAGGCACGAAGTAGACTGCGAGGAGGTGCGGACCTTCATCTCGGATGGGCCGAACATCTTCCCTTCGAGGACAATGAGTTTGATCTCGCCACTCTGATTAACACTTTGGAATTCGCTGAAGATCCGGAGAAAGCGCTGGCGGAGGCCTTTAGAGTTACCAACCGCCGCGTGGTCTTGGGAGTGCTCAATAAATATGCGCTGATGGCCATGCATCGTCGCCTCAGGGGATTGCTCGAGGACAACATCTATTGCCAGGCTCGTTTTTTCAGCGTCTGGGAACTCAAAGAAATGATTAAGAAGATTATGGGGCCTATCCCTATTCAGTGGGGTACGGCCCTGTTTTTCCCACCGACCTTAGGGAAAATTACGCGTCCTGTGGAACATCATCCCTTCTTCCAGCAAAATCCCCTGGGTGCCTTTATTGTGATGAAAGTGGACATATGCTACCGATTTATCACCTGCAAAGATCACCTCAAGACGCCGCTGCACAAAAAACATGGCCAACTGCCTCAGGGCAGCCTCAAGGTATTTTCGCCGCCGCCTGCGTGGAAAGAGGAACACCCGCCCGAAGCTCTTCTGCGCCCATAATGTTTCCTTGGCGAAAATAGTAGCCTGCGCAAAAAGTCAGACTAATTCATTCTGTAATCCTTTCTTTGCCCCTCCAGACTAGGGATTTTGCATATGAAAGAGGCAATGCTATATGAGCAGTTGGAAGATCAGCGAGTACAGTGCCATCTCTGTGCGCACCGCTGTATTATCAAAGACCAAAAGC
>JBFFBS010000236.1:0-5726 GCA_041560295.1 Syntrophobacteria bacterium | reverse complement strand
AGATATACCTCCATACATGCTTGTGTCAGGACATCGCGCCAAGCTCTACGGACTGAATACCGTTGGGCTAAAGCGCAGGAACTTTCCCGCCACGACACTCAAGATTTTGAAGCAGTGCTATCGTATCTTGTTTCTGACCGAAAGGACACTCAAGGAAGCGCTGGATGTAGCCGAGAGTCAGTTTGGAGACGTGGATGAAGTGAGAGTCCTGTTGGATTTTATCCGTTGGTCCCAGCGTGGCATTACTCGATGATCAGGGTGGGAATGTTTGTTTTTAGGCCGCTGAGTCTGCCATCACCTGAAAGAAGTACACAGTGAACTAATGAAAAAAATTGGACTTATTGCGGGAGGAGGCCAGTTTCCCATCCTCTTCGCCCGAGCAGCAAGGCAAAACGGAGTCGAAGTAGTGGCGGTGGCCCTTAAGGGAGAGGCCGACGAGCTCCTGGAATCCGAGGTGGACCTATGTTCTTGGGTGAGTCTGGGAAAGCTGGGCCGGATGATAGAGACCTTTCAGAAAGCCCAGGTTACTGAAGTGGCGATGGCGGGAGCTGTGGCCAAAACCAAGCTTTTCAGCAAGATCAGGCCGGATTGGAAGGCCGTACGGTTGCTCGCCCGAATGCTCCACAAGAAAGACGATGCAATTCTGAGGGCTTTTACCGAAGAACTGGAAGCACACGGCATCCGAGTGAGACCCTCGACCCTTTTCCTGCCAGACCTTTTGGCCCCCCCTGGAATCCTGACGCGGCGCAGGCCCAATGCTCGGGAGAGACGGGACATAAACTTCGGCTGGAACCTGGCCAAGGAAATCGGCAAACTGGACATAGGGCAATGTATCTTGGTTCGGGATCAGGCAGTATTGGCAGTGGAGGCTATAGAAGGAACTGATGAGACAATCAGGCGCGGAGGTCGTTTGGGAAAAAGTGAAGTGGTGGTTGTGAAGGTTTGCAAGCCCAATCAAGACCTGCGTTTCGATGTTCCTGCTGTAGGGCTTCAGACCATCGAGACCATGAAAGAGGTGGGCGCTTCGGTGTTGGTTGTGGAAGCTGACAGAACATTGATGTTTGACAGGGAAAAGATGATCCAGGCTGCCAACGATGCTAGGATTGCCATTTTAAGCAGGCCAGCGGACAGGGAAAAAGCTTCAGAGTTAGATGGTTTGATGCTGGAGTTGAACCACCAGCTTGAAGCGGAAGTGGGGGACAATAGGAACGCGCTTTTGGCGATAAAACCTATAATTACGGTCAACTCTTCGGCTCCAAGGATGGCTGTGGTCGGAGTTGGCTACCTGGGTCAGTTTCATGCGGAGAAATACGCGGCTCTGGGAGAGACTAATCTGGTAGCTATAGCTGACATCGAGCCAAGCCGGGCCCGACGAATGGCTGAGGATTTTTCATGCCAGGCATGTGCATCACACCGAGAACTTATTGGCAAGGTTGATGCTGCCAGCGTGGTAGTGCCTACCCAGGATCACTGCCAGGTTGCTCGTGATCTTCTGGAGGCTGGCATTCACGTGCTCGTAGAGAAACCCATGACAGCGACCCTGGAGGAGGCGGATTCCCTCGTTCAACTGGCAAAGGCGAATAATCTGGTGCTTCAGGTGGGACATCTGGAGCGATTCAACCCGGCAGTAGTTGCTGCAAGGGAATATGTGCAGCAACCGCTATTTGTGGAGTCTCATCGACTCGCCTCCTTTACCGAAAGGGGTACTGAGGTTGATGTGATCTTAGATCTTATGATCCATGATATCGATATCATACTGAGCTTGGTGCCATTTCCATTGGAGGATTTAAGGGTGGGTGGAGCCAAGATCCTTACTCCTCACACTGATATCGCGAATGTGAGACTGGAATTTGCGAATGGCTGTATTGCCAACGTTACTGCCAGCCGTATTTCAGCAAAGAGGATGAGGAAAATACGAATCTTTCAGCCGGACAGTTATCTGTCTTTGGACTATGCCGAGAGGGAAGTGGAACTGTTTCGCAAACTAGCTGAAAAAGGCGCTGACGGGTTTCCGGAAATAGAGTATCAGCAGCTGCCTGTTGCCGACACTGACCCCCTTGAAGAGCAGTTGCGAGCTTTTGCAGAATCAGTGCGCACCGGCACGAAGCCCATGGTGAGCGGGGAGGAAGGACGTAAGGCCCTTGAGGTTGCCACACAGGTGAGTGAACTCATTCAACAACAGGGGGGGCGACTGGGAATTGGTTTCGGGCTGAGCGGTTGGCGCCATGAGCTTTGAGACAGTGTCTCGGTGATTCCAACGAGCCCGGATGTTTCATGAGTTATACAACCGCTGTTATGTACCAATAAGACATTGCCAATGGCGACCAAGGGCAAAAGAGTACTGATCATAGCAGGAGAAGCCTCGGGGGATTTATACGGCGGTAATCTGGTGAAGGCCATCCGCGCCGTAGATTCCTCTGTTTCTTTTCTGGGGGTGGGAGGCCTGCACATGCGAGAGGCAGGCGTAAAGCTCCTCTGGAACGCTGACGAGATGGGCGTTGTTGGACTACCTGGAGTGAAGCGCTTGCTTACCATCCTGTCGGTGTTTCGTGTGGTTTCAACAAATCTGCAGCGGAGGAGGCCCGATCTTGTTGTTTTGATCGATTATCCTGAATTTAATCTTCTTGTCGCCGGCAAGGCTAAAAGACTTGGTATTTCGGTCATGTATTACATCAGTCCTCAGATATGGGCCTGGCGTTCTGGGAGAATTAAAACCATTCGGAGGCGGGTGGATAGAATGGTGGTCATCCTTCCTTTTGAGGAAAGGATTTATCGAGAGGGAGGGGTTGAGGTCTCTTTTGTGGGTCATCCGCTGCTGGATGTCATTCGGGTTACAGATGAAAAGTCATTGCCCCGGAGCCGCTACTCAAAAGACCGAGCAAGCCGGTTGGTTGGATTGCTCCCGGGCAGTCGTATTAATGAAGTATCAAAACTGCTGCCTGTGATGCTTGATGCTGCAGCCGCCCTCGCTAAAGAGATCCCAGACATTCACTTCCTCATGCCGCTCGCCCCTACCATCCGCAGTCACCAGATTGATCCCTACTTGAGGGGAAGAGACATACCTCTGACTGTAATAGAGAACAATACTCATGAAGTCATTCAAGTGTGTGAAATGATGATCGCAGCCTCGGGCACCGTGACTTTAGAGGCGGCTATTCTCGGTACTCCCCTGGTGGTAGTGTATAAAGTCAATCCCCTGACCTACTGGCTTGGCAAGCGGCTGATAAAGGTGCAACACGTGGCGCTGGCAAATATCGTTGCCGGAGAAACTGTGGCACCGGAATTGATCCAACATGAAGCGAATCCTGAGCAAATTGCCAGGGAGGCGATGGCTATTCTTGGCGATAGTGACCGGCAGGCATGGATAAGACAGCGGTTCGCAGAAGTTCGCGACAGTGTGGGAAAACCCGGTGCTTCCGCCAGGACGGCAGCTATTGCCATGGAGTTGATGGATGCCAGATAATCAGCAGCGAGATATCTACCGGCGGTTGTTGAAGCTGGTCAAGCCCCACTGGCACCGGCTGGCCATCGCCATGGTGTGCATGGTGGGGGTGGCTATCTGTACCGCAGCTTTGCCCTATCTGGTCCAACCGGTTCTAGATGACATATTTATAAAAAAGAAAGCAGAATTGCTCAAGTTTCTGTCTATCGTGGTGTTCTTGGTCTTCACCATAAAAGCCCTGACCGAGTGGGGACATGCTTATTTGATGAGCTATGTTGGCCAACGTATAGTTGCTGACTTGAGGCAGCAGCTTTACGACCACCTGCAGAGACTCCCTCTTTCCTTTTTCGACCGGATGCCCACAGGGCTTTTAATGTCTCGCGTCACCAACGATGTAAATTTAATTCAGGGAGCTGTCTCCAATGCGATTACCGGGTTGCTTAAAGATCCACTGACCCTCGTTGGACTACTGGCCGTCATGTTCGCTCGGGATTGGCAGCTTTCTTTGATCGCCATGGTGGTTTTACCGTTTGCATTTTTTCCAGTTGTGAAGTTTGGCAGAATGCTTCGCCGGATAAGCACCAAGAGTCAGGAATCAATGGGGGACATTTCCGTAATTCTTCACGAGACAATCAGTGGGAGCCGCATTGTCAAGGCATTCGGGATGGAGGAGTATGAAAAAGAGCGCTTCAACAGGGAAAACATTAGATACTTTCGCTATTTAATGAAGTCAGTGATGGTACGTGCCCTCTCTTCACCGATGATGGAGTTTCTCGGCGGCATAGCTATTGTTTTTGTTATTCTCTACGGGGGCTATAGGGTCATCGAAGGGGTATCCACGCCCGGAGAGTTTTTCTCATTCTTAGGTGCTTTGCTTCTGCTGTACGAACCGATAAAACGACTGAGTAGAGTAAACAATGTGGTGCAGGAGGGAATCGCAGCAGCCACAAGGATCTATGATGTCCTGGATACTTCGCCGGGAATTCAAGAAGCACCGGATGCCATTCAGCTGCCACCCATCCAACGGGAGCTTGAACTCCGCAATGTGCAATTTCGTTACGAAAACGAACCGGTGCTCAAAGATATTAACCTCAAGGTTTCTGCTGGCGAGATCATTGCAATTGTGGGGGTGAGCGGAGCAGGTAAGAGTACCTTGGTGGATTTGATTCCCCGGTTCTATGAAGTTTCTGATGGGACCGTCTTCATCGATGGTATTAATGTACAGAATGTGACCATGGATTCACTCCGGAACCAGATAGGCATAGTGACCCAGCAGACCATTCTCTTCAATGACACTGTGCGCAACAATATTGCCTATGGTGATATCAATAAGAGTGACGGAGAAATAATCGCTGCGGCCAAGGCGGCAAATGCCTATGATTTCATTATGAAAATGGACCAGGGTTTCGACACCTTAATCGGTGAGCAAGGGGCGCGGCTGTCAGGGGGAGAACGACAGCGGCTGTGCATTGCCAGGGCACTGCTCAGGAACGCGCCGATTTTGATTTTGGATGAGGCCACTTCCTCGCTGGACAGTGAGGCGGAGCTGGAGGTGCAAAAGGCTCTAGAGAACCTCATGGCCGGGAGGACAACCCTGGTTATAGCGCATCGACTTTCCACCATCCAAAATGCGGACCGAATAATAGTTATCTCAAATGGTCGCATTGTAGAGGAGGGGCGGCACGATGAGTTGATGGAGTGTGACGGTGAGTACTGTCGCTTATATGACATGCAGTTCGCCCAATTAGATAATAATTCTACGGTCAAGACGGTGACAAACGTCAGTGGTCAGGTGAACAAGTAAGTCAAGGGACGATGAGACCACAGAGAACCAACCCACAAATATCCGCGGGCCTCCCACATGTTCTGGCTCTATAATGTCCTGTGGCTGTTGGCATTCCCAGCTGTTATTCTTTATCTAGCTCTATGGAGATCGTTCACCGGTAAATACCACCAGAATCTTGGTCCTCGCTTGGGAGTCGGTCTGAAGGATCTGACAGGACCAATACGTGGTGAAGTGATCTGGGTGCACGCTCTTTCCGTGGGCGAAGTTCTATCTGTTGTCTCCTTGGTGCACACCCTGAGAAAAGAATTCCCCGATTACAAGATTCTTATTACCACCACCACTGAGTCTGGACAGCACGTTGCCCGCCAGAAGCTGACCTCCCTGGACTGCCACTTTTTCTATATGCCGCTGGACTTCTGGTGGCTGATGCAAAGGACGGTGAAGAGCATTAGAGCGAGTCTCTTTGTTTTGGTGGAGACAGACCTGTGGCCGAATCTT
>JBFFBS010000235.1:0-5744 GCA_041560295.1 Syntrophobacteria bacterium | reverse complement strand
GGTGGAGAACGATTCAAGTGACCGGGTGATTTTCGGTACCACGGTTGATCTTGAAGACCTGGACTCTGGTGAAGAAGTGCGGTACCGTTTGGTGGGGCCATATGAGGCTGATCTGGCTCAAGGTACGATCTCGGTGACCTCGCCCATCGGCCGGGCCCTCATCGGCAAAGAGCCTGGGGATGATGTTAAGGTCCGTACCCCTGGTGGCACAAAAAACCTTGAAATAATTGATGTCCACTATGCAACAAAATCTTGACACTCAGAATGGGCTAGAAAATTTGCGGCAAATCCTGGCGACTCTTACTGAGGAGCTCTCCCCCCTTTTTCGAGATGATTCAGCCCAGGTTGGCTCATGGCGTCGCAGTATCGAAGCCGTATCTGAGTCCCTGCAGGACCAGACCCTGAGGATCGCTGTCGTGGGGCCGGTGAAAGCCGGCAAGAGCACCTTCATAAATGCCATGCAGGGTCGAGATTTACTCAAACGGGGGGCCGGGATCATCACGGCCTTTATCACCCGGATTCGTTCAGGCTCAGAAGAAAAAGGCTGGGTTGAGATTAAGTCTTGGGAAGAGATTAATGCAGAAGTCAACGAGGCTCTGTCTATGGTCGCACTGCAGAGAGGCTCTGAGAGGGCAGCGGCCATAGACCTGCGGAAGGAGGAAGATCGGATTAATCTGCAGCAGTTCATGCAAGAGGTAAGCCCAGAGAATTTTGTGGGCCGGGAAACATTCGATCCCAATTTGGTCCTCATTAACGGCTACTTGAACGGGTACAGTGAAGTGAGCGGTCATGTGAGAAATGAACCCGTAAGGATCGAGTTCACCGGCGAGGAGCTTGAGCAGCACCAGGATTTCGTCAGTCAGGAATCGCAGGCAGTCTACCTTCGGGATATGGAATTGGAGTTGCCCATTTCGTGGCTGGGCGAGATGGTGGAACTGGGCGACTGTCAGGGAAGCGATTCCCCCAATCCACTTCACTTTGCCATGCTGCAGGAATACCTGCTCAGCAGCCATTGCATACTCTACCTCATCAGCAGCAGGGTAGGGATTCGGCAAGCTGACTTGAAACTCATCGAAGCCATAAAGATACTCCGACTTCTTCCCCAGACGCTTTTTGTTTTGAATGTTGATTTAGACGAACATGACGATATGGCAAGTCTGGAGCGGTTGCAGGAGAGGGTAGCCGCAGAGCTCCGACTGCTGGTGCCAGAAGCCAAGATTTATTCTTTCTCTGCCTTGTTTCAGCTACTGGAGACCGCAAACAGGAGGGACGAGTTGTCTCCACGGGAAGGAAGACGATTGGAGGGCTGGCATGACGATGAGGAAATGGTTGAGTTCTCAGAGCGAGGATATAAACAGTTCTGTGATGATCTGAAGAATCTAGTAAACCGCGAACGGAGTCGAGCTCTTTACGGAGGAGTGCTGAGTCATCTACAGCGGGTAACCCAGAGTATGAAGGATTCGGTTACCACCCGGCAGAGACTACTGTCTAAAGACCAAGAAGAGTTAAAAGCTTTGGCTGATGAAATCAAAATGCGCCAACAATCCGTGCAGGCGGCAATCGGAACGGTGGAGCACACTTTAGACGGCTTGCGCAACTCTCTAAAAGAAAAAATCAGGTCTGCGGTTGATTCCTATTTTGACACCAAGTACGGACCTATTATTACTGATACCATGCAAATGATAGAAAACTATCAGGTGGCCAGTTTTAGTGAGACCAAGGCAGAGGAAACCAGGAAGTGGCTCGCCAATCTTTATCTGTTTTACCATGATTTTAGGCAGATGCTGGCGCGACATATTATAGACAAGGTTAACTTGCGCATCATAGACTTTGCCAAGAACGAAGAAGAGCTTATCGAGAATAAGCTCATGGAGGCGGCTGCCGGCTACTGGGATCTTATGGGGCAGGCTCTCCGGCAATATCAGCAAACCTTGACGGAATCAGGTCTGACACTCAGTCTGGTAGCGCCAGAGGTACTGCCGGAGCCCAGAAGGCCGACCATAGCACCACCACCTTTCTCTGCTTTTCTGCAGCGCTCGGAGGCTCTGGGGCGGGGATCTATTCTGATGCGGTTCGGGTTAAGGCGATTGGGTCAGGTTTTTTCAGGATTTAAGAGTCGGGTTTTCCGTCGGAAAACAACAGATATGGCAGAGTCTAACGAAGAGGTGTTTCGGCAAGCTGTTGCTCTCGTCAAGAAAGAGACTCAAAAAGAGTTACTCACCTCTTTTAAAGACTATCGCCAAAACTTCAAGTTTGCCTATCTTTTTTCATTCACAGAACAATACACTCAGGGTCTTATTCAGCTATTTCAAGATTTTGGCGACGCTACCATGGTTGATATCGGACATCTTCAAGAGGCTGCCTGGGAGAAAGTTACCAGCCAGGTTGATGCCACAGAGGACTTAGCCATAGTCAACCACCGGTTGCAATACGCCGAAGAAAACGTGCGCCAGCTAGCAAAAAATCTAGAGATTCATTTTCAGAATTGAACACGCAAAGAATCTGATCAGACAGCCTTTCCTAGTTAATATACCTTCCACTTCAATTGGCCATGAGCAAGCGGGCGGGGATAAACCCCGCCCCTACATTCACGGCAAGCACATCACATCGTAGGGGCGGGGTTTATCCCCGCCCGGAAAAAGATAGCATCAGTCCTCAGTTACCATCCTAAAGCAGCACAATCTTCCCTTATCATTCCCGCTGAAACAACAATATACAGTATAATGATGATCATCCAGAATGGTTCGAGGCCATGATCAGACCGGTGCATTCAAAAGACTTCGATGAGCTCTTGCAGATTGAAGCTCAGGCTTTTCCTAAGTCTCAATACGACCGTGAGGAATTATGGCTTCTCCATTTAAGATATCCCCACACCTTTCTTGTAACGGTGAGTAATCAAATAGACGGCTACATTGTGTTCAAAGCAGATGGGCACATAATTTCCATGGCTGTAAGACCTGATAAGAGGCGGCTGGGCATAGGGACCAGATTGGTACAGAAGGTCATTGGGCACTGCAGTGGAAAATCCCTTAGCCTCGAAGTCAGGGTAAGTAACGTAGGGGCCCAGAGGTTCTACCTGAATCTTGATTTTAGCATTAAGGCAAGAATAGAGGGCTATTACCACGATGGCGAGGATGCTTTCGTCATGGAACGGCTAGCCGACAACACAGAGGATACTCATCAGTAATCTTGAACCGAATACCGTTTGTCAGTCGCCTGCCTCGCGTTTCCTGCCGCCTTATGCCCTGAGCCTTTTGTTAGTTACTCTATGCTCCATGCCCTATGCTCTATGCTTTTTAAACAACGGACAACTAACAACGGACTAGGTTTCGTAAGGAGTAGGTTTGGCGTCGGTAATCAATTCCTGGTGTTTGCCATAAGCTTCCTCCACGTAACCAGGCATGCGGAAGAGGGCGTGGAGGAAGGAAGGGGAAAGATACTGGAGTTTTAAGTCAAGGTTCTGCAACCTTTCTCCCAGATCCAGGGTCCGCGGATCAAGTTTTTTGGAAGCCAGGATGAAGCTGTGCATTGCATGAAACGAGGGCATCATGTAGGGATAAGACACGACGAACGTAAATGCAGAGGAGATGGTGTTATACATTCTTGCATGGAGTGTGAGTCGCGTTGCCTGCAGATCCGTCCCCTGGAAACAACCGACCCCGTACCGGCTAAGGCAGCGGTTAACCAGTTGATAGAACTCGCGGGTGAAAAGAAACACTGCTGGGCTATCTTCGGTAGGATCATTAAGATCCACAATAACCACATCAAAAATCTCTTCTGTCTGTTCAAGGAATTTCCGGCCGTCGCCAATGTGGAGTTCCAGACGTGGGTCTTCATATGCTCCTTTGCTCCAGGAGCTTAGATGTTGCCGGCAGACATTCACCAGTTCCTCATCGATGTCAACCATTACAATCCGATTGACATCTTGATACTTAGCAACCTCCCGGATGGTTGCGCCTTCAGCGCCGCCGACAATGCAAACACTTCTCGGATTCGGGTGGATAAGCATGGCTGGGTGGACGAGGCTTTCGTGGTAAATAAACTCATCCTGTTCGGCAGATTGGGCAATGCCGTCCAAAAATAACATGCGTCCGTATTCCACGGTGTCGACGATGTCGATCTTGGCATAGCGTGAACGTCCGGAGTAGAGGGAGCGCAGGCAGCGATAATGGACGACGATGTTTGTAGCACCATCCTCGGTAAACCAGATGGGGTCAGTCATGCTGCATCCTGGTCGGGTTTGTGCCTTATTTCAGACTGGGGGAGATCCAGGACACCACGTTTTATCTCCATGACAGAAGCATTGGCGGCTCCGAGGTTCTCTTTCAGGTAGTCGAGCGCCACGTGGCCATCCACAGTATCGCCGCAGGTGAAGATATCCACCGCACAGTAGCCATATTCCGGCCAGGTGTGCAAAGCGAAATGAGACTCGGCGACTACCACAACCCCGGTAATGCCATGGGGAGAAAATTGATGGAAGAATGGTTGGATAACGGTGGCCCCGGAAAGTTGGACCGCTGCCAAGAGGTGGCGTTCAAGGATTTTGACGTCGTTCAGGAGGGTGCTGTCGCACTGAAACAACTCGATGATCAAATGTTTGCCAAGTGATTTCATCTTTTTCAGTTACCCGCTCATGCTTGAATTGGGTCAGGTCATACCTACGCCTTTGCGTTGAGGTTGGACAAAAATTGCACAGCCAGAGAAGAGGATAGCGGAAAGAGAAAAGAGTCTTTCCTTTCATGAAAAGCAGTGTTCCCGTGAACATGCTTGTAATGTGCGAAGGAAAAAACGCTAGCAAATAAATTAGAAAAAACATCACAAAATTGCAACAAAAAACTTGAACCTGAGGTTTCCGTCGTCAGGAGTCTGTTGCAGGTTTGTTTTCTTTTCGCTTGGTCTCCAGCCACTCGCCCTCATGAAGGTAATCCAGACAGATAGATTTCAGCTCCTTTTTTTTCTCAAGGAATCTCCCTTTCATACCCTGGAGCCAGTGAAGGTGACGCCGGGCCCCCTCTAAAGTCAAGAAAAAATGGTCTTCGTGAGCATCCACTGCAAAGGCGATCTGGCCTTCTTTTATCAGAACCTTCCCCGGACTGCTACATGTCATGCAGCGAATCTGCTCTGATCCAAGAAATCGAAAGGTGTCGCCGCCGCATGCCTGGCAGCGCCAGGGCTCATTTTGCCAGTCTGGAGGTGAGCCGAAAAGTGCTTTCGCTAACTTTTCAGCGATATTGAGGTTGTCTTGGTTCATAAACACCTCTCCCGGCAGGGCACCGTAAACTACTTCACTGGCTTGGGGTTGGGCACCCATAAGCCGAAGGGCACTGTCCAGGCAAAGCTTGGTGTATCCTTCCATTCCGGGGATGCCTGCGATGGCAACCGCCACAGCCGGTTTACCCCAAAGCTGTTGAAAGTGCCCATACAATGAGAGACCTCGATCGAGAAAATGTTTCAGACTGGCGTTGGCTGCAAGCATATAGACCGGAACGGCCAAAATGAGGCCGTCGGCTTGGAGTAGGGCTTCGAGGATTCTTGAGAAATCATCCCGTTGAGGGCAGGTATGTTCATCGAACAAACAGGTGTAGCATGCTCGGCATGGTCTGATGTCCATTTCAGGAAGACGGACAAGCTTTAACCGGTGCGGATCCGGAATGCGCCGGCTGATTTCCTTGGCCATCAATTCGCTATTGCCAAGCCTTCTGGGTGAACCCAGTAGAGCTAGAATTTCCATTTTAGTAGTCCCT